>SXMN01000236.1 GCA_005777315.1 Verrucomicrobiales bacterium
ATCTGCTTGTTCATGTCGCCGCCCTGGGTGCGATGACATTCGTCCACGAAGACGTAGAAGCGGCCATGCACGGGCGGCGGCGGGCCTTGGAGATCGGCGGAGTCAAACTTGTGCAGCAGGGCACACAGCAGCCGTGGAGCGGCCGCGCCGAGCTTGGCGACAAACTCCGCCCGCGAGGTGATGCGCGGCGCCGGCGAGTTCTCGCCGATGACTCCGGCATTCTTCATCACGCCTTCGAGTTGTTTGTCGAGTTCATCGCGGTCGGTGATGATCAATACCCGAGCGTCCGTCGCATTCTCGCGCAGCCACTTGGTCAGCCAGACCATCGTCAGGCTCTTGCCGCTGCCCTGCGTGTGCCAGATGACGCCGCCCTCGCGCTTGCGGATGCGCTCTTGCGCGCATTTCACACCCGCGAACTGATGCGGACGCGGCACTTTTTTCACGCCGCCGTCGAAGATGATGAAGTTGCGGATCAGGTCGAGCAGCCGGGTCTTCTCACACATTTCGGCCAGCGGACGGTCCAGCAGCGCTCCAGCGGTCAGCGCGGCGGTGCTCGCCGACTTCCATTCGACGAAGAACTCCTCTCGCGTGGTCACCGTGCCATAGCGCAGACCTTGCGAATCATTCCCCGCGAACACCAGTTGCACCGTGGGGAAGAAACCCTTGTTGAAAATCTCCTCCTGGTTGGTGATGAGTTGGCGCACGCCGTCAGCGATTTCCACCGAGCTGCGCTTGAGTTCGATGACGCCGATGGCGATGCCGTTCAGGTAAAGCACGAGGTCAGGCCGCCGCTCGTAGCCGCCGCGCAAGGTCACTTCCTCGGCGAGGGCGAAGTCGTTCTTCTCCGGGTTTTCCCAATCCACCAGATGCACCTGTTCGTTCGGCTTGCCGGCGGCGATCTGCACTGACACGCCGTAGCGCAGCAGTTGGTAGGTGCGCAGGTTGGCCTGATAGAGCGTGATGCCCGTGGCATCCGCAGCGGCCATCAGCTTTTGCAGGGCGGCGGAGATGTGGGCCTCGGAATACCCGCGTGCCTTAAGGTTTGCCCGGAGCAAATCCACCTCAATGCAACGGTTGTTCTCCCGCTTGTGCCACTCGCCGAGGTAGCGGTAGCCGAGGCAATCAGGTCGCGCCGGGTCGGTGAACAGGGCGATGACCCGATTCTGCGTCTTGCGTTCGGAGCGTGGGATTTCAGGCATGGGGGTTACTCTTTCGGGGTGTCTTCGCTGCGCGGTCCGCCCCCGAGGCTTTTCAATAACACTTCCCGCATCGCATCGTAGTGCTCGGAAATGGCTTTCGTGTCCCAAAGCTGGGTTTTCATCATGAGGTGCTGCTTCACGCTGTCGAGGGTTCCAACTTTGTAGTGTTCCATTTTCGCCTGAGGCATGGAATTGCTGAGCTTGGAGTTCTTGCTGTGGCTTATCAGACAGAGATTGCCGAATGAATTGAGAACCTCAGGACGCAGCCGATCATGGCCGGGCAGAGGATGCTGTGGGTAGTAGTGCTCCACCGAACTGCGGAAACTGAACTCGTAGGATTTGATCGGCTCGGAGGTCCCGTGCTCCAGCCACAAAAGGTAATCGAGAAAGTTGAAGACGAGGTTGTTTTCAATGTGCCCAAAAGTCAGGCGACTGTTGAGGCACTCGTCAGAAACGCTGTCTGGTTTGGTCTGGCAGACACCCTTGTTATTGTAGATGATCTCAAAATAGTCCTTCGCCCGAGCCTCGGGAGCCACAAATCGGTCGAACACGAATGCCTTTGCCACGGATTCAAGGTGGTCCAGATAGTTCTGCGCCTGGATTGTCTCTTTGGTGTGGAAGAGATAATGCAGCGCCGCATTCAGCCAGTGTTTGTAAACCATGGTTGGCGTGGAGACATGGAACGCAGACAGGAGCATCAGGATTCTCCGGTTGTGCCCTGTGTTGTCCTCATCACCGAAGCTGTTCACGTAGCTGGGTTTGCCAACACGATTTTTCTCGCCGCCATCATTCCATTTCAGGCTCTTTAGGCTCCACCCGTCCGTTCCTTTGATGAACTCGCGTTTGATGACATAATGATCAAACAAGTATTTGCACCGAAGCAGGGCAAAAATGAAACGTTTGGCGCGGGTGATTGCATTGGGCTGTTTTAGCACCTCGGATTCAAAGATGGACACCAGTCGCTTGTCATCGAGCGGGATGTCCGTCTCCGTTTCCACACGCAATACATGCAGAAGAAAGTTGGCGAAATTGATGACCGTGTTGAAGCGCTCGGGAGCTTCGTCTTCCACTTCCTTCTTATCGATCCCCCCTTGTGCCGTGCCGATGATGTCGTTGAGCGTGCGGGCAATCGGCTGAGCTGAAGTATCGCCGCCTGCTGTGTGTAAGACCCCGCGCAATGCGTCAAAATCCGCCACGTCGAAGCGCCCCCAATCCTTGTCCCCGAAAATGGCGCTGCGTTGAGCGGGTGGAAATCCCATCTGCACATACCGCTCCATGTTCGCACAGGCTTCCCAGACGGCATGGAGGCAGCTCTGGCTCTGCTGGCGTTCCACCGCGTCAGGGATTCCGTTCAGCACTTCCATGATCTTCGACTTGAGCACCTCATGCTTCTCCAGTTGCTCGCCCCGGTTGTTCATGATCTCGAAGTAGTGGTTCAGATCCGTATCGTCGGGCACCTTCACCCGCATGATCTGCACCCGGCCAAACAAGTAATCGGTGAACTCTGCCACCGTCCGCCGGTTCTCTTTGAGCTTCTGCGGCAGGATCTTTCCGACAAGCCGGTAGCCGTTGAGGATGGCGGTGTTGATCTCTTTCTCCCCGAGAACTTCAGATGGATCGTTATCAAAGTGCCCTCCGAAGATCGCCGAAAAGGTCTTCCGCGAATGTTCCCGGCTATCGAAGTGGATCCTCAGGTCCTGATACCACGAAAGGTCAGCCGCCTGGGTGTTCTTGAGATAGGATGCCAGCAGTGAAAGGGTGGTCAGCCGTTGCTGGCCGTCGATGGTCTCAAACATCGGCGGCGAGGATTCTTTGCGCTCAAACACCACCAGCGTGCCGATGTAGTAATTGTGTTCCGCCGCTCCTTTTGCCGGCAGGTAGTCGATGATGTCCTGGATCAACTGGGTGATCTCCCCCTCATCCCACGCGTAGTTGCGCTGATACATCGGGATGACGTAATCCACCCCACCGTTCAGGAGCGCCTTGATGGAAAGCTGGGTGATGGCGTCACTCATAATATTTCATGTCCCGGAAGAGGGTTTCGATTTCCTCGGTCTTCGTGGACCTATTCCCGGTGATGACCGGCAGGCTAAGGTTGATGAAATCTGCGGGCCGAGTGGCTTCTTTGATTTGGCAGAAGAGGTTGTTCTCCAAAACGTGGTTGTCCATGCTGGCGAGCTGGACCACCTGCATTTGCAGACGCAGGCTGTAGGCCCAGATGAAGATCTTCTCGATCGCACGGGATATCTCCGCGTGGCCGAACTTGTCGATATAGTAGATCACCAGGCAGTCAAAGATGGCTCGAACGTAACAGTCTCCCGTGCGGGTTCTCGCCGGGTAGGTGTTGATCGTTTCCAGGATTCTTCCCGCATACCCGTCCAGCGCTGCGCTTCCGCCCAACGCTCGCCCTTGGCGGGATTCGTCCCGGATGCGCTGCACCTTTTCTTGATAGTGGCTCGTCATCTCGAAGAAGCGGCGGCCATTGATGACCATCTGGTCCAAGTGAAAGGGGAAACCCAGGGGGCGTCCGTCGATCTTGCGCTCGTATTGCGCGTTGTAGTGATCGACAAAGTGGTGGGCGACACGCAACTGCTCCACATAGGGGTAGCTGGCGATGGTCTCGATGTTCACGCCCTTGAACAGACCGGTGTCGTTCTTGCCGAAATAGCGGGCGGATGCTCCTCGCGACCAGTTTCGGATGCGATATAGATACTCCGAGAAAAGAGCCGCCAGTTCCTGGGTATCGCTGTTTTCCCAGCGGGCCACCGTCCTGGCCTTTAGCGGCTCGTCGCTCGCACTGAACTCACGAAGATGATAGGCCTTGAGCAAATCATGAGGCTCAAGGTCGCGACCGCGGGCATTTTGTGAATCAAAGAACTGAAACGCTTCGGACACATCGTTCAAAGCCACCGTGACCACGTGGCATTTGTTGAGCAGGAAGTCGATGTGTTCCTCCGTGAAATCCGAGCGGCTGACGATGCGGGAAACCTCCAAATAGTTGTTGTGGATGTTGATCTTGGAAATCTCGCTTTCGAAGGCAGGATTTACCATACGCCGCTCCAATTCTACCAGTTGCTCCCTCAAGTCTTTCCGGTCGAGCTCTTTCTCTTTGCGCCGCTTGATCAAGGCACAGACCGCCAGCAGCAAGCTGATAGTCCGCTGTTGGCCATCGACGATGTCCTTCCTGCCCTCGTGCTCATGGAAGACAATCGTGCCAAGCCGGTAGGACGACTTGTCCTTGTGAACTGCGACATCCGAGAACAGTTGGTTGATGTTCCTTCCTGTCCATTTGTAAGGACGCTGATACTGAGGAATCGCCAGGGACGAATCCGAAAGGAGTTCCCGGACGCTGATGATGCGGCTGGTCAACTCAGCGACTCCCGGCGCTGGTGACGGAATGACTGGGCTCGTCATACGAGGCGTGTCCTCCCAGTGAGGAGTTCCTGCATCATGGCCTGCTTGAGGGCGCGGGTTTTCTCCCGCCGCTGCTCCAACGCAGCCAGCTCCCCGTCCATCTCCGTCAGCACCGTCGCGATGGCGGTTTGTTCGGGGACGAGCGGTATCTTCAGTTCGTGGTTCTTGACGACGTTCCAGTCCGAGCGGGGCATGTGTGTCCCGTATGAATTGCATGCGGCGTCGATGAAGTCGTCGGTCTGGATGATTTGAAAAAGAAACTCCGACGTGAGAGCAGCCTCTCGTGGAACAAGCACCCAAATTTCGGTTGAGCAGACTCCCGAGCGTGTCGCCCGCCAATACTTGCGTAGATAAGCACGAAGCTTTCCGAAGAGCACATCTCCCGGATGAAAAACGGATTTCAGGGACGATTGAGTGCCAGTGCTGTTGCTTCCAAGAATCTGCCCGCTTCCTGATTCAATGTGTTCCAACTCGATGCAGAAATCGTGAACGCCAGTCCTTCTGGGGTCGATTCTTTCGCGCCGGGGAACAGCTACTTCGCCGAACGACTTCACCTCCCACTCGCCGTGGAAGCCGGGGAGGCGGGTTTGGCCGGTGA
>SXMN01000237.1 GCA_005777315.1 Verrucomicrobiales bacterium
ATGAGTTGTTCGCGTTCTGGCGGTGACAAACGGATGCGATACTTAATTGGCATCTACTCCAATTAGACACGCTTATCCAAAGTACAAGCTCAATTTGTTTGACCCATCAACTCACGACTGACGGAGTACTAGCCCGATCCGCTGAGACACACGGCTGACTCAGTGCATCCACAAGCCGTTCGGTGGATGAGCGACTGCGCTGAAAGCCAGTCGCAGCAGCATCGCTGGCTGGCCCTCACGCCAGACCTGCTGCGGCTGGTGCTGCGCACACAACCGCGCCCCTGGCCGACAGCCAAGTTCACCGACAACTTGTGGATGTACTGTCCGGTTTGAGAACGCAAAACGTCTGCTCGCCTACTTGTATGCGAGCATTCAGTATGTGGAGATGAACCACGATTCTTCAGGCTCGGCTGCCCGCGCATATTCACCCATAACTCGGCGCCAATTTGTTGCCGCCACATCAGCCTCGCTGCTTGCCGGCACTTTGCCATCTTCCGGGCAAGACGCGGCAAATCCATCGGATGGGAAGCTTGCCATGCACGGAGGCCTCAAGACCGTGAAGGCCGTGCCAAAGCTCGGACGCCGCTGGGGCAATGCAGAACGCGAGCGCCTGGAAGCGATGACCGCACAGGACACGCTCTTTTACTGGAAAGGTCCGCAAACCACCGCGTTCGTAGAGCGATTCAAGAAGGTTTGTCCGGCAACATACGTGATGCCGTGCTCATCCGGCACCGCCGCGCTGCACATCGCCGTCGCTGCTTCAGGCATCGGGCCGGGCGACGAAGTCATCACATCGCCAATCACGGACATCGGAACGGTCATTGGCGTGATTTACCAGCAGGGGGTGCCGGTGTTCGCGGACCTCGGAGCGAACACTTACAATCTGGATCCCGCCGATGTCGAGCGCCGCATCACAACAAAGACGAAAGCTGTCATCGCCGTGCATCTTTGCGGCAACCCTTGCGATCTCCTGGAGCTCAGGAAGATTGCCGACAAGCACAAGCTCGTGCTCATCGAGGATTGCGCCCAGGCGTGGGGGACCAAGTTTCGCGGGCAACCGGTCGGCACCGCGGGTCACATCTCGTGCTTCTCACTGCAAAACTCGAAACACATCACATCCGGCGATGGCGGCGTGGCAGCCTCGAACGACGAACGCTTTGGCCCCTTGCTTCAACGGTTCGGCGACAAGGGATTCGATCGCGTGAAGGGTGGATTGTTCGAGCAATTCGCCACCAATTATCGATGGACTGAATCGCAGGCTGCGGTGGCCACGGCGCAACTGGATCGTCTCGAAGGCATTGTAGCCACACGTTTGCGCCTCGGAGATCTCCTGACTCAGAAAATCGCTAACACGCCGGGCGTCCTGCCACACCAGGTGCATCCCGAGGATCGTTGCGGCTACTGGTTCTATTTCTTCCGTGTGAATCCTGCGGCGCTTCGTTGCACACGAGACGAGTTCGCCAAGGCGCTCGGGGCCGAGGGAGTCGAGTCGGGCCTCGGCTACATACCGGTTCCGCTTTATGGAAATCCAGTCTTCCAAAAACATGGTTTCTTCTCGGGACGCTGGCCGCTCCGTGAATTCGGCCTCACGACCATTGATTACACCAAAACGAATTGTCCTGAAGCCGAGGCGATTTTGAAGACCGGCATCCGCATCACGATTCACGAAGGCATGACCGAGGAATATATCCTTGCCGCCGCCGAAGCCGTGCGAAAAGTGGCGCGGTTCTACAAGGTTTGAAAGACGGCGGATGGCTTTGATTATGCAACCCTCTGAACGGCGTCAGCCCCCGAAAGCTGCAAAGAGACATCCCATGCACTTGAAATGCCTCGGAGCCCTCATTCTTTTCGGTTGGATCTCGTCATCGAGCGTGCATGCCGCAGCCGCTGCCGTACGTCCAAACATTCTTTGGATCACCAGTGAAGATCATGGCCCGCACATGGGCTGCTATGGCGACAAGTTTGCGACCACTCCGAACGTGGACGCACTCGCGGCTCGCGGAATGATTTACACTCACGTCTGGTCGTGCGCGCCAGTCTGCGCTCCTTCGAGGACCACGCTCATCTCGGGCATGTACCCTACATCGACCGGCAGCGAACACATGCGCAGTCTTGTACCGTATCCGGCGGGCAAGCAGATGTTCCCGCAGTTGTTGCGAGAAACGGGCTACCATTGTTCGAACAACTCGAAGGAAGACTACAACCTGGCGAAGCCGGGAAAGGTGTGGGATGACTCTTCGAAACGCGCGCACTGGACCAACCGTGCGCCTGGACAGCCCTTTTTCGCAGTCTTCAATTCTGAGAGGAGTCACGAGAACAGGATTCGAGCGCGGCCTCACCAAATCGTCCACGACCCGGCGAAAGTCCGCGTCCCAACATATCATCCCGACACCCCGGAAGTGAGGCGGGACTGGGCTCAGTACTACGATATTGTCAGCGAGGCCGACACGGATGCCGGCAAGATTTTAGCCCAGCTCGATGGTGAAGGTCTCGCGGACGACACGATCGTCTTTTATTACGCGGATCACGGCTCCGGCATGCCGCGCAGCAAACGCTGGCCTTACAATTCTGGTCTGCACGTGCCTCTGATCGTCTTTATACCGGAGAAGTTCAAGGACCTCCGCCCATCCGATTACAGGCCTGGCGGCAAATCCGATCGTCTCGTCAGCTTTGTCGATTTCGCGCCCACAATGCTCAGTCTAGCCGGAGTGAAGCCGCCTGATTGGATGCAGGGCCACGCCTTCCTCGGCAAGTTCATCGGACCACCACCATCATTCCTCCACGGTTTCCGCGGACGTATGGACGAGCGGTTTGATCTCGTGCGGAGCGTGACCGATGGCCGCTACGTTTATGTGCACAATTACATGCCGCACCTCATCTACGGCCAGCGGATTGATTACCTGTTCGAGACTCCAACGACACGCGTATGGAAACAGCTCCATGACGAAGGCCGGCTCAGTCCCGCACAGGATCGCTTCTGGAATCCCAAACCGCCCGAGGAACTCTACGATCTGCAAAGCGACCCTGACGAAGTGAACAACCTCGCCTCGTCTCGGGGGCACCAGAAAATCAAAGCCAGGCTTCGCAATGCCCAAATGGAACACGCGCTAAGGACACGTGACGTGGGTTTCATCCCGGAAGGCGAACGCCTCTCGCGCGCGCAAGGAGGATCACCCTTTGATCTCGGCCGCGACCGCGATCGGTATCGCATCTCCCGCGTGTTCAGGCTCGCCGAACTCGCCTCGATGTTGAATCCCGATGCACTCCCCGCGCTGAAGAAAGCAATGACTCATGACGACAGCGCCGTGCGTTACTGGGGAACGCTTGGAGTGTTGATGCGCGGCAGGATCGGAGTCGAATCGGCTCGCCCGGAATTGCGAACCGCGCTTCGAGACTCTGTGCCTGAAGTCCGGATCACCGCTGCTCAGGCACTGGGGGAGTTTGGTTCCGATGCCGATTTGAAGGATGTCCTGCCACTGCTCGTGGCTCTCGCGGATTGGGGCAAACAAAACGTGTTCACAACCATGGCAGCTCTCAACAGCCTTGATGCGCTCGGCACCAAGGCGGCGACCATGACAGATTCTATTAAGGGCCTCCCGATCAAAGGAGAAGTACCGGACGAACGGTACTCCTCTTATGCGCCGAACCTTGTGAGAAGCGTGTTGAGCAGATTCAAGAAACCGATGCCGGAGACAGCTCGACCTTGAACACGAATTGTTGAATCTCGAGTCACGCGCCATCAGCCTCCCAACGTGGTGGGATCAGTCACGTCGCCTTTGTTGTAATCGACATAGGCTTCAGTCAAATCCGCAGCATACATGATGGCGATGGCTTTGCCGAGGTTGAGGTTGATGTGGAGGTCAAACTCCTTGGGGGCAGTGGCGGCGCAAAGTTCCTTGAAGGTTGCCTTCGTCGGCTGGCCTCGCTTGAGCGAGTAAAGAATCTTCGAGCTGCCTGGCGAGCTGTAGCCGATGTCCACGCGGTCCTCGATGACGGTCGCAGCGCTGTAGCCGAGCGCGTCAATGATGCGGCCCCAGTTCGGGTCGCCGCCATGCCAGCTCGTCTTCACCAATGCGCTGTTGGCCACGGCTCGCGCGGCGGCATCAGCATCTTGAATCGTCTTTGCGCCAGCCACGCGAACGGTCACGACACGGTGAACGCCCTCGCCGTCCCGCACGATCATCCTGGCGAGTTCGAGGCAGACGTGGTTGAGCGCCGACTGAAAAACTTTGAACTTTGAACTTTGAACTTTGAACTTTGAATTCCCCGCCAGTCCGTTTGCCAGCACGAGCACGGTGTCGTTGGTGCTCATGTCACCATCCACGGTGATGCGATTGAAACTGTTCGCCACGGCTTCGGTCAAAGCCGCTTGCAGTGCCTTCGGCTCAATCGAGGCGTCGGTGGTGAGGAAGCAAAGCATCGTGGCGTGGAGGCCTTGAGGCAGCGATGCGGGACGCGCTCCGGTGGGGCTCATGCCGGGCTGGATCATGCCCGCGCCTTTGCAGATGCCGCCGATGCGGACGGTCTTGCCGCCGAGCTTGAACTCCACGGCGATCTTCTTCGGCTGCGTGTCGCTGGTCATGATGGCCTCGGCGGCTTCATCGGCATGGGAAGGATCGTTGCCGAGCAATTGCGCGACTTCCTCGATGCCGGCACGGACATTATCCATCGGCATGTTCACGCCGATGCGGCCAGTGCTGCCGACGAGGACTTGCTCCGGAGGCAGATGCAATCGCTCGGCGACCAGGCTCGTCATTTCGAGCGAATCCTTCATTCCCTGCCTGCCAGTGCAAGCATTGGCATTGCCGGAATTGACAACGATGGCCCGCGCCATGCCGTTCTTCACGCGCTGCGCGCAGACTTTCACGGGCGCGGCGCAAATCTGGTTGGTCGTGAAGAGCCCGGCGACGGCTGCGGGTGCCTTGGAAACGATGAGCGCGAGGTCACGCTTCTTTCCTTTGTTGGAGCCTTTACCGGTGCCGAGGCGTTTGATGTCACAGAAAACGCCCGCGCTCAGGAAGCCTTGCGGGGCGACGATGGAACTTTCGATGGATTTGAGTTTTACTTTCATCTGGATGGAAATCACCCGCAAACGGCGGGTCTGGACCTAGGCATCAAAGAAGTTGCCGACGAATGGCATCTGGGAGTCGAGGGGTGAATTGGGGATATTTTTCCGCCACACGAATGAGATCGAGTTCATCCTTCTTGCGTTTGGAGAGGCGCCGCTGAGGGTCGGACCACGCCCAGATTTTTGCCTGCACCAAGTCTGCGAGCGAGGCAACGCGCAAGCACATTCCAAGTGTTTCATGCATTTCAGCGCGGGCCGGGAACTCAGCATAGCGTTGGTCTTTGGTAAACTGGATGCTGAGTTGACTGCCGGGTCGGAGCGCGTTGAGTGGGTGGGGATGGTCTTCCATCTTGAATCCAAGCGCCTCCAACCTTTTAGCGACTGGTTCCATGTGCTCGGCAGTGAGCACGAAATCAGCATCCATTGTGTAAACGGGCTCAACATAACAGTTGATGGCCAGGCCTCCAATCAGGCAGTAGTCGCGCATCGATTCACAAAGCGCGACAACCTGATGCAAGTCGTCGCCACTTCCTGATATGGATTCGAATGCGGCGCTGGCAGTCATCGCCACGGAGTTAAGCCATCGGACCGCAGGGAGCAAGACTGTCCTTTCCTCCACTGTCACTTTCTCTTCAAGCTTCGACCTTTGGCAGCGTCCTAACCTTTCTCGTAATCTTTATCGTAATCCCCCAGTGAAAAGGAGTAAGAGAAGGAGGCTCTTTCAAAACTCGGATTTGTTGAGAGATTTCAATTGATCATGTGAAGTGGCACGAGTCGCGCTGATTTTTGGACATGCTCGACCTGACGACGATCTTCCACAATTTGCAACGCCATCTTTTCCCCATGCTCG
>SXMN01000238.1 GCA_005777315.1 Verrucomicrobiales bacterium
CGAATCATGGGATTCCTGTTCCCCCCGAAGTCCCCTCTGGCCCATGCGAGAGCGAGTTGATCTGAAGAGCCCGGTGCGGGAAAACCGCCCGCCGGGATCTGTGCGGGGGGCGCCGGGCAACCGGCGTCCCTACCGCGACACTGCCCCAGAATCGAAATGTGCGTGGTGAGATGGCGAGCGCTGGTGGGATCGTTCGGTGCCGGCAACCCGGTGATCGCGGAACGCTTCACAACCCGGCCGTCCGGGTTTCGGGCGTGTCGCCCAGACAGAACTTCAACAAGCCCTCTCAACGCTTAACCGCACCGGCGACTTGCTTGATCTCATCTTGCGCCAGGAGAAACTCGCGCCGTTTCCGGAGATGCTCGCGCAGACTCTGGAGATGACGTTCCAGGTTTTGCCGGGCCCGCTCGGGATCTGCCTTGAGCAATTCCGCCCGAAGCTTCACTTCAGGCATCAGCTTCTCGCCCATGTCGGCAATGATCGGAAGGATAACTTCCTCAGTGTAGGTCTTCTCCAGGATCTCGCGTGTGCGCGTAAGGAAGATTTTTCTGAATTGCGGGTTCGCCAGTAGAGGTCCGGAGAACCAGCCAGGCTGGCGCCATGAACCGCCTCCCCCACCTCCGCCGAACCCGAACCCACGCTCCTGGCCCGCACCCGGCGCACGCCCCGGTGGCACGTCCCCATTCATCCCGAAAGTGATGGCCATGTTGAAGAACACCTGGCCCTGTCCACGGCCGATACCCCAGGTGTTATCCTGATCCCACGGATACATCGTCCATTTCCCGGTGCCCTTCGTGTCGTGGTAGGTGAAGTAGTTGTTGAAGAAGCCGTCCCAATGCGAGAGCACGGTGTTGACCGCGAAGTAATCTGCCACCTGTTCCACGTCGAAATTTTTGCGAATGATTTCCCATTGCTCCGCCGCCTGCTCCGGACGGGACGTTTTGTTGAGCGCTTCAATCAATGACACGACATCCTCATGACCTTCACGGATACGAGTCTTCTTCTCGTGCTGCCCCACCACGCCGCTCTCATACCAGAGGATCTTGTAGAGATTGCCGTCGTCCTGGATCTTGTTTCTGCGAAGAAAGGCGCGGTTCGGTTGCTCGACGAGCAGAGTGAAGCCGGCTGGCTGCCCGCTTTGCCACAAGCGAATATGATAACTCTGCTCGGTGGCCATTCCGACCCTGCGATACACTTCATAGGCCAACGGCTCCACCAGGACAGCCGTCTCGCCTTCATTGATCAGGTTGACGGTCGTCATGCCATTGAGCGGCTTGTCGCCATGGAAATGCACTTTTTGTCCACCCTTGCGTGGCGCAATCTGGACGAAGTCAAACAGGTCCATCTTTTGGGTGACGGGATCGAAGTAAACGAACGCTGACTGACTTGATGCTGTCTCGGCAGGCGTGCGCCCGCCTCGACCACGACCTCCGAAACCAAAGCCGCCGCGCCCTTCGAAGCCACCAGGCGCTCCACCAAAACCTCGCCCTCCAGCATCGGCGATGACTGAGGCAGGTCTAAACCCGACTACGCTCTCACGCGGCCCACTGCGCCAAGCGTCAAAGGCCTTCTCTTGCGACGTCGTCAACAGCGGCTTGAGGGTGGACACCATCTTGTCGCCGAGAGTCTCAGCGCGATCGCGAAGATCGCGAAATCGATCATCCTGCCCCTTGCCGCTCGCGCCCTCGGCAATGAGTGCCTGCCGTTGTTCATCGAGCTGTCGAAGGCTCTTCCGCACTTCACTAAGCCGTGTTTCGTCAAAGTCGGCGTTGAAGTTCAACGCATGCCAGACCCCTTCGAGATCGACTCGAGTGCTGATCATGCGCCCGATCCGTCCATTTGGGGAATCCCCGGCTTGCCTGTCAAAGGCCGCCGCGAAAGCTTTCTGCTGCCCTGCGGGGAGAAGAGGTCGCGCCGCCTCATCGATACCGGAAAGAAACTGCTTCATCACATCAGGCAGCGTTATGAGTTTCTCATCGATTTTTCCGCCAGCAAGGAAGTCCTGGATCAATTTGTTGCGCTCGGCGAGCTTTGTGACCATGAGTGGTTTGAGCCTCGAAATGAAGGCAGAGTCGGCTTCCGCCTTGACCGTCAACTCGAACCAGGTCATCGAGAGATCCAAGCCGCGCTCCAGGGTTGTTCGCGCTTTTGACCTGGCCTGCTCTTCAGGATCGATCGCAGCCGGCCCACCGAACCCCTGCGGCCCACCCCTGCCACCGCCAAAGCCGCCGAAGCCACCAAAGCCGGGCGAATTTGCCCGTTGTTGCGCGGACTTAAACTCCGATTCAGACGTGTGAATGATCCAGCCGAATGGGATTTTTCCGGGCTCGACCGGATCATGCACATAGCTGGACAAGGCCGGGCGGGGTTCCGTCTCCGCAGGGAAAAATCTCTTCGCGCCGGTCGCGCCGGTCGCCTGAATCCGGAAGCGGATCAACTGGCCGTTCGTCTGACCTGGAATCATCGCTGAGTATCGTCCTTCTGAAATCTTCGACATCGCCATACTGATCTCGGGCTTCTCAAATCCCGGGCCTGCCACACGGTAGAGAAGATTCGCATCCCGCACCGGATTTGCGGCAGCCATCTCGGCTTGGACAGCAATGGACTGCCCTGGTGAAGGATGCTCCGGAGTAAACTTCACGCTGGCGATGACAGGTGGAAATTCCGCCGAGAAACAGGTGTTTGCCTTCCCAGGCGTGCCTGTGGGTTTGTCGCGCTTTTCAGCCAATGGCGACGAGGCCCAATTCGACGCGTCGTCGCTGCCTGCGGTGGGGTTGATGCGCTCGAGCGAGCCGGAGTGACCGTCCGCTCCCGTCGGCCACGGCGAACTGTCCTGATACTTCACCGTGTCCACCACCTTCTGGGAAGCGTCAGTGAGTTCAATGCGCTCGCCCTTGTGGCTCAAAGTTGAATCGAACACGCCCCCGATAGGCGCGGTGTAAAACTCCTTGAAGCGGTCCGCATTGCGGCAGAGAACCAGAAATCCACCGGCCTCGATGCGTGTGCCGCCGACAAACTTGAACTTGATTCCCTTGCTGAAAGTCCAGCCGCTCAGATCAACCGCCTGATCGCCCGCATTGAACAGTTCGATGTATTGAAGATCGTCCAGATCGTTCGGCGCGTGATAGAGGATTTCGTTGACCACCACTCGTGCGGTTGCGGCATGGCAGACGCCCATGATCGCACCGACCAACAGGAAGGCGATGAGAGCGAATTTTGAAATCGGTGACATGGGCTGGAGAACTGGTTGTGGGGTGGTCATGAATGCAACTGGGGACGATCTGGCAGCACTGAATGTATTGAACTTTCCTTTCAAAACTGTCTGTAACCTAAAAACAGGGCGCGCTGTTCCGTGACCGGAGCCAGCGCGCCCTCCTGAAATCGACGTTACTCCTTTGCCTTCACCACTTCGCGGGTGGCGGTCCAATCACGGGATTGAGCCTGGCCATCGCGTTCGGTCTCGATCTTTCCCTTGATGGTGTCGCCGCTGATCTTGCCGTTGTACTTTGCCACGAATTTATTGCCCTGAAACTCACGGGTCACTTTGAAAGTAAGCTCCTCGCCAGCCAGCTTGGCCTCCTCGATGGCTGATTCACGGGCGGCACCACCGCCGCGTCCGGGAGAGGAGAGCATTCCGGTCACTTTGTCACCTTCAAGTTTCAGCTTGAGCGTGCTCTTGCGGGGTTCACCACCATCACGTCCGGGAGTGCTCCAGGTCCAAGTGCCGGTGGGATCAACCTTCTTGTCCTGTGCGTTCGCCGCGATGCCTATGAGGAGTGCGATGCCTACCACTGCGGGTATGGCTGATTTTAGAATGCGCTGCATTGACTTGCCTTTCGATTTACTGCGTGAAGTGCCGGGAAAGAGCGCCACAGGCGCAACTCTCAACACATGGGTTACGCATTCAAGACATCGTCCAACCGCCAGAGGTTACAGTTTCGTGACGCGCCGGGCAGCGAGCCGGGTCGTGCCGCTGGTCACCCGGCGGCGCGCTGCGTGAGCGCTTGGTTTCTGGTTGGGCCTGAGCTATCCCTGTCGCATGACGAACGTGGAACAACAAATTCTCGACGCACTGACCCAACTGGACGTTTCGGTCAAGTCCATGGCCACCGCCCATCCGAAGCCAAACCTCCTTCCACTCTTTGCTCAAATCGATCAATTGACTGCCGCTCTGCCGACCGGCGCCGATCCAAGTTTGCTTCATTACCTGCACAAAAAGAGTTACGAGAAGGCGCGCCTTTGGCTCCTCGGACGCGAGGCGGAGAACCGTCGCGGAGCCTGCCATTGATCACAAGCCATAGCCCGGCACCATGCTCGACGACACCATTGCAGCCATCTCGACACCCCTTGGCGAAAGCGGGCTTGCGGTGGTGCGATTGTCCGGCGCGGAAGCGCTGGCTGTTGCCGAACGCATCTTCCAGCCTGTTGGCAAATCCTCACTCACTCCTTCCGCCGCGCCGACCCACACGATCCATTATGGGCGGATTGTTCGGAACGGCTCGGTCGTGGATGAAGTCATGCTTGCCGTGTTGCGGGCTCCACGAACTTTCACGCGCGAGAACATGGTGGAAATTTCCTGCCACGGCGGACTGCTGCCCGCGAAACTGGTGCTCGATGCGATTCTCGGGAGTGGTGCGCGGCTTGCCGAGCCCGGAGAGTTCACGCGGCGTGCGTTTCTCAACGGCCGTATTGATCTGGCACAAGCCGAGGCGGTTGCGGACTTGATCCATGCACGGACCGAACTGGCGCTTGCCGCAGCGAACGAACAATTGGCAGGCAAACTCTCCCGCCGCATCGAGACCCTGCGCGACGATCTCATGCGAGTGCTGGCTCACATCGAGGCGCACATCGACTTCCCTGATGAAGACATCGCCCCCGACACTCGCGACCAGCTTCTGGCCCGGCTTACCGCAGTTGAAGGCTTTATCGAGGAACTTCTGCGAACCGCGAACGAGGGGCAGATTCTCCGACGTGGCGTCCGCGCTGCGATCGTCGGCCGCCCGAACGTCGGAAAGTCCAGTTTACTCAATCAACTTCTTGGCCACGATCGCGCCATCGTTTCACCAATCGCGGGCACAACACGCGACACCATCGAGGAAACCGCCAACATTCGGGGACTTCCGATCATCTTCATCGACACCGCAGGACTGCGTGAGTCTTCCGACATCATCGAGATCGAAGGCATCCGGCGCAGCAGGGCAACCCTGGAAAGAGCTGAATTGATCCTTCATGTCGTCGATGGATCTGAAGCAGCGCAACCGGAGGATGAGATTTGGTTTCGGGAACTCGAATCGAAGAAAAGGATTCTCGTCCGGAACAAACTGGATTTGCCACAGCGCTTTCAGATCCCGGAACAGTTTTCAAAATCGACCGTGGAAGTCTGTTGCACGTCTGGCAAGGGAATCGAACTGCTCAAGGAAGCGATCCGGAACCTGGTCTGGGGCGGGGAGGTGCAGGCGGAAATGCTCCAGGTGATGATCAATTCGCGGCATCAAAACGCCCTTCAACGCGCCGCCGCCGCACTGAAGCAGACCATCGGCGCCTTGCGCGACGAATTGCCCCTCGACCTGGCGGCCTTGGATCTCCGCATCGCTGTTAATGCAGTTGGTGAGGTTGTTGGAAAGACAGCCACCGAAGATCTGCTCGATTCGATTTTCAGCCAGTTCTGCATCGGGAAGTGAACGGCCCTGGGGAGCGAGGTGGCAACTTGCTGGTGCCATACTGAGGAGGCCGTGGGATAGGCTACGAATGATGGCGAGCGCCACAGATGCAGATGCGAGGCGCGAACGCGGGAGGATGCCCGCAGCGGCCTCCAACCAAGTGAGCAACGAAGCAGGTGCGTCTGTGCCGCCGTCAAGATTTGTAGCCTATCCCACGGTCTCCTCAGTAACTCAATTCTGAAGGTGGAGAAGTTTGTCGAACACCATCGAAGAAGCACTTGTTAAAATAGTATAAGTGAAATGGGCGTACATACACGAAGGGCGCATCCTCAGCTCCAGAGCTGAAATTATTTGAGACTTTGGTTTGTAGGAGGTCAGGTCATGGTCTAAATCCTTCGTTCGTCACCACCATGCAACCATCCTGCTCAATTCCTTCACGCCAGGGCGATCGGAGTGTCATGGCATTCACTCTCATCGAACTTCTCGTCGTCATCGCCATCATCGCGATTCTCGCCGGCATGTTGCTGCCGGCGCTCTCGCGAGCGAAGAAGACGGCGACACGGGTCGCGTGCGCCGCCAATCTGAAGCAGCTCGGCCTTGCGAACACCCTCTACGTGGATGATTCAGATCAACGATTTCCAACGCACAAGGAGGGTCCGGTCTTTTCCTACCATTCGTGGGGTGGCAAACGTGGCAATGAGTACCTGGAGGATTTCCGATTCATCAATGTCTACGTCAATGTGGACCGCAAGGTGACGAACACCGACAACGAAGGGGTCTTCAAAGTCTTCAAATGCCCCAACGACAAGGGCGCCACCAAAGGCCGGTGGGCATCGGACAGAAAGCCGTCACTCTTCGACACTTTCGGGAACAGCTACTTTTACAACAGCGGTGGGAACGAGAATGGAACCAAAGGGCTCCATGGCAGGCGCGCCACGGAAATTCGATCGCCAAGCGTGGTGGTGCTCGCGAACGATTACCCTTTCGGCATGTTTGGCTGGGTCACGGAAGTGCCTGGACCCAAGACGCAGCCTTTTCAAAATGCGTTCTGGCATCACGACAAAGTGCTCGGCTGGGGCAACGTCGCCTTCGTGGATGGCCACGTGGCGTACCTTCAAGCATTCCCGAACAAGCCTGATTTTCAGAACGGCCCGGGTTACATGTTTGTTTTTGATGGTCCGAGAAACTGACCGCCAATCGGGCGGTCCGGGATCATCACGCAGCTCAGGGATTCGCCACAGAGTCGGAAGTTTCAACGTTTCGTGATGCATCATAGGTGTAGGTGGACGCCGATACACCCGTCACGGTGAAAGTGAAGGTTCCAGTCTTGCGAACTTTCTTGGATGTGAAAGTGACGTTTCCGTTGCTGTCGGTGGCGCCGCTGACCGTGGCGATGGCAAGGCCAGTCCACTTTCCTGGAACAGTCGCGTTTGGCACGACAGCTCCCGTCGAATCCTTGATGTTGACGACGGCCCGTCCTGAATTACCGGAGGACGATTTTACGAGGCTCATCGTGATGTTGGAGACGAAGATGATTTTGCTGGGGTCGGGAGAAACCGTCACGTTCACCGACTTGCTGGCTGTTCCACCACGATTGTCCGTCACGGTTAACGTGGCTGTGTAAGTGCCCGGCGATGTGTAAGTGGTTGACGGGGTTGGCAAGGTGGACGTGACGCCGTTTCCAAAGTTCCAGGAATAGCCAACGATCGAGCCGTCGGAGTCTTGCGATCCTGCGCTGGAGAAACTCACGTTCAAAGGTGCGATGCCAGATGTCGGCGTCGCACTCGCGGCTGCGACGGGCGGCACATTGGGAGGCGGGACTACGGTAATTGCCACTGACGCGGCAGGTGATGACAATCCTCCATTATCCACGACAACGAGGGTGGCGGTGAAGTTTCCATCCGTCGTGTAAGCATGGGTGGGGTTCGGAAGGTCCGATCCGGTGCCGTCACCAAAATCCCAGTCATAGCTGGCGATGGAACCATCCAAATCAGCAGATCCGGCGCTGGAGAACGTCACGGACAACGGCCCGCTCCCGGTGGTTGGAGAGCCCGCGGCGACGGCCGTCGGAGGTTGATTACCAGTGCTGACCGCGGAGCCCGACAAGGTGTACTGGCCGAGACTTGCATAGTCGGAATAGCCGGACACCAGATCACCGAGGCCCGCGCCATCCACTCCAATATAATAAGTGCCCGTCGGGAGAGTCGTGTTGATGGACGCGCCCATGCCGGCACCGTTCACGGAGGTAATCAGGTTTCCGAATCCATCATAGAGGGAGAGTAATGCATCCAGATCTGGACTTCGAGGAGCGCACGAGAGAGACAAACTCACTGTCCCTGCGCCGGTGTTGAATGAGAAGACGTCGATGTCTCCAGTTTTCTCGATGACTCCGCTCGATGAAAAGTTTGCGCCAGAGAGTGGTGTGGCACTGCTGATCAGATTCCCGTGATCATCGTTCATGTAGCCGACATAGCTGGCGATGATGGCGAGGTCGTCCTGTGTGTTACATGGCCAGAGGATATTGGCCTTTGCTCCATTGAACGGTTTCCCTGTAGTAGCCGACTCCCATGATCGGGGCCCAATTTCCATGACCCTCATAATAAGCGGCACCACCCGTTGTCCCATCATGGCTGAGTCCAAGCGTATGCCCTGCTTCATGGCTGATGGCCTCCGCGGTGTATTTTTCCTGGCCCGTGCCGAGTTGAGCGGTGAAGACGTAACAAGGTGTGTCAGTACTCCAGTTAAACGAATTGAGATAGGCCACGCCACCCGCTCCGGCCCCGTACCAATCATAGCTGCTCCCGCCAATGCAGACGCGCACGCCGTAATTCAAATCCGACGTATTTGCTCTGCGGAGTGCTTCCACACCCGGATCCTCGGTGGTCACATCCACGTTGAACGGCGCAAAATCCTCCACTACGCGCTGCCAGATGTATTGAATACGATCCAGTTCCGCCACACTGAACGAGGCTGTGTTCCCATCGATGTCATACGGCGGCGTGGAAAAACTCGCTCCCCCGGTAAAGGAACTGTTCCAGGATGTGCCCGATGTGGTGTGGCCCGTGAAATCGAGATAGATGATTCGTGCGGCTCCAGGCCGGCTGTGCAGAAGAAACGTTTGCTCACCTGGAAATGGACCGGCCGCCACTGTGCCGCTACCCGACGTCGTGGCGGCATCCTGCGGTGGTGGCGCGCCACAGACATAAAGCAGCCTGCCGCGGATGTCGCCGTGGAGGGATGAATCCTGGTTGATCAAAGCCCGGAGTTCAGCCCCTGTCTTTCCATACCATGCCGCCAGAGCGGGGAGGTTGTCACCCAGAGCATTGAGCAGGGCTCGTCCCCGGGCCGACGCGGGAAGCTGGAGCACTGGAAATACCTGGCCCCGGGTTTTGATTTCCTGGGCTTGTGTTGATGTGGCGAAAAAGGCGAGAGCTGAAAGCGCAAGAGCGCTGCAGATATTCCCCTTCAGGAAAAGAAATGTGTTCATGCTTCGGTTAAGGACGCTTCACCCTCGTTGAGGGCTGTCTCAAACCTAGCAAGCGAAGTGCCGTTGGCAGCGGTACTCGGCACGGAATTTACTTCTCATTCCAACGCAAGGCCGCTGATCTTCAAGAAGTTGATACGTGCGCTGACGAGTGCCCGAACCTGGGACAAGGAGTGCCCCACTCCAGATAATATCGCTGCATCATGGTCATCCCCTGGAATTAGAATCACGCTGTGGCGTCACCCATGGTTTTCATCTTCGGTTTGTGTGCCCGGTAGCGCTACTCCCCGCGCAAGTACCCTCGGAGTCTTCTTCTGCAGGAAACCAAGTTCTGAAAGCAGCTCAGTTGTAATCGATTTCCTGGCGTGTCGTTGATATTGATCCCCGGATGAAATTTCGACGAATCATTCGGCACGTTCTGGTTGGGTTCCTGGCCGTCCTGATTCTGGCGGGCACCATCTTTAGCATTGTATGGTGGTACTTCCATCCGCACTTCACACGGACTGAGAAGATCACCTATGCGCAGCGCAAAGGCCGCGATCTTCAGTTTGATGTCATTCAACCGGCTCATCCCAATGGCGCGGGAGTGGTCGTCATGGTGAGCGGCAGGTGGAAATCTTCCGGATCAGGCATGGACCCGTTGATCCTGGCTCCGCTGCTCCGGCGCGGCTATACGCTGTTCACGGTGGCCCACGGATCGCAACCCGAGTTCACCGTGATGGAAATTTTCGCGGATGTGCAACTCGCCGTTCGACACATCCGCCACCATGCGGGCGAGCATGGCGTGGACCCTCGGCGTCTCGCGGTGACGGGTGGAAGCTCGGGTGGACATTTGAGGCTCATGCTTGCGACACGTGGTGATTCCGGACGCAGCGACGCGACGGACCCGGTTGAGCGTGAGAGCAGCATGCTGCAGGCGGCTGCGGTTTTCTATCCTGTAACCGACCTTCTCAATCTTGGACGCTCAACTGAAAACCCTGGAGACGGCGGGCCGCCGAAGAGTTTCCTCAAAGCATTCGGTCCGGACTCGACCAACATGCCATCGTGGAAGGTCATTGGCCGGGATATGTCGCCGATCTACCACGTGTCCACGAACCTTCCTCCCGTCCTGATTCTCCATGGAGACGCGGACACCCTGGTGCCGATTGAACAATCGGAGTGGTTCGTCGAGCGTGCCCACGCGGCAGGCCGGACGATCCAATTGATCAATCGGCCCGGTAAGAAACATGGCTGGCTGACGATGCTTTGGGACACGCGCCTGTTCGCGGACTGGTTTGATCGGCACCTCCCGCCGAAGTCCACAATCAACCCAGGTTTGAAGAGCAATTGAGCTCCGGACCCGGCGCTCCGGCGATGGCAATCCACCTTTCAAAGGAATCGAGAGTTCGCCACGCACATTCTAAATTTCGACCAAAGAGTGTGGCGATTTGGGACTGTCCAATTTCCGAATCGTGTCCGCTTTTGGGACGCTGAATCGGTAAGCGTGAGAGCATCAGACTCCAGGCCCCACTGAAATGAGGCAATGCCGCGCAATCCTGCCTTCGGCTTTAATCCAGGATGGTTGTTGCAGCATGAAAGGCATCTGTCCTGCTAGAGCAGGCTGCGGAACGTAAGCGTTGCGTTCCTTCGTAGTAGCTGAGTTGTTGTATCCGATGAATGTACCCAAGAGGATTCTCCTGGTGGACGACTGCCGGGAAGAGTTGCAATCTGTCGAGCAAATGCTTTCCAACATGAATGGGGAGTGGAAAGTGGAAAGCGCGGAAAGCGGAATTGCAGCGTTGCAAAAGATGTGTTTACGCCCGTTCGACGTGGTGGTGACCGACTTCCACATGCCGAAAATGACGGGTGAAGAACTTCTCCATCGCGTCAAGAGCGAGCATCCGGATACTGTCCGGATTGTTTTGTCGGGGTTCTTTGAAGCCCACGTTACCGAACGCCTTGTTCAATCGGCCCACCAGTACCTCTGCAAGCCCTGCAACGCCACCGAACTCAAGGAAGCCATCAGCCGTTCGCTGTTTCTCCGTGACCTGTTGACAAACCAGGATCTCAAACAGTTTCTCGCACAGAACACCGTTTTTCCAAGCCCGTCGAACCTCTACACCGAACTCGTCATGGAGCTTCAGAGCCCATCACCCTTCATCGGTGAAATGACAAACATCATCGGGCGGGACATGATGCTTTCCAATCGGGTGCTTCACCTGGCCAATTCAGCGTTCTTCGCTCCGCCGGAGAAAATCACGGATATCGAGGGCGTCATCGAACATCTGGGGACGGAAGTGGTGAAAGCCCTGGTGCTCGCCATCCAGACATTCTCGCAGTTTGAACGGTTCAGGAAGGATGACCGCGCCATCAAGCGAATATGGAACCACAGTTGGACTGTTGGCAAACTTGCGCACCGGATAGGCGAGGCTGAACATTTCGACGCCTATGAACTCCATCAGGCGTTCTCTGCAGGCCTGCTGCACGACGTGGGGAAACTCGTCTTCATGACCGGCCTCCCAAAACAATTCACCCGAGCCCTGCATGTTCAAAGGGAGCGCAGCATACCATTCTGGAAGGCGGAACAGGAGTCGTTTGGTTGCACGCACGCGGAAGTAGGCGCATACCTTTTGGGAACCTGGGGTCTGCCTGTACCGGTTGTGGAGACCGTGGCGCTGCACCACCGCCCGGCGGCGAGTTCCACCCAGACGACTTCAGCAATCACGGCCGTGCATGCGGCAGACGCCATTGAAAGACAGGCGGAGGCGGAATTCCCGGCGCATCCGTACGCGGAACTGGATGAAGAGTATGTTTCGAGACTCAACCTGCTTCATCGGGTAGCCACCTGGAGAAATCTGCGTGATGATGCCGGCACTGAAGCCATCAGGAAAACCGCAGGGAGCTTCGGGTCGCAGGATGCTCTGAAGGCTGCATGAACCTCCCATCAAGATTCCGAACCAGCGGGCGCACTCATACTCCGTTGGGCCCACTGAGGGCTATTGTTCGGATGAAGGCCATCAGGTGTGATGCTTTGAAGCGACCGTGGTTGGCGGGAAAATCTGATTGAAGAGAGCTTCGGCGTCCGGCCACGGAGTGAGGTTCTTCCTGACAGAATCATTCTTTTGGTTTGACCCTGAAGCATTGCGACCTGATTCTCCGCATGTTTTCCGCCATTGTTTATGAATCGAATCTCATCTGTAACCCTGGCCGTTCTTGGCGCCGGGATTTTTGCCATCACTCCATTCGCTCACGCGCAGAAGAGCTCCTCGGGGAAATCTTCAACAACCCCGGCCCGGAGGACTTTTTCGTCCAAGTCGCACCCCTATCCGGCAATGGGGAGCATCGAACGCCTCGACCCTGCTCTGGACAGCCTGCTTGCCGCGGATGCGAAGATTGAGCTGTTGGCTGGCGGTTTCCAATGGTCGGAAGGTCCGGTCTGGGTGAAGAATGGCGAGTATCTGCTCTTCTCGGATGTGCCTCGGAACATCGTGTTCCGATGGAAGGAAGGCGAGCGAACCAGCGATTTTCTACTGCCCAGCGGCTACACGCTTCCACAGGCGCGGGGAGGCGAACCTGGCTCGAACGGACTCACTTTGGATCATCGTGGACGATTGGTCCTCTGCCAGCATGGCGATCGCCGTGTCGCGCGACTCAATCCAGACAACACATTCACGCCGCTCGTCCGCTACTACAATCACCGGCGTTTCAACAGTCCGAATGATCTCGCCTTCAAAGCCAATGGTGACCTCTACTTCACCGATCCTCCGTATGGGCTTGAGAAATTGAACGATGACCCCGCCAAGGAACTCATGTTCAACGGTGTTTATCGTCTCAAACCCAATGGGGAAGTCACGGTACTGATCAAGGATCTGACTTTCCCAAATGGAATCGCGTTCTCTCCCGATGAGAAGACGCTCTACGTGGCCATATCGGATTCCAACAATCCAGTGATCATGGGGTACAGCGTCAATGCCGATGGCACGGTGTCCAACGGACGCGTATTCTTCGACACCTCCAAACTCGCGTCCGGCCGCAAGGGTGTTCCGGATGGATTGAAGGTCGATGTGAAGGGGAATCTTTTCGCCACCGGTCCTGGGGGCGTCCTCATCATCTCCCCCGATGGCAAGCATCTGGGAACCATCAATACCGGAGAGCCCACAGCCAACTGCGGCTGGGGTAACGATGGCACGGTCCTCTACATCACGGCAAACGACAAACTATGTCGCGTCAGAACGACCACGCGCGGCAGGCTTCCTTGATCCCGAAGCTCCCCGATCACGCTTTCGATTGTGATACCGCCCCCGACAGCCATGAAAACTGGTTCATCGCGGGCGGCCTGCTTCCTGGTTACTCTCCTGTTGTCCGCGGCTTGGATCTCCCAATCGCTCGCCGAGCTCCCATTGGCTCGTTTGCACGCTGTGTTTCCCGCCGGCGGCAAGGCAGGAGCAAGTTTTGAAGTCACTGTGTCCGGGGTGGATCTTGATGACGCCACCAGACTCATGTTCTCTTCCCCCGGGATCGTCGCAGATGTTGTGACGAACACGGCTGGTTCAACGCAGTCAGCCAGATTTCTAATCACCATCGCCAGCAACACGCCGCCTGGCATTTGCGATGTGCGTGTCATCGGCAGGTTCGGCGTCACCAACCCCCGCGCCTTCGCGGTGGGGCTGATGGCAGAAGTCACGGATGCCGGGAATAATGACGCACCCGGAAGCGCACAACCTGTCGGTCTGAACACCACAGTCAATGGCCGCGCCAGTGTCACCGCGGCTGACTATTTCCAATTCGATGCCCAAAAAGGGCAGCGTATCCTGATCGAATGCCTCGCCAATCAGATTGATTCCAGGCTGGAGCCGGTCCTGTTGCTTCTCTCTTCGAATGGCCGTGAGTTGGAAAGGAGCAGGCGCAGTGGACTCATCGACTTCACCGCGCCCGCCGAAGGATCCTATCTGCTCAAGCTTCACGATGTGCTGTATCGCGGCGGCGAGGAGTTTCAATATCGACTCTCGATCACCACGGGACCGCGAATCGATTATGTGTTCCCGCCTTTCGGCCAGGCCGGTGTTACAAATGAATACTCAATTGTCGGACGCAACCTGCCCGGTGGCCGGCGTGCAGACGATCTGTTCACCGAGAGCAAGCCTCTTGAACGGCTTGCAGTGTCAATGGCGCTTCCGCACGCTTCCGCGAATGCTTCCGGGCTGCGCGCTCCAGCACCGCTCAAGCCTGCGGCGGCGAGCCTTGATCTGGTCGATTTTCCGATCCTGTCTGGCATCCAATGTCCGCCGCCTCTGGGAAATCTTGCTGAGCTTTCGGCGACACTTGAAACTGAACCGAACAACACCGCTGCCACCGCGCAACGAGTGCCGTTCCCTTCGGAAATCGCCGGGCAATTTGCGGCGACAAGGGATGTCGATTGGTTCGCCTTCGAGGTGAAAAAGGGTGACGCGTTTTGGGTGGAAGTAACGGCCCAGCGACTCGGCACCCCCGTCGATCCCTTCTTGCTTGTCCAGCGGGTCATGAAGAATGACAAGGGCGCGGAAGAAACCACCGTGGCCGGGGAACAATACGACTCCACCACGAATCTTGGCGGCCAGGAATTCAACACCACCATCGGGGACGGCGCTCTTCGAATTGAGGCGAAGGAAGATGGCCAGTATCGCGTGATGGTGCGCGATCAATCGAGCAGGCCACTGACGGACGCGCTCCGGATTTACCGGCTCTCACTGCGCCGGGAGAAGCCGGATTTCCATCTGTCTGCCATCTCTCTTCCGCCGCCCACCACGGAGCCGGACAAGCGTGAAGCCAAGATCTGGACGCCGCTATTGCGCCGTGGTGAATCCGTCCGGATCAAAATGGTGGCCTTCCGACAGGACGGTTTTGATGGCGAAATCGCGCTCAAGGCGGACGGGCTCCCCGCTGGCGTGACGGCGAGCAAGACCGTGATCCCCACCGGCCAGTCGAATGCCGTGCTCATCCTGACAGCAACTGATGCGGTGGCCGACTGGGCCGGGCCGATCCAGCTCATGGGCGAGGCTCTCGCAGGGACGAACCGCTTGAGCCGCGAAGCCATGGGCGGCAGCGTCCGGTGGAATGCGGCCGACTACAACAACGATCGGATCAGCTCGCGTTTGAGTCGCGACTTCGCGCTCGCCACCGCGGCGGAGGAGTCCCCTTTGCTCGTGGAGCCTGCTGAAACTAAGCTGTGGGAAACCGCACAGGCCGCGAAGCTCCAGATTCCGCTCAAGCTCATCCGTCGCGGTGAGTTCAAGGAAGGCGTCAAATTGCGTGTCACAGGCACCGGTCTTGCCGACCCGTTGAAGGAATGGGATGTGGATGGAAAGGCGACCGTCACCTCCCTCGAACTGGACCTTGCCCAGGCTAAGCTTCCAAACGGAGTGCGGCAGCTTCACGTCATCGCCTACACCAAAGGGAAGCATCGCCGCGCACGCCCGGAAGAAATGAAGGGGATCGAGGAGGCAATCAAGGCGTCGGAACGAACCAAATCCGTCGAGGAGAAGATCATTGGCGAGATTCAAAACAAGCTCAAGTCAGCCAAGGACGCCCTTGCGGTCGCCACCAAAGTGCATGACGACAACAAAGCCGGACTTGAAAAAGCTCCAGAAGCGGATCGCAGTGTCGCCAGGGCAAAATTTGAATCCAGCCTGACTGCAAAGGAGGCCGCTCAAAAACTGACGGATGATACCGCTGCCATGCTCAAGGCTCCGGAACAGAGAAAAGGCGAAGCGATTGAGATGGCGAAGCAACTGGCGGCGAAGATTGAACTACGAGAGGTGACCGCGGCTTTCTGCTCACCTGCGATCATGGTCCAGGTCGCCTCCGCTCCCATCACGATTGCGGTAAGTCCGCTGCCGGAAAACTTCCAGCCCGGATCATCTGTGGAATTGAGCATCTCACTCGCGCGGCTCCACGGTTTTACGGACGCTGTAGAACTTCTGGTTGCCCCACTTGGTGAACCAGGAGGGTTCACTACGGGGAAGCTCGTTCTGGGCAAGGATCAAACTTCGGGAAAGATTTCGGCGAAACTTCCGCCAGATGTGAAAGCAGGGGAATTTCCTCTGAATCTGGCCACCTCGCTTAAATTCAACGGCAAAGAGCTGAAATTGGATCAACGCATCAATCTCAAGGTCGCCGAAGTCGCGCGGAAGACGGAGTAAGCTCGGCAGCTCAAGGTAAGTCATTTTGAGTGACCCGCGACGAACGCCGTGCATTCGCAAGTTGGCGGTAAAGGAGCGTGGATTTCATTCCGACGGACCGTGGAAACGGCGTCCGCGCCGTGTTCTCATCTGGGCTCCGGAGGACTCGCACCTCCCTGCGCAATAAATTCCGCGTTCCAGCACCATGCTCGGCCACGCCCAGTCTTGAGGTCTTCTCGTTACCGACTTCGGGAGGCATCGCAACGAACGAGGCCGGGAAGTTGAGCCTTGAGGAAGCAGTAGAGATCACGAGATCGCCAGCCATCATTCGTAACCTATCCCAAGGCCTCCTCAGAATTGTCGGAAAACATGGAACTCAAAAACAGCGATTCATATCACGAAAAACTCGAAACACACGAAAGCAAAACCTCTTGAGCAAGCCGCTCTACTCACCCACCGGGTGAGTGAAGTGTTGATTTCATGTGTTTCTTCTTTCGTGTCTTTCGTTTGTTTCGTGGTTCCAACTGCTTTCTCAAGGGTAAAGCTTTGCCCGATTCGAGAACGGCTATTCCGTCCGGCATCAGAGCACGACGGCGAGGGGTTTCCGTATTTCAGCCCGCCTCGGATGGGGCCTCGGCTTTTGCCAGCGGACTGCGGGACGCTTCAACCTTTATGTAATGCAAAATCACAGGCGCGAGGATCATCCCGGGAAGGCCCATGAGTTTCTCTCCAATGACGAGGCCGAGAAGTGTCAACCACATGGGATTCTTGATGCGCTGGCCGATGATTTTCGAGTTCAGGAAATACTCAAGCTTGTGGATGATCACCAGGAACGCGAGTGACGTGAATGCCATCTTAGGGGATAACGTGAACGCCACGCAGACGATGAGCGTGTTGCTCATGATGTTCCCCAGAATCGGCAGCAAGCCGAAGAGGAAGGTGAGGCCGATGATCACGGTGGTGTAGGGAAAATTGTTCCAAACCAGGAAGGCGGCCGTGAAGGTAGTATTGATCATGGAGATCAGGATCTGCGCTCCCATGACTGTGGCGAAGCTCTGGTAGAACGTGCGGAAACGCGCCACGATTTGCCTGAAGGTCGCGGTGTACAGGTTCGCCGCCTGCCCGGAGGCATCTCCTGCGATCTCCAGTTTTGAATTCAAGAACAGGCTCAATGCCACGACCACGCCGATGATGAATGACACCAGCTCAACCAGCGCGCTGCCCGCGTAACGACCCACGCCCTTGATCTGATCCTTGACCATGCTCACCAGCAGATCCTTCAAACTGGCGTAATCGGTGAATGGAAGTTCGAACCCCTGCTTTTCCGCGTAACCAAGCACAACGGGAATGGACTCGGTAGCGATCTCCGGCAGGGTCAGATGCACCCTCTTTGCAAAGACAACGGCTCCGTAGATCAGGCTTCCGAAGAGCAGGGTGAACAACAGCAGGCCAAGCCACTTTCGATAGCCGAAGGAGAGCCGGCGAAGCGCGAAATGGCAGAAGAGCACGGTGATCAGCGGCGTGGCGAGATGCAGCCAGCCCACCAGCACCAGCATGAGCACGATGAATGCGTAAGAGATGCGCGCTGGATCAAGAGCCCTGCTGTTTGTTGAAAGCATTTTGTCGGAAAGTTCCTCAGAACACCCGCGCCGTCAACCAGGCCGAAAGCTCGCTGATCGGGACCCGCTCCTGCCTGCCATCGTCTCGATGCCGGATGGTGACGGTGTTTAACAGCTCCGGTTTCTCGCCAAGAGTATCGAAGTCAATCGTCACGCAGAACGGCGTGCCCGCCTCGTCCTGACGGGCGTATCGTCTGCCGATTGCACCACCATCGTCATAAAATGCCATCATGAGTCCGCGCAGCATTTGAAAAACTTCACGGGCCTTGGCCGCGATCTCGGGTTTGTTCTTCAACAGCGGGAACACTCCTACCTTGATCGGTGCCACTCGCGGATGAAATTTCATGATGACGCGCGTCTCGCTCTTGCCTTTGTCGTCCGTGCTCGTGGATTCGGAATAGGCGTTGGCAATCAGGGCGAGGATGAGTCGGTCCACTCCCGCCGAAGGCTCTATGACATGGGGGATGTACTGGCCTTTGGCGAAACCATCGGCGTCCTCTTTCGCGTCCTCGGCGGCCTTCTCGGATTCAACACCAGATTTCGTGAGATACTTGAGCCGGGCTTCGTAGTAGCGCTTGGAGAGTTCCACCTTCTTTGCCTCGTCGAGCTTGCCCCAGGCGGTGCGCAATTCTTCGTCAAACACGCCCATCGGTTTGCCGGAGAACCGCTCGTGTTGTGACAGGTCGAAGTCGCTTCGTGCCGCGATGCCTTCCAGCTCATCACCGGTAACATTGCCTTGTTCATCCTTCTTGCTGAACGGAAACTTGAACAAAATGTCAGTGCAAGCACGCGCATAGTGGGCCAGGTCCCCGGCGGTTTGCTTGTGAAAGCCCAGTGTTTCAAGGGACAAGCCAATGCCTTCATAAAAGCGCACGCGCTCTTGAACCCAATAGTGGTGCCATGCCTGCCAGCCCCAGTTTGGTTGTGGCTCGCCGGGATGACCGGTCTCCGGCACTGCGGCCACACTGCCGTGAATGGCTTCGATCACCTCGTCCGGCTTGATGAAGAACTCCAGCTCCATCTGCTCGAATTCGCGCGAACGGAACGTGAAATTGCGCGGCGTGACTTCGTTGCGAAACGCCTTGCCGACCTGCGCAATGCCGAACGGGACCTTCTGTCGGGATGTTTCCAGCACGTTCTTGAACTGGGCAAAGATGGCCTGCGCCGTTTCGGGGCGGAGGTAAGCGATGTTTTCCTCAGACTGGATTGGTCCGACATAGGTCTGGAGCATCAGGTTGAAGGGGCGGGGTTCCGTCAGGAGCGAACCGTTATCCGGATTGAAACGCTGTGTCCCTGCTACTTCCTCGGTTGTCGCGACCAGGGGAACGGCATCTCGCAGACCTCGTCCGCCATAAAACTGCCGGGCTACTTTCAGGGCGTATTCAGGATGCTTCCCGCTGGGAATCAAGACGGCGTAAACATCGGGCCGCCACCATTGTGGAAAAGCAGAGGTCTTATGAAACTCGGTAAATCGTTCCAGGATTCTCTTTCCGTCGGATAAGGAGATCATTCTCTGATTGGACATGGTTTCGATTTCCGTTTCCTGGAAACCGATTTCCCTCGCCGACTGCCTCCAATCCAGACTGAACGCCCCTTCAAATCGATAAACCGTCCCGGACTGTGGCTCAATCTGATCCGCCCTGAATCGCTTCCTCGTCAGCAAGCAATCACACATCGGATCACTGAACGTATCCACATGCCCGCTCGCCCGCCAGATCTGTGGAGCCATGATGATGGTGGCTTCAAGGCCGACCACGTCATCACGCTTGCGGGTCATGCCCGTCCACCAAAGTTCCTTCACGTTGCGCTTGAGTTCAGCGCCGAGCGGGCCGTAATCCCAGAAACCGTTGATGCCGCCGTAAATTTCCGAGGATTGAAAAATAAAACCGCGACGTTTGCAGAGGGAGACAATTTTCTCCATCAAGGGATGTTCTTTAGGCTCGGCCATAATGGGCGGCGAGTTTTCGCGATGGCACACGCGATGTCAAGGTGAGCAGCGGCATGGCTATGCCTTAATCTTGCTCATCATCTTAATCATAATCCTCACCAAGTTAGAATCAGACACAGGCATTACTGGAATGTTCCTTTCTCCAGCGCCCGGCTGCGTGATCCGGGAACGCGATCCAGGTGAGTTCGCAGAAACGCTTCAAGAAAACCCGTCAGCTCGCGCTCCTGTCCGGGGGAAAGGCGGAGCTTCAGAAGCAATTCCCAGTCACCCTCTCCGAGTCGTTGCAGAATTTCGCGCGCACCAAGGCTGAGGCTCTCGCCGGCATCCACTGGAGACAATCCGGCGTCAGACAACAGCTTTACTTCAAACGCCAGCACGGTCCGGTTGTCGGACCCCGTCGCCGCCAGAATTTTGAGTCCGTCCCGGAAGAGATCGAAGATCTTTGGCACTGGACTCTCCGTTTCGGTGAGTTGCTCGATCAGTTGCACCCAGTAAGACGCCTGCGACAGAACAGCGACATCCTTCCGCAGCCCACTTTGAAAATCGCGCACCACGACCTCGCGCAATGCATGCAGGTCTCCGCTGCGACTTCGCTGAAAGCTAAAGTCCGCGTGATAAAGGAAGTCCAGTTTCCCAGCGAACGGTGACTTCGGACGTCGCGCCCCCTTGGCAACCGTCGCCACACGTCCAAGGTCGGGAGTCAGCCAGTGAACAATCAAACTCGTTTCCGTCAGCAGGCGGGTCCGGAGAACGATTCCCTCAGTGCGCTCGTCCATGACACTTCACATCCGGGCAGGACCCGCCGTGTTGGCGGACGGTGCCACCGCTCCGAGGCTCATTACGAATTTGATGCCATCGGCCACGGACATATCGAGCTTGGTGACCTGCGACTCTGGGAGAAGGAGCAGGAACCCGCCGGTCGGATTGGGTGTCGTCGGCACGAACACGCTCAACAATTGCAGTCCAGTCTTGCGCAGAACTTCTCCGTTCTGATCGCTCGTGACAAAGCCAAGCGCATAGCTCCCGGCACGCGGGAATTCCACCAGTACCACCTGCTTGAAGGACGAGCGATTGCTTGTGGTGAATGCGTCGTTCACCTGCTTGATCGCCCCGTAAACCTTGTTCAACAACGGAACACGCAGGAGTGCGTCGTCAACCATTCCGAGTACTTTCTTGAAAAAGAGGTAGCGGCCGAACCTCCCGATCAGAGCCGTCGCGAACACGGCGAACACAAGGGCAGATACGCTCCACCACCAATAAGTCACTCCGCGGGCGTCGTGGGTCCAATTATCCGGGAGGAAGAACAGCAGCGGGTCGGTCATGTTCGAGACCGTGCCGAAGAGCCATTTCACCACCGCAATGGAGATCACGGCGGGGAGAACGATGGCCAGCCCCGTGTAGAAATTCGTTCGCCAGCGTGCCAGCGTTTCTTTCATCGTTGGAAGTGTAGCAGGCTCCGAAAAGCGCCGCGAAGCCTTTCGCAGGCTGTTCAGCCGCCCAGGTCAGCCGGGTGCCATTCGCGTCGCCATTTTTCCTGATGGGTGCTCGTCTTTGCGTCCATGCACGCAAACCGCCGTCCACTCCGCCAGCCGTTTGCCCAGGATTCTGCATGCTTCCTGTGTTTCAGGCTCCCTCGGCTCCTTTGACGCGACCGCTCCATAATGCAGGGTAAATTTCTGCGCGGCGTAATCGGTGACGCCAAAGACGAGAAACCCAAAATTGATCATCACCGTCAGGATTGATTGGCAGGCCATTTCCATCCCGCCGCCCCATCCACCGGAGCTGCTGAAGGCGCACGCGATTTTTCCATCGATTTTCATCCAGTGCTCGAGCATGACCTCGTCCCAGAACCGCTTCATTTTCCAGGAGAGGATTCCCATGTTTGTCGGGCTGCCGACAGCCAGGCCGTCGCACCATAAAACATCCTCGGCCTTCGCTTCATCCACGGAACGAACCCGCACTTCGGTGTCGGCGATGGTCTTCGCTCCTTCGGCGACGAGTTGCGCCATCTTCGCGACATTGCCTGACTTTGAATCATAGAGGACAAGAATTCGGTTCATGGTGGAGTTGGCTTGGGTTTCATCGGCACGTGCTCACGATGTTCACGATGCTACGAATTGAGACGATTGAACAAAACAAGAAAAACAGGTGCCGGAATTCCATGTACTCGGGAGAACTCCGACCAATATGCTGCTGAAACTCTGTAGTATCCGTCCGGCGAAGGCGGTTTTCACCCCGTCCGCCGCCATTTTTTGCGGTGAATTTCACCGCCGACGAGATGAAATTGCGAGCCGACGGGAGCCTGATTGTGCGCAAAAGAATCGTTTGGCCCAATGAATACGCCCCCCTGGCGATTCACCCTTTTTTTACCCATCGGGAAACTTGCCTTCCGAGCTGCTGTATGAAAAATCGCGGGCATTCAACAGAGCGCGAAATGAAAACCTGCCTCATCAATTCGGCCCGGCAGCACGCCGCGCCCTACCGATTTGACTGGCGGTGGTCGGACGTGCCGCAAGGTGTAGGTCTGGCATTCCGGCACCGGTCCGTTCAAGACGGCTGTAGAAGGAGAAGATTGCCATGAAACTCATCTGGACGGTTGCCGAATACTTAACGCTCTAGTACTCCGTCAGTCGTGAGTTGATGGGTCAAACAAATTGAGCTTGTACTTTGGATAAGCGTGTCTAATTGGAGTAGATGCCAATTAAGTATCGCATCCGTTTGTCACCGCCAGAACGCGAACAACTCATGAACATC
>SXMN01000239.1 GCA_005777315.1 Verrucomicrobiales bacterium
CGGTCTGGACGTCGGTGGGCGTGATCGTTCGTCCACGGATCACCGACGTCGCGAGTTTCTCCGGCTCAGCGCAATTCAAGGACGAGCCGCAGATTAACGGGCGGGCCAGTTCCGCGCAAGCTAAAAATGTCGTCGGGTGCTATCGACAGCTTTCCAACCGTCGCGCCAAGAACGGCGCTTTTCCCCTTCATCTTCCAAACTTTAAGTGAACTGTCGCTGTAGTGCTAGCCTTCTAAACGAGAGTGAATCAATCGGAATTGAAGCGCCTCGGGGGAATAACAGGCTTTGTGGCGTTGGGCCTGCTTTGATCTACAGGCCTACTGCACTCCCGCAGTGTGGCGTCAGCCTCCAAGCGGACAGGAACTCCGCACAGGAAAGCGGTCGACAGTTTCTGTTCAAAGCCTGGGCTACCAAGGACGACGCCTGACCTAATCCACCACTTTTAACCCGGAGCCAGCCATGCACTTGTTGTGTGGCTGGCTCCTTCGTTTTCACCCCTCACCAAAACCAAAGACCTCAACGAAAGAAAACCTCATGGAAATCAAATTGCCCGTATCGGAATTGAAGGCAGCGCTCTCAGCGCTTGCCAGGATCGTGAGCCGTAGTCCCTCACTGCCTGTTCTTGACATGCTCCGCATCAGTCGCAGCCACGACGGCATCGTGCAACTCCAGGCCACCGACCTCGAATCGTTCGTGTCCTACCGACTCGAAGGACAGCCAGGTGAACCCCTCGAAATGCTGGTGGCGTTCAAATCGCTGAGCCGCGCAGTCAAGGGATGCAGTCCCACGGACCAGATCACCCTCGCCCGAGACAACGACACCACCGTGTTGCGTTCCCTGCTGGCAGGTCGCCCGGTGGAACGGTCCCTGGAATCCATGGATCCACAGCAATGGCCGGAAATTCCCGCCTTCCAGGATGCCGGCATCGTGCTCGATGACGGGATCAAGGAAGGGATTCTCCGTGCCTTGTCGTGCTGTACCCATGAAATCACCCGGGCAGCCATCATGGGTGCCTGGCTGGATGTCACTGATCCGGAGGCGCACTACGTCATGGGCACGGATGGACGGCACCTTTACAGCGCCAACTCGTTCCACATCGACCTGAAGGACCCGGTATTCATTCCGCATCATGCATTCCTCGAACGCCCTGAATTACGCAATGATGGTCCCTGGTCGCTGACAATCCAACCGCCGGAACACGAAGGCGGCATGGGTTGGCTTCAGATCAAATCCAAACGCTGGGCCTTCACCACCCGGCAGCAGGATCACTCCATGCCCAATTGGCGTCTGGTGATCCCGGATTCACGCACGGCTACGGTCGTCTTCGGCAACAAAGCGACAGCGCTCCTGCTCGATGTGCTGCCGAAACTGCCGGGAAAGGACGATCCACACCAGCCCATCAGACTGGACATCGTGGACAAACGCTTGCTGGTAACGGCAGGCGACAAATCCACCCCGCAAGGCACCACGCTTCCTGTCGAGGACGCGGTCGTCACTGGCGACAATCTGACTATCACCGTGGATCGGAACTTTGCGCTGAAGGCGTTGAAGTGGGGATTGACGGAGATGGCGTTGATTGACGCCTTGAGCCCACTGGTGTTCTCCGGGCCAGGTCGTCGTCTTGTCGCCATGCCCATGCGCACGGAAGGCCTGTCACCGGTCAGCGTGCCTGAACCGGTGGAATCCACCACACCCACTCAACCCACCATCCAAGAAGAACCCATCACCGAATCCCCCATGCCCACGAACACCGAGGAAACGACTGAACCCCAGCCCGTCAACCGCCTGGCTGCATTGCCGGAAGCACCAACAACTCCGGAACCGCCGGCCAAACCCACTATCCGTTCGGTCATCGAACAGATTGACGGTATTCGCGATTCGTTGCGCTCCACTGTTCGCCAGTTTGGCGATGTGGTGGAGTCGCTTCGCTCGGTCGAAAAAGACCGCAAGACCACCGACAAGGAGGTTGAGCTGGTTCGCGAGAAGCTTCGTGCCCTGCAAGGCGTGAGCTTCTGACTGTCCTCCAACCGCAACCACGGGGGTGCATCGTTGATTCGGTGCACCCCCTTCTTCTTTGGAGGTCCTGATGAACGAGAAGCCTCAGCTCATCCTTTACGCCATCGGCGGCATCTTCGTGCTGCTGGTCGTCTATACCCTTCGCGATTACGTGGTCATCGGCCTCGTCAGCGCCGGTGCCATCTTCCTCTACAAGCTGACCACCGAAAACGACCGGACCCACCGGCGTTGAACCTCAACCCCTCACTGAAACCGCAACGAAAGGAAATCCATGCACAACCTCATGATCCTCAATGGCCAGGCCTCGATGTTCTACATCGACGAAACGCCGTGGCACGGCTTGGGCACCCGTCTCAACGGCCCCGCGACTGCCAAGGAAGCCATCCAGGCCGCCAACCTCGACTGGAAAGTCAGTAAGACGCCGGTCTTTACCACGATCAATGGTCAGCGCCTTGTGGTGCCGGACACGTTCGCCGTCGTGCGCAACGATCCACTCAACAGCCCCGTGCTGGGAGTGGTCAGCAAGGACTACACGCCCCTGCAAAACGCGGAGGCCTTCGGGTTCTTCGATCCCATCGTCGGCGAGAATGCCGCCATCTACCACACGGCGGGTGCGCTCGGTCAGGGTGAACGCATCTGGCTCCTGGCCAAGCTGCCTGGGCAACTCCGCGTGGTCGGTGACGACGTCGCCGACAAATACCTGCTGCTGGCCAACAGCCACGACGGCAAGGGCAGCGTCCAGGTCAAGTTCACCAGCGTGCGCGTCGTCTGCCAGAACACGCTGACGCTGGCCTTCAGTGGGGGAGAATCCTTCCGCCTGATCCACACGCCCGACGTGAAGCACCGGTTGAAAGCTGCCGGTCAACTGCTTGCGCAGATCCGCACCCGCTACGAAACCATGGAAGAAGGACTGCAAGCCATGGCACGTGTGCAGGTCAATGCTAGCCGTCTCACGGAATACCTGACCGAGGTATTCAAACCCAGCGATCCCACGGACGAAGGCGCACTCGTCAGAGCGGAGCGCAATCGCGATTGGGCGGAGCACTTCTTCGACGAAGGTCGGGGCAACCGGCTTCCTGGAGTCCGTGGTACTCTCTGGGCCGCCTTCAACGGTGTCACTGAGCTACTGGATCACAGGAAGACCCGGCAGACTCCTGGACAGCGGCTCAACTCCTTGTGGTTTGGGGAGAACTACCGGCTCAAGGCCAGAGCCTTTGCGCTGGCCCAGGAGTGGATAAATTGACTTGATTGTCCTCTTGGCCTCCTTGTCCCCGGGTTGATCCCTCTTTCTGACTTTTGCCTTCGGGCTTTGGTTGGACAGGGGGATTGATCTGGGGACGAAGTCTGGAGATGGATCCTTTGTTTAGCTGCCACAGTTGGCAGGAGGGGCCTCGATTGATGGTGGTGGAAGAAAGTCCCACTTTGAACGAGCATTTCGCTCTACTCAAAGCGATCCAATCTCCTCGCAAAAACCCCACAGACCACTGCACCCACTCAGATCTGGGTCGCCGATATCACCTATATTATCACTGATGAAGGTTGGCTCTATCTCGCCGGAGTTCTGGACCTCCACAGCCGTAAAATCGTCGGCTGGGCCATGAGCCAGACTATTGACTCCGCCCTGGTCCTGGCAGCTCTCGCCATGGCGACCCTGCATCGTACGCCTCCACCCGGACTGCTTTTCCATACCGACCGGGGTGTTCAATACGCCGCCGGCAACTTTCGAACAGCCTTGAAGGCAGCCGGTCTGGTCGCCTCCATGAGCCGACGGGGTAACTGCTACGACAACGCTGCAATGGAAAGCTTCTGGAGCACCCTCAAACTGGAATTGGTCTACCGAGGCAAGTTCACCAGTCGATCCCACGCCAGATCCGAAATCTTCGACTACATCGAAATCTTCTATAACCGCCAGCGCCGTCACACATCTCTCCGAGGCCTTTCACCCACTCAGTTTGAACTCAAAAAAACTAACCAATAACTCCCCTTTCTCTGTCCGTTTTATCGAAGCAGGCCCAGGGCAGCTGAGCGGTTCACCGCCGAGGCCCGGACGCTTTATTTCCGATGATAGTTCGGGTACGGCGGATGAGGATGCGCCTGTGGCGGATTCTTCGACAACGCCTCCAGTGCCAGTTCCACCCCTTTCTCCAACTGGGTATCATGCCCGGCCCGCCAGGCCTTCGGATCCAGATCCACATCAAAGTCAGGCGCAATTCCCACGTTTTCAACCTCCCACTGGCCTTCCGTCCCGTAAATTGCCAAGTGCGGCGCCATGACTTTTCCGCCGTCCAGCAGTGTCGGATACCCCCCAATCCCGACCAACCCGCCCCACGTCCGCTTGCCCACTAGGGGGCCGATTTTTGCCTTTCGAAAATACCACGGTAATGCGTCCCCACCCGATCCCGCACACTCATTGATCAACATCACCTTTGGCCCCGGATGCGCTCCAAAGGGGAACGACTGCTCCCGGCCATCCCGATTAACCGAGTAATTCATCACCGGACGTCGGAGATGATCCACAATATAATCCGCCAGCAAACCCCCATGGTTATATCGTTCGTCCACGATGAACCCCTGCTTGTCCTGTTGCGCAAAATAGTACCGCGTAAAGCTGGTATACCCACCCGAAGCCGTATCCGGAAGGTGGAGATACCCAATCCGCCCCTGGCTCAACCGGCTTACGGTCCTCCGGTTGTCCTCTACCCACGCCCGGTACCGAAGCCCCTTCTCGTTCCCCACCGGCTTTACCTTCACGTCACGCGCCGCCGTTCCATCCACATTCGGCCCAACCCGCAAAACGGCGATTCGATCCGCGGTGTTCTGGAAAAACGAATACAGTTCCGCGCTGCCGGGAAGGTCACGCCCGTCCACCGCCAGCAGGTAATCTCCCTCTACCACATTCACACCTGGCTCAGTCAACGGCGCCCGAAGATCCGGATTCCAATTCTCTCCGTCAAAAATCCGAACAATTCGATGTCGCCCATTTTCCACTGAAAAATCCGCCCCGAGCAAACCCACGTTCACCTTATTGATTTGCGGCGAATCACCTCCGTTCACGAACATATGGCCAATCGTGATTTCCCCCAGCATTTCCTCAAAAAGATAATTTAGATCATCCCGACTCGCCAACCCTGCAAGGTAGGGCTCATACCGCGCCATAGTCGCCCGAAGGTCTAAACCGTGCAGACCTGGATCGTAGAGGAAGTCGCGTTCGATCCTCCATGTCTCTCGATACATTTGCCGCCATTCCGCCCGCGGATCTACCAAAAGCTGATAATCTCCAAGCTTGATCGCCCCGTCCCCCTCCTTCGGTGCCGACTCCGGCCCGGCGATGAACCACGATTCCCCCTTCCGGTAGAGCACCTTTTCCCGATTCCCGGAAACCGTGAAGCCCCGGATGCCATCCAGGAACTTTTCCGTCTTTCGCTTCGCCAGATCAAATCGCTGGACGGTCACAAGTGTTGGTTCTTCAGAATTACCGTCGATCGTCGGTCCCTCCAGCGCGAAAACTACATTAGACTTCCCGGCTACCAGTCCCAGGTAGTTTTTGGCAGGCAGCGGAAGTGCGACAATGCGTTGGCTGAAATTCTCAAAATCTACTTTGACCATTAATGAGGAATTCGTCTTTTCCCCAACGTCCGTGTCGTCCTTCTTTCCTACCTCCACTTTGGCTGTATCCGCCGCTTTCTTATCTCCCTCTTTTTCGCCCGGTTTTTTGACCTCCAGCTCCTTTTTTACCTCTCCCTTTTCCTCATCGCTTTCCGCCGCCAGCGGAGATGGCGCCAATCTGTCCAAAACCGCCAGATACACACTCCGCGTCACCGGCCGGTTCATCCCTGATAGATCTCCTCTCACTCCCCGCGGACCGATATCCGTGCTGGTCGCAAAATAAAGATATTGCCCGCTGTCGGCGAACACCGGAAACGCCGCATCGCCCAATCCATCCGTCAGTTGCGTCGATTTGCGCTCGTTGACAGAGTAAAGGAATACTGCGTGAAAGGTGTTCGAAAGATCACGGGTATACGCCAGCCAGCGGCTGTCGGGTGACCAGGTGAGTGACGTAGGATTCGACCTTCCGTAAACGGACGAGTCGATCTTCAACGATGTCCCGTTCGTCAACGTCAAAATCCAGTAGCTCCCGTGCTTATCGCTGTAGGCTATCCGCTTTCCATCCGGGGACCATGTCGGCACATAGAAAAACGAGGGAGATTCTCCAAGGGGATACTTCTTTACCTCGCCCAGACCTTCTTGCCCTCTCACATGAAGCCGATACTCTCCTGATTCATCGGAAAAATAGGCTACTGATTTTCCGTCTGGTGACCATGCCGGGTCGCGCTCTGCGATCTCTGAGGTCTGTGTCAGATTCCGCACATCTCCCTTCTCCGCCGGTACCGTGACAATGTCCCCCCGCACCTCAAACACCACCCGCTGGCCGGTTGTCGAAAGTCGCCCTTCGGTCAGTTGTTTTCCCTCGAGCTTCTTGTAGTGGGGACGCACCTCTGAGAAATCGCCCACCACACGAATCGCGACCGGATGCTCTGCTCCCGACTTATGGTCGAACAAGTGAATGGAGCCAAACTGCTCGTAAACAATGACATCCGGACCTGCCGATGCTGACTTTAGGTCAAGCCCTTCGTTCTTCACCACCTGCCTTACACTCCCCTGTTTCGAGTCGTAGGCAAACAAACTGACCGGCCCACTCCGATCCGAAAGAAAATAGACTGTGTTACTCAGCCACATCGGATTGAAGTCATTCGAGTTTTCCCTCGGGACTTTTTTAATCGACGAATCCTCCAGTGTCGCAATCCAGATCGGTCGCGTCTGGCCTCCACGGTACCTCTTCCACGCCGCCTGCCACTGCCGGACCGGCACATACGCCAGATGAGTCCCGTCGGGAGAAAAAGCACCTTCCTTAGCCCGAGGTAGCGGAATCTCCGCCGCCGGCCCCCCACCCACCGGAACGGTAAAAAGTCGGGCGCTGTCGTTCGCGCTGTCCCGAAGCGATGAAAATAAAACCCGCTTCCCGTCGGGCGACCACCCACAAACCCAGTCCTGCCCGGGATGCGAGGTTAATCGCACCGGATTTCCCCCGGTCGCTGGTACGACATAAACATCCGTATTCCCATCATATTCCCCACTAAACGCCACCAGCGAACCATCCGGGGAAAAGTGAGGATGCTGCTCCCGCCCAGGGTGCGATGTAAGTCGCACTGCATCCCCACCCGACCGGGCTACCCGCCAAAGGTCCCCGGCAAAGACGAAAACAATTTGGTCCCTGCTGGCCGTCGGCTGACGAAGCAGCAGCGGGGGCGATGCGATCGAGTCAGCACCCAGTCCGTGAAGGGCGCTGGCGAACGCGAGAACAGTGCTGATTTGCCGGAAAAGCTTTTCTGGGTTTAACTTCATATTAATGCTGTTGAAAGTTGGGAGTCGGTTTTTAGGGGTTTGGTTTCTGGTTGCCTGGGAGGGTGGCGGTGGCGTGGGTTTTCAGTAGGTGATCGATCTTCCCAATTAGGCGATTGAGATCGACCGGCTTGGTGCCGAAATGATCGACTCCTGCATCACGAGCTTTTTTCGTCCCCAGCCCGGGCGCGGGTTGTGAGTGCGATGATAGATGGCGGCGGTCTCAGGGTTCCCCTTGAGTCGTCGAATGGCTTCCCAGCCATCCATCACCGGAAGACTCAGGTCCATCAGAATGAGCGCAGGCTTTAACTCCGTTGCCATGCTGATTCCTTAGGCACCGACCACAGCCATCTTGATCTCGTAGCCCTTGCGCTCCACTCGCCGACTCAGCATGTCGCGGTTCAACTCATTGTCTTCGACGAGCAGAATTGTGTGAGGCATAGATGCTTGGGAAAATGTAGGCCTTATGGTGTAGATAAGAAAACCATTACAGATCTTACTGGGGCCTCCAGAAAATTTTGGCAACAAAATTCGATCGCTTTGAAATCGAGCAGAATTACTTCTACAAGGAGAGCTCATCTTCGGAGAGGTGCGCAGGGGGCGGATTACCCAGTCAACTTGATGCTCTGTCTAGCTTCCCCCCCTGAAGGCCTCCTCCGAACTTCCCTCCGACTGCCCCTCGAATGGCAGGGTGTTGTTTACTTTCTCGTCGTCGGTCTTACCGGCTCCGAATCCAAATTGAACTCAACCGAAGCGGAATGGGTGGCATCCCTAATCTGTGCGGCCACGCAGCACCCCGCCTACCGGACAAGTAGCGCTGAAACTCCTGCGACGTTCGGCGTCGTTTCGCTCCTAGGAGGCAGTCAGGCAATGGAGATAGACCGTCTCCTGCGTAACCACCTTTCCCCCGCCGACATCCGGCCCTCGGTGGCTTCCAAGGCGTTGCTCAAAGGCAACAATTCTCGGGCGATACCGACGCTGAGGCAGATTTTTTGAAGCTCCTCTCGACGTTCCGGATTCTGGTCAATGATCTGACGCAGCTCTTCCTTCTCTTGGGCAGAGCATTCGAAGCTGACGAGTTTCATCGCCAGTTCCCGGAATCGTTCGTCGCTGGTCTGGCTCATAGGAAGGCAAACAGCAGCGACAGCAGTTTTTCCGGCAACGCGAGGAGCGAACGAACTTCCCGGTAAAGTTGTTCGTGGACGCGCAGTTGTTCGTGGAGGTCATCCAGTGCACGAGAAAGCGCAACGCGCACTGTTCCCTCCTTCATTCCGTGAGTTTCGGCGATTTCGACGGAGGATTTGTTGTGGTAGAAGCGGTCGACAAGGAGCGTGCGGACTTTGGGTGAAAGTCCCTTGGAGATCCGGTTGATGATGTCGGCAAGGCTGGAATAATGCGCTTCATCCACTGGAAGCGCTGTTTCGGCGGCGTCGGGAAATCCATCGCACTCAAACCAGTCTTCGATCACACCGTAGCCGAATACCCGTCCACCTCCGCGTTTTTGTGCCAACTGGCTGCGCAGGAAATCCACTGCCAGCCCGTAGGTGATGGTGATCAATAGCCCGGGCAGTTCTTCGCTGGAGGCGACTGCGTGAACTTTTTCCTGAAGTGCGTGGAGGCCACGGTTGGCAATTTCGCGGGCTTCTTCCTCGAAATCGCCGTGGAGTTTGGACCGCGCTGCCGCGAGAGCCTTCGGAAACAAGTCGGAGGCGAGCTGGGTCCACGCCTCTTCATCGAGGTCCCTGAGGGCAGAAATGGGAGGCAAGGTGCTCATTCAAGGACCTTGGGGTCGCCCAGTGCTGTCTGAGGACC
>SXMN01000240.1 GCA_005777315.1 Verrucomicrobiales bacterium
GTATTCCCTCGTGTCCCGCGAGGTCATCGCCGACTCGATCGAGACAGTCGTCGGCTGCCAGGGCTTCGATGGCTTCGTGGCCGTGGGCGGCTGCGACAAGAACATGCCTGGCTGCATCATGGCGATGGGGCGGTTGAACCGCCCGAGCCTATTCGTCTATGGCGGCACGATTCTTCCCGGCGAACTCGACGGCAAGGACGTGGATCTGATCAACATCTTCGAGGCCGTTGGCAAGAACGCCGCCGGCACCTGCTCAGCGGGCGATGTGGAGCGAGTCGCCGAGGTGGCCATCCCTGGAGCCGGTTCCTGCGGCGGGATGTACACCGCGAACACCATGGCCAGCGCGATCGAGGCTCTCGGCATGAGTTTGCCCAACTCATCCGCCCAGGCTGCCGTGTCAAAGGAGAAGACGATTGATTGTGAAACCGCTGGCGCAGCGGTCCTGAATCTGATCAAGCGCGGCATCAAGCCTCGCGACATCATGACGAAGGAAGCGTTTGAGAATGCGATGACGCTTGTGATTGCGCTTGGTGGCTCAACCAACGCCGTCATGCACCTCATCGCCATGGCGCACAGTGCGGGTGTGAAGCTGACGATTGATGACTGGACTCGTGTCGGCAAACGCGTGCCCGTGCTCGCCGACCTCAAACCTTCCGGCAAATACGTCATGGCCCGCCTCGTTGAGATTGGAGGCACGGTTCCGCTCATGAAGATGCTTCTGGACGAGGGCTTGATGCATGGTGATGTGATGACCGTCACCGGCCGGACGATGCGCGAGAATCTGAAGAACGCGCCCAAGTATCCAGCAGGCCAGGACATCGTTCGCGGCTTCAACAACCCGATCAAATCCACGAGCCATCTCGTCATCTTCCGCGGGAACCTTTGTCCCCGCGGCGCTGTTGGAAAGATCTCAGGAAAGGAAGGACTCCAGTTCAGCGGCAAGGCAATCGTGTTCGAACGCGAAGAGGATGCATTGCAGGGCATTCTCGGAGGCAAGGTGAAGGCCGGCCATGTCATCATCGTTCGAGGCGAAGGTCCGAAGGGTGGCCCTGGAATGCGCGAAATGCTTTCACCCACCAGCGCCATCATGGGGAAGGGCCTGGGCAAGGATGTCGCGCTGATCACGGATGGACGTTTCAGTGGCGGGTCGCACGGGTTTGTCATCGGCCACGTGACCCCCGAGGCATTCGACGGAGGCCCGATCGCGGTCGTCAAGAACGGCGACCCCATCACCATCGACGCCGAGAAGCGCGCCATCACACTTGCCGTTCCCGCAAAGGAACTTGATGCCCGCCTGCGCAAATGGAAGCAACCTCGACCGAACTACCGCCGGGGCGTCCTGGCGAAGTATGCGGCATTGGTCAGTTCAGCGAGCGAGGGCGCGGTGACGGATGCTCAATTCTAGAAGTGTTCACGTCGCCAGCGCATTCGCTCTCGCGGTGAAACGAGGCACGTTCGACTTCACTCAAAACCGGATGATGCTTGGACCATGCGCGGCGCACTTTCTCGTTCGTGTTCCATCATCCTTGCGTCCGCACCCCCCAGGTTCAAGCCTTCAGGGCTTCACCCCACACGCATTCTGGCAATCCCCGTTTTCGCCGGAGCGAAACCCACTGTTCCTCAGTGCCGACGTCGTGCGGATCCGGATCCTTGGCGAGATGAGCCGGTAGCACGGCAGGCGAAAGGATCGCAAGGAACACGAGCGGTTCCTTGTGTGGATTGTAAGTGCCGTGGATCGTCCCAGGCGGAATGTGAGCGATTTCGCCGGGGCCAAGGATGCGATAGTCCGTGCCCACCCATTGCTCAGCTCGACCGTAGATGACGTGAATGATCTCTTCACGGTGGGGATGATAATGGAATGGGTGGCAGCAGCCGGGCGCCATGTTCGCCCTCACCAGCAGGAGCTTATCGGCCGCGACGACATCCGGGCGGCACAGCCATTCATTGTTGGTCCAGGGGTTGGTCTCACGAATCGCGTCGGCGAGCTGGACGAAACGGCGGTCTTGTGGGTTCATAATTCGGTTAAATGTTTTTCGCGCTCCAGGATCTCCCGCATAGCCAAGGTGTCGAGCTTGTCCTTGTCGCGAAAGGAACCCTCCTTGAGAAAGATCAGATCGGAAGGCGACAGGTAGGCAATGCGGACTCCGCCCGTTTCGAAAATCCGGAGGCGAGGGCGGAAATCGGTCAAGGACTTCCCTCGCATCCGTGTAAAGATGTCGAGGTCGAATTCTTCCTGAACCCGGATCGAACCTTCCTGCCCAACAAACTCCTCCACCATGAGTTCGCGAGCCCAGCCTTCACCCCATCCCCTGAGCACGTCCAGCAACCGTCCGATGTTGACCGGGGATTCACTCACCAGAATGTCCACATCCTCGGTCAGACGCACGTAGCCGTTTAGAATCACAGCCAGCCCGCCCACGACGCAGAAATCCACGTCACCGTTTGCCAGCGTGACCAACAGCTTTTCGAACCGGGAAATAGTCTCCCTGGACTCGGACTCGGGTTGCATGGGGAATTTTGCGGGAAAACACGGCCAGGTCTTCAGCGAGCTTCAAATCCTCGCGCTGAGAGCGTCGTCGGCCCACCACCCGGCGTGGCGCGAATGGCCCGGACTCGCCGAGGATGGTTTCGTTGCTCATGCTGATGTAGTAAGAGTTTCTCTCGTGAGGGTCAAATCCCCGGGGGAGGTTTATTTCCTTCGCCCAAATTTCTTCGCCGCCGGAGCCTTCAATTTCTTGAAGTCGCGAGTGAGGTTCGTCAATGAAGCCTCGACTCCCATGCGCTCCAAACTGCTGGCACCCACGAAGCCCACCGCGTCCGTGTTCTTCATCACGCGATCAGCGTCGGCGGGTGTGTTGATTGGTCCGCCGTGGCAGAGGAAGAAGATGTCCTTCCGCACCCGGCTGGCAGCATCAATGATTTCCTGCGTGCGTTCGATGGTGAAATCCCAGGTCACCACGGCCTTCGTCACGCCAATGCTCCCGCCGACGGTCGTTCCGACATGCGCGATGATGGCATCCGCGCCGGCCTTCGCCATCTCAACAGCTTCCTCCGGGGTGGCGACATAAACGATGCTGAATAAATCCATCCGCCGGGCGAGCGCGATCATCTCGAACTCCTTCTTCACGCTCATGCCCGTCTCCTCGAGCACTCCGCGGAAATAGCCATCCACGATGGTGTGCGTGGGGAAGTTGTTCACACCGCTGAATCCCATCTCCTTCACCTTGCCGAGCCAGTGCCACATGCGCCGGCGCGGATCAGTGGCATGAACGCCGCAGATGACGGGAATTTCCTCCACGGTTGGCAGCACCTCATATTCGCCAATCTCCATCGCGATGGCATTGGCGTCGCCGTAAGACATCAGCCCGCAGGTTGAGCCGTGCCCGCTCATGCGGAAGCGCCCGGAATTGTAGATGATGATGAGATCGGCACCGCCCTTCTCGATGAACTTCGCGCTGATTCCCGTCCCCGCGCCAGCGGCGATGATGGCGTCGCCCTTCTTGATGGTGGACATCAAGCGGTCGCGAACTTCTTTGCGAGTGTAGGGGTTTCCTTTTCCGGTCCAGGGGTTGGGCATGAGATGGAGCAGTTGACGATTTTCTGTATTTTCGATCAATGGTAGCCAACGGCCTCGAACTCGGCAATGCGGCAACTACACGCCCGCCTATCATCGAAGCACATCCGGTTGGACAAGTCTTTATTGCCATTCACCTTCTTCTGAACCGGCAGGTAGGACTGGCTGTCCTCAGCCCGCCGCGAATTTGGATAAGACTGCCGTATCCCCTCCAACGCCACGGCGCGGTGAGGACACCTCTCCCTACCGATCTTACCGGTTCATCGCTGCAATGCGCGTCTGTTCGCCGGGGGTGGAGACTCCCTGAACACTGCCTTTGATGCATTTCAATCGGCGAGCGTTGCCCGCACCTCCCGTTCCTTTCGAATTTCCGCCAGAGCTCGAGCGATGCTCTTCCACCACCACCCTTCGGGCTTGCAGCGCGTCAACTCCCGTCCATCCTTCCGCACATGCGCATCCATTATCTCGGAGCCACCCGGACAACCACAGGCTCCATGTATCTGGTCGAGGTCAATGACCAAAAGCTTCTGCTTGAGTGCGGCCTGTATCAAGGAAGGCGGGCAGAATCGATCCAACGAAACTGTTGCTTTCCATTCGATCCGTCGAAGGTCGAGGCTGTCGTGCTCAGCCACGCGCACATCGACCACTCGGGAAATCTCCCCAATCTCTGCAAACAAGGGTTCACCGGCAGCATCTTTTGCACGTTCGCCACCCGCGACCTGGCTTCCATCATGTTGGAGGACTCGGCACAGGTTCAGGCGGACGACGCCGCGTTCGTCTCGAAGAAACGGGCCAAGCAGGGGCTTCCCCCCGTCGAACCCCTCTACACGCAGATCGAGGCGGAGAAAGCCGTCCGGCAGTTCGTGACACTCAATTACGAACGCCCGATTCGCATCGCCGACGGAGTGACCGTGACCTTCCAGGACGCCGGCCACATCCTGGGTTCAGCCCAGGTAGTTCTCGATGTTCAAGAGAACGGACGGAAGTTCCGCTATCTGTTCAGCGGCGATGTCGGGCGCGGCAATGACGACATCCTTCGCGATCCCACCCCCGTGGAGAACGTGGACTTTCTGCAAATCGAAAGCACCTACGGCGACCGCGAGCATTCAGAGCGGGCCGATGCGCGTGACGAAGTGGCCCGTCTGCTTCACCAGACGCTCGTCGAACACAAAGGCAAGGTGATCATCCCGGCCTTCTCCGTCGGACGCACTCAACAGATCGTTTACACACTCCATCAATTGACCCACGAAGGCCGCATCCCAACCGTGCCGATCTTCGTGGACAGCCCGTTGAGCGTGAATGCGACCGAGGTGTTTCGGCTCCACCCGGAATGCTTCAATCAAGATATCTACCGCTTCCTTCGCACTCGCGACAATCCCTTCGGCATGGAGAATCTCACTTACATCCGCGAAGTCGCTCATTCGATAAAACTCAATTCTCTCAAAGATCCAGCCATCATCATCAGCGCCTCTGGCATGGCCGAAGCCGGACGAATCCGCCACCACTTGAAGAACAACCTCGGTGATCCGCGCAATCTGATTCTCTTCATCGGCTTTTGCGCCGAACACACGCTGGGCGCACAGCTCGTCGCCGGGCGCGAAACCGTGAACATCTTTGGTGAACCATGCGCCGTCAAAGCCCGTGTCGCCTCAATCAACGCCTTCTCCGGCCACGCGGACAAAAATGAACTCCTCCGCTATGTCGATAAGATCAGCGGCAACATCAAGAAGATCGCCGTTGTGCATGGGGAAGAAACCCAGGCGATGGCATTTGGAAGGACATTGCGGGCCATGAAACCGAAGGCGGAGGTCATCGTGCCCGATTACAAGCAGGTCATTGAGTATTGAACGCTAATTCATGGAGACGTTCAAAGGTAGCAGGGGTCGCATGACATACACAATTCGAGCCGCAGTCTTGATCATTGCCATTGCCTTGGGCGTCCTGGGTGACCGCCTGTGGATGCGCTGGCATCGTACGTCCGCGACTGGAAGTTTCAAAACCACCACGGCACCCCCCCGTCCTCTGCCACCGATCAAGCCCTCCAAGTCCCCGCCACGCCCTGTGCGCCCGAATGCTGCAGATGCCATGATCACTCTCGCGGAGCTTCCTGCAGCGATCGAGGCAGCGATCGCTCGCACTCCGGAAAAGCGATACTCGGAAATACATCGGATTGCGGGTGGTGTCGTGTTCGATGACATTTCCGCCGCCATTGGCCTGGCGGACAGAATTCCGAATCTCAATCTGCGCCAACATTTCGTCCAAACGCTCATTCGACGACTCGCCGAGACGGATCCAGCCGCGGCGATGGCTCGGGCCCGGACATTGTCAGGCCAGCCGCAAGACCAGATGATAGCGGAAATTGTCGCGGTATGGGCTGATCACGACTTGAGCGCGGCAGCGGGATGGGTGAAAGAGCTGCCATCGGGGAATTTAAGGCGCGATGCTGCCAACCGGGTCATTAACCAGATGGCCCAGCTTGATCCCAAAGGAGCCTTCGATTACGCGGCGAGTTTTGCCGATGTTGCCCTGCAACGAAATTCACAACACACCATTCTCTCACAGTGGGCCGCTCAAGATCCGTTGCAGGCGGCGGGCAAGGCAATGGAACTTCCTGCCGGCTCGCAGAAGGATAACGCACTCCAGGCCGTGGCGAATCGTTGGGCTGAGACCGATCCCAAGGCGGCGGCGGATTGGGCGGCCGCACTGCCGAACACCCGGAATCGCGATCACGCTCTCAGCGGCATTATCGATCAGATGTCCCATATCAACCCAAAGGGAGCGTTGGAGTTCATCGGAAAGATCAACTCCCCCAATTTCCAGCGAGAGATGCTTTACTCATGCGTCGCCAATTGGGGCAGCACGGATTCCGAAGGATTGCTCCAATGGATCGGACAAATGCCTGATAGTCCGACCCGGCGTCAGCTGCTGGATGCTGCGGGAAATCAGATCTCGTGGTCAGATCCTGAGCGTGCCATCTCTCTCGCACAAAACCTGCCCGCAGGTTCACAGAGAAACAACCTTCTGGCGCAGGCCGCCTCAGGTCTGGCTGCAAAAGATCCACAGGCTGCGTTGAATTGGGTTTCGGCGCTTCCGGATGGGCAGGGGCGCGGCATGGCCCTTCAGAATATCGTCAGCCAGTGGGCTCAAACCGATCCACAAGCCGCGATGGAATACGCCAGCACTCAACTCACGGGCGCGACTCGAAATGAAGCCATCCAAAACGCTCTTCAAGGGTTGTCTCAATCCGATCCGCAGGCCGCTCTCGAAGCCGCTAACACGCATCTCACTGGTAACGCGCGCCAGAACATTGTCGCCAATGCCATTGCCAACTGGGGCCAGACCGACCCGCAAGCTGCCGCTGAATACGCCGTCACACTCCCTCCCGGTCAGATGCGCAATCAAGCTCTGAGCCAGCTCGCTTCCAACTGGGCGCAAACGGATCCGGACGCGGCATCCGCCTGGGTCAAGAGCTGGCCTCCCGGACCTGCCCAACGCGACGCCATGCGGAACCTAATCTGGCCCGTTGTTCAAAACAGTCCCACCCAGGCAGCGGACATGGCGCTGGCCCTGCCTGCCGGGCAGACTCGCAATGAAATGATTGGCAACATCGCCGGCCAGTGGGCAGGACAGGATTTGGATGCGGCGCTCAACTGGGTTCAACAATTGCCCGATCAGAAGGCGCGCGAGCAAGCGCTGAATAACTTGAGTCATGCATGGGTTCAACGCGATCCCGATGCCGCCGCGGCCTATGCGCTCAACCAACCTGCAGGCAACGGGCGGAATGGATTGCTCAACAATGTCGCCTCTCAGTGGGCCTCCAGTGATCCACAAAAGGCTGTCGCCTGGATTGGCTCCGTGTCTGATCCCCAACTGCGCTCCCAACTTTACAACAACGCCGTTGGCAGTTGGGCTGAACAGTCGCCGCAGGAAGCAGCCGAGTTCGCATCGAAACTCCCGTCGGGCGATGAGCAAAACAACGCCGCGTCCGCAGTCGTTGCCCGTTGGAGTAACAGCGATCCTCAATCCGCAGCCGCCTGGGCCACCACATTCCCAGCAGGCACGGCTCGCGATGAGGCTTTACAAAACGTCGCCCGCAACTGGGCGCAGAACGATCCTGCCGGAGTGGAAGCGTGGGCCAACCAGCTACCGCGGGATCAATCTTTCGATAAAGTTGTCGGCGGCGTGATTGATACACTTGCCGGGTCCAGTCCTGAAGTCGCCGCTCGTTGGGTGGAGAACCTGAGCGATGACCAGAACCGGAACCAGAAGATGGAGATGATCGCCAACAACTGGCTCAATCAGGATGAAGCCGGCGCCCTCGACTGGATCGCCAAGTCCGACATGCCCAATGAAGTGAAAGAACGACTGCTCGATCGAAACACTTCAACTCCCTCAAACCCAGAAGGTATGTCACAGGCACTTCGCCGTCGTTATAGAATTAGGTGATCACTCGCATCTAACGTGTTCGCATGTTGGCCGAACATTTGGAGATCGAGTCTGCGTCCTGCCTTTCATTCGGGAAACACTGGATGCGCATCATCATACCCGCTAGCTTTTCGACATGAATTCCGAGATTTCAGAACGAACGCGCGGCCTGCGGTTGGTTGACTGCCTCAGCACAGTTCTACATGCCGCAGCGATCCTCTTTTGCCTGACCTGCCACGACATCCGGGCCGCTGAAGCGGCAGAACCCCCGGGCACGAACGATGTCGATCATGCCGGTCTCATCCGAGGTTGGAACTCTGAGGGGCTGGCTCGCGGTGAGAAGTTGTACAATTCTATCTGCATCACCTGTCATGGGAATCTCACCCAAGCCGGTTCGCTGCCGACCTCGCGCGCGTTCTGGAAGGAACCTTTCAAAAATGGCAGCGATCCCTTCAGCCTCTACAAGACCCTCACGGATGGTCTAGGGCAGATGCCTTCGTGGACATTTCTAGCGCCGGACCAGCGGTACGACATCATTCACTACCTTCGCGAAACGTTCCTCAAGCCGCACAACCCTGCTGCGTTCTTCAATGTCAGCGAGGGCTATCTTGCGGGACTTCCGAAGGCTACCGGCGCGTTTCAGAAGACGGCGGAAATGATCGAGTTTGAAAAGGGACCGAAGTACCAGCGCATGGACTTCGGCCCCGTGCTTTTCTGGACGTTGCAGGCCGCGACAAACAACATCGCCTACAAAGGAATCGCCGTCCGGCTTGACGCTGGTCCCGGGGGCGTGTCGAAGGGCCGCGCGTGGATGCTTTACGACCACGATACGATGCGCGTCGCCGCTGCGTGGACGGGTGACAGATTCGTGGACTGGAAGGGAATCGCTTTTGATGGTTCCCATGGAACACACACGAGCATCGTCGGTGAGAAAGCGTTCGTAAATCCGGTCGGACCTGGTTGGGCGGTCCCCGGAAGCGGAAGTTTTACTGATCCTAGATTTCGTGGTCGTGACGGAAAACCTTATGGACCGCTGCCGCGCGAGTGGGCGCACTTCAAGGGTGTTTATTTGAGCGACAGCAATGTCGTCATCTCTTACACGATTGGCGACGCGGAAATTCTGGAACAACCGGGCTGGATACAGCGACAAGGACTTTCGTTGTTCACACGCGGACTGAACATCGGCAAATCGAGCAAGGATCTTGTGCTCCGGATCGCGCCGCAAAATGTGGCTGTCACGATCTCCGGTTTCGGCCAGCAGAATGTCCAGGCTCAGGACGGCCATCAATTCCTTCACGTGAAAGCGGCTGAAACTCCACTGCGTCTTTCGATCCAGATCGCAAAGCCAACTGCGGAGATCGAACCTGGAAAGCCTGTAGAGCCGCCGCGAACCAGTGGCGCACCTGCTGATCTCGCCAAGTTGACCCGAGGCGGCGGGACCCGATGGAACCCTCCAATTGCGACGCACGGCAAGCTTGGCAGTGAGGATGGTTCATTTGCCGTGGATGAGATCACCCCCCCCTCTGACTCTCAGACGCCCTGGCATTCATGGATGCGCTTTGGCGGATTTGATTTCTTCCGGGACGGAACACGCGCAGCCATTTCAACCTGGAACGGAGATGTCTGGATCGTCAGCGGCATCGATGGCGATCTTGACCAACTGATCTGGAAGCGGATTGCCACCGGCCTTTTCCAGCCTCTTGGAGTCAAGATTGTCGATGAGACGATCTACGTGACCTGCCGTGACATGATTGCGCGGCTGCGTGATTTGAATGGCGATGGCGAGATAGATTTCATTGAGAACTTCAACAACGACCACCAGGTGACGGAACACTTCCACGAGTTCGCGATGGGTTTGCAGACGGACCGTGACGGGAATTTTTACTACGCGAAGTCCGCAAGGCACGCTCTGCCGGCGCTGGTGGCGCATCATGGAACCTTGCTCAAAGTGAACAGGGATGGCGGTCGCACCGAAATCCTTGCGAATGGCTTTCGCGCGGCCAACGGGGTTTGCGTCAATGATGACGGCACTTTTTTCGTCACGGATCAGGAAGGCCACTGGATGCCAAAGAACCGCATCAACTGGGTCCATCCGGGAGGGTTTTTCGGAAACATGTTCGGCTATCATGACCGCACGAGCGCGGCGGACAAGGACATGGAGCAACCGCTCGTCTGGATCACAAACGACATGGATCGCTCGCCTGGCGAACTTCTGTGGGTCACCAGCAACAACTGGGGACCACTCAAAGGCTCGCTTCTGAACCTCTCTTATGGCACCGGGCGCATCTTCGTGGTGCCTCATGAGAAGATTGGCGGACGACTGCAAGGCGGCGTGGTTCAGCTTCCGATACCAGATTTTCCCACGGGCGTCATGCGCGGACGATTCCATCCGGGCAACGGCCATCTCTACGCCTGCGGCATGTACGCATGGGCGGGAAACAAGCAGACAGACGGAGGTTTTTATCGCATTCGCGCCACGGGAAAACCCGTTCAATTGCCGGTGGGCCTGCACACGCGCCCCAACGGAATTGAGATCAATTTCTCCGATCCGCTCGACCCCGCCGCAGCCGTGGATGTCGCGAATTACTCAGCAAAAGCCTGGGCTCTGAAACGCAGCGCCAACTATGGCTCCAAGCACATTGATGAACACAGCCTGACCATTACGAAAGCGGCGCTGGCCGAGGAAGGGAAGAGCGTGCGCCTTGAAATTCCCGAACTGCAACCAACCTGGGGAATGGAAATCAAATGCAACCTTCGTGGAGCTGATGGCAAGCCGTTCAGCCGGGTGATCCACAACACGATCCACCAGCTCGGTTCCACGCCACAGCCTGAGAAGTAACCAACGCCGCTCTTGGGAATGATCCAAAGTTCGAGCATGGATATTGGACCCGCACTGCCGCTCGCCACTGGACCTGACTGCCATCCCGATTGCCCTCACTCACCTGAAAACATTGACCGCGACTGAGGCGGCCATGAACTTCGCCGACTGCCTCAAGCGCGTCTATCACCAGCACGAGTCCTACGAACTGGTGAATAACGGCATCGCCTACGCCCACCTCGTGCCCGCCAACGAAGAGAGCTGCAACACTCACGAGTTGGCCGACGACCTGGATGAAGCCGAACTCAGTGCCGCCGACCGGCGCGTCCTCGCGTCTGGAGTTTGCAAAGGGCGCAAAATCCTCAAGGCTCTCAAGAATCCGTGGGCCTGATTCTCGACAGTTCGCTGCTCATCGCGGACGAGCGCGAGGATTCCGACCTCCCTGCATGGCTCTGTTTGCGACCACCGGTACCCGTCGCAGTCAGTGCCATCACTTTCTCCGAACTCTGGTTTGGCATCGATGCCGACGAGAACGCCCCCAGAACCAGGCGCCGCCGTCGCTGGCTGGAGAACACCTTTCGTCGGCTCATGACCGTGCCGTTGGACATTCGAGTCGCCCGCATTCACTCGCGAGCTTGGGCGCAACTTTCCAAAGCCCGACAGATGATTGGACCTCACGATTTGATTGTCGCGGCCACCGCTCTTCATCGGCGCCGGGCCGTGGCCACTTTCAACGCTCGCGAATTCCGATACGTTGCTGGTTTGGAAGTCATTGAGCCTTGATTGAACACGGGCGCACCCCACAGCCAACGAGGTTCATCGTCCTAATGCTTCCGCTTTGCGGAAGGAGGCTCGCCACAATCAACAAGTATCAATCATCCCAATGCACAAGGAGTGCTTCAGCGAATTCGCTCTCCAATCTTCCTAGATCTGCACGGCGATTTATTCAACCATACCGTGCATTTTCCAGACACATCCCCTAGAAGGAGGGAGTCATGAAATTCCCATTGCCGATTCTCACGTTGGCGTACCGTTGTCTCTTCACTCTGGCCTTGTTAGGACTGACATCATCAACCCAGGCGCAAACGAGATTGTCCGTGACGCCCTTGTCAGCGACTTCCGTGCAACTGAGCTGGCCGGGCGCGGAGCCGGGTTTTCAATTGGAATCCTCCAGCCAGCTCGGTGCGGCGGCGAACTGGCAGGTCGTTGCGCCAGCATCGGTGCTCAACGCGGGCCGTTACTCCGTGACAGTGCAGGCGGGAGAGATCACTCGATTCTTCCGCTTGCGATCTGCCCCGCCAAGTCTGACCTCGATTCTCGAAACTTCCCCTGCCAGCGGCGAATCCGGCGTGGCCGTCACCCGCGAAACGATCTTCCGGTTCGACGCTCCACTGGCGGCCGACGTGGTTTTGGATTCCGAGTCCATGTTTTCAGAGTTCGGAGGCCGGCACTTGCTCGCGCGACCCGAACTTTCCAGCGACCGCAAGACCGCCACGCTGTTTTATCTGGAGAACCTGCCGGCGTCGGCGCGCATGCGCGTCACGTTGAACGGTGCCGAACTCCGCGACAGTTCCGGCAAACCGCTCGATGCCGATGGCGACGGCCAGCCTGGCGGCAACCGCGTTTTGGAATTCAATACGGCGGGCATCTCCGGTCTCCCGGACACGGCGGTGATTGGTCGCGTCTTCGCGTCAGAGAAGAACAGCGACGGCTCCAATAAGCCTCTGGCCAACGTGACCGTCACAGTCGATGGCGCGGAGGAGTCGTTGCGGACAACCACGGATGCCACGGGCGCGTTCACTCTCGATCCCGCTCCCGCCGGGCGGTTTTTCGTTCACGTCGATGGCCGCACCGCCGTTGACTCGCAATGGCCCGGCGGCGCGTACTATCCGTTCGTCGGCAAAGCTTGGGAAGCGGTGCCCGGCCGCACGAACAATCTGGCGGGCGGCTCGGGTGAAATCTTTCTTCCGCTCATCCATGCAAATGCGCTTAAGACCGTCAGCGCGACGGAAGAAACGAAGGTCACGTTTGTTCCCTCGGTCGTGGCATCCAATCCCGCGCTGACAGGTGTGGAGATCATGGTCCCGGCGAACGCGCTTTTCAGCGACAACGGCGCGCGCGGCGGCAGAGTGGGCATGGCTCCGGTACCGCCGGAGCGTTTGCCCGAGCCACTGCCGCCAGGATTGAATCTGCCGCTTGTCATCACGATTCAGACGGACGGCGGATCGAACTTCGACGTGCCCGTGCCGGTGAAATTTCCGAACCTGCCTGATCCGGTGACCGGGGTGAAACTAGGCTCCGGCGAGAAGACGGTGTTGTGGGGCTTTAACCACGATACGGGCCGCTGGGAAGTCCAGGGCACGATGACCATCAGCGCCGACGGTCTGTTCGCCGTGACCGACCCCGGGGTCGGCGCCCGCCAGCCCGGATGGTATGGGTCCTCCCCAGGCAGCGGAGGCACTGGACCAAAGAAATGTGTGGGCGAAGATTGCGATGGCCCGAAATGTGGCGGCTATGCACCAGTTTGCTGCGCTGGTTGGAATGAGAAAAAAAAGGTTCTTCGGGAATTACCTGGTTGTTTTTCACTGGCTAGTTTGAAAGGAGTGAGGAAGGAAGACAGAGAATCTTTTAGAATGGAATCCAGGATGGGCAAGTCTGGGCGAGGTGGAGCATCGTGTGCGGGAGGTGGCTGTA
>SXMN01000241.1 GCA_005777315.1 Verrucomicrobiales bacterium
CTGCGCCAAGAGATCGCCGCCTGGACCCGGCGTCGCAATCAGCCCTCTTCCAAAATCAACTGGCGTTTCACCACCGACGATGCCCGCGTCAAACTCAAGAAACTTTACCCCTCATTTGATGACTGACGGAGTACTAGGCTGCCTGATTGGTCTGGCCGTCGGCGATGCGCTGGGGACCACGCTTGAATTTCAAACGCCAGGAAGCTTCGCCCCACTTGCAGAGATGGTTGGGGGAGGCCCGTTCGATTTGAAGCCCGGCCAGTGGACAGATGACACATCCATGGCTCTTTGCCTGGCTGCAAGTCTCGTGGAGACTGGAACCTTTGATCTTGTTGATCAGTTGGAGCGTTACTCTCGCTGGCGTCGCGCCGGTTACATGAGCAGCAACGGGGTGTGTTTCGATGTTGGGCTGACGGTCACAATTGCCCTGAACAGGTTTCGCGACACGGGCGACCCTTACTCCGGCCCCACAGATGCCGATCGAGCCGGCAATGGATCGATCATGCGGCTGGCACCCGTTCCAATGCGCTACTTCCGGCAACCGGCGGAAGCCGTCGAAAAATCCGCCGAAAGCTCACGCACAACACACGGAGCACAAACAGCCGTGGATGGCTGCCGTTACCTTGGAGCCTTGATCGTCGGCGCCCTGACGGGCGCAAGAAAGCAGGAGTTGCTCGCGGATCACTTTGCACCCTGCCCTGACTTTTGGCGTTCCAACCCCCTGACACCGGAAATAGATGAAATCGCGAAGGGATCGTTCCGACGGCGACAACCTCCGGAGATTCGCGGCGGAGGTTACGTGGTGGAGTCGTTGGAGGCGGCACTGTGGTCCTTCCATCGCTCGGAATCTTTTGAGCATGGTTGCCTTCTGGCGGTAAACCTCGGCGGCGATGCGGACACCACGGGTGCAGTGTACGGGCAGTTAGCCGGGGCGTTTTATGGTATCAACGGAATTCCCGCGAGGTGGATGGGAAAGCTGGCTCATCTGGACTTGATTTATGATTTGGCCAGGAAGCTTCAACGGCAAGCCCTTGGTGCTTGATGCTGTCATACTCTACCGCTGAATCACCCGGTAGAAGCGTGAGCTAAATGCTGTGGCGTTTGGGTCGGTGAAACTGACTCGAACTTCTGGTGCCACAAGTGAAGAGACCGGCGCCCATTGGATAAGATCGCTCGAGACGAAGAGCTCGTACGTTCTGCCTGGCACACCGCGCATGAGCAGTCGAAGGGTTCCATCGGACTGAGTCGTCACTGACTCGATCTTCGGAGCTTCATCGGACAGTCCGCCCGTGACAGTGATGGAGACTTTCGCCATCTGACTGTATGCATGTTGATCCCAAACCTTGTAGGTGAATTCGTCCTGCCCCACGAAATCCAGCGCCGGCATGTAGGTGAAGGTCGTGCCGCGTCCGAAAAGCCGGCCATGCTTGGGACCTTTCAGAATGGGTGACGCCAGTGGATCGGAATCTTCGTCGGTCACGCTGAGGAGAATGACGCTCGAAGTGTTTCGTTCGATGGTCACGGTTTGATTGGTGGTGACTGCGGGATGATTGAAGTAGTCCACGGCGATCAGCACGAAACCCGGGTCGCTTTCCAAAAGACCGTCAGACGCCTTGAAGCTGAAACGATCCGGACCGACAAAGTCCGGTTCGGGTGTGTAGGTGAGATGCGGGGGCATTCCCGACAAGGTGCCATTCGCCGGCTGGGACAGGACGGCGAATGTGAGAGCATTTGCCTCCTTGTCCGTGGCACGAAGCTCGATGGGAGTGGAAGCGCCCACTCGCGCACGAATCGAAATGTCGTCGATCACCGGGGCAGAATTCTCGTTCGTGACCCGGATGCGAACTGTGGCGGGAGTCGCTCCACCAGCGCCGTCGGAAGCTTCGACGGAGAAGGAATCGTCGCCCAGAAACCCTGGTTTGGGCTGGTAAAGGTAGCTGCCTCCTTCACCGCCAATTGACCCGTGGCCCGGCGGCAAGATGATCTGAATCGTCACGGCATCACCATCCAGATCGGACGCCTTCAAGACCACATTCAGGGCCTGATCAACGCTCGTTATCAACTGCTGATCCGGGATGGCCGGCGGATTGTTGACATCGAGCACGGTGATGTTGATGAAGATTTCGCGGCTGTCGGCGTTTCCGTCACTGGCGATGTAGGTGACGCGATCACTGCCAACAAAGTTCTTCCTCGGAGTGTAACTGGCCACGGCTGGATAGGTGAAGAGTTCTCCATGCTCCGGTCCCGTCTTCACGCGATAGGTGATTGAGTCCTTCTCCACGTCCTCCGATGTGTAGGTGATCTCCAGCGTGGCATTGCGGTTCACCGTGAAGTTTTGGTCCGGGTTATCCGGCGGGTCATTGACCGGTTTCACAAGGATGTTGCACGCCGCGACGGCCTTTTCTCCCGATGGGTCGGCAACCGTGTAGGAGAAGGTGACCGAGCCGGAGTAATTCGTGGGCGGCGAGTAAATGAACTTTCCTCCTCCCGCACGCTGAAGTTCTCCGGTTTCCGGCTGCCTGAACGAGATAATCGAAATCGCATCGCCATCCACGTCGATGTCATTCGCAAGGACGTCAATGGTCACGGGCGTGTCCTCGTCGGTGACGATGTAGTCCGTGGCGGGCGCCGGCGCGTCGTTCAGCGGGCTCACCAAAACTTTGACGACCCCGATGGCGATGCCTCCACTGCCGTTTCCAATGGTGTAAGTGAACTCGTCCTCGCCGTTTGCGTCCGGATTGGGCGTGTAAACAATTTTATCCGCTGCCTCACGTTTCGCCTTGCCCAAGCGTGGATTGCTCACGTTCAGAACCGCCAGTTGCCGGCCTTCAGGATCGGTGTCGTTGCTCAGTGGCAGGATTTCAACAGAAGCATCCTCGATCGTCGCCGCGTGATCCTCGCTGGCTGTGGGCGGAACGTATCCATCCCGAATCGTATAAGTCACGGAAGCTTCGCTTCGAAGCCCACCGGGATCTGTAACGGCGACACGCAAGATTTCCGAACCTGTCCAAGTTGCGGAAACCCGCTCGACTTTGAGTATTCGCTCAGAGCTGATGCTCGCCGTGAGCTCTGAATTGCCTGCCACGGTCCAGTTGAGTTCGCGCGAACGGTTGTCGGGATCTTCGACAAAACCGTCGAGTGGAATAGTGACAAAATTTCCTCCCACCGAAATCGTCTGGTCGGGAATCAACGTAATGACTGGCGGCTGATTCGTGTGTTTCGGCTCGGAATAGCGGCCTGAATGCCGGGCATCGCCCTGGAGCATCGGCCAGGGAGTTTGACTGCTTTTGAACGAAGCATCGAGTTCCCATACATAAATACTGCCGCGCGCTTTCCGGAAACCGGCGTCGCCAAGAAGCCCATAAGCGCGGTCATGAACCGAGGTGGCGACGAGATCCAGCCTGCCGTCTTGATCGATGTCCGCAAGCGTCACGGTGGCGGCCTTGTGCCATGCGCCACCAGAACCTTCCATTACGAGCGACGGGCGCTTTGGATTCAGCCGGATGGGATGTCCGGAGCCATTCCAGGCGCTGACGCCACCAATGTTCGACGTATCACCGACTGTGAAGGCCAGATAAAGATAACCCGGCGAAGCGATGGCGACATCCGGTTCGCCATCGTCATCCAAATCGCCGATCACAGGGCTGGTGCGGACTGAGGAACTGCTTATCGGCCCGACCGGCCATCCCTCCAGCTCAAAACCCCAATGCTTCATCACGTGAAGCTTCTCGCTCGACCGGCCCAACACGCAGATCTCCAGCGATCCGTCGCCGTCCAGATCACCGAGCGCCGGCGGGCTGCTGAAGGATTCGCCCTGTAGCATAGGCCAGCCGGGAAACGCCTTGCCTGTCTGGTCGAAAACGTAGAGCGCGCTTGATGCGCCCTTGGTCCTGCCATCGTAAGTGCCGATGACAATCTCCGGAGTTCCATCCCTGTCGAGGTCGCCGATGACCGCTGATGAGACGATCTGGCCATCAACAGGCGCGACCCACAGCGGTCCAGACAGCATCGCAAGGCTGAACGCCGCGAGTGAACGGCAGCCTTGCGGCACCACAATTTCCACTCCGGGTTCTCCATCCAGGTTCTCCACGGCGGGAAAAATTCGCCCGGCGTCCATCTCGACATCACACGATTCGATATCCCACTTCCCAATCAACCTCCCCTGCCCGTCCAGCACGATGAGTTGACGCATTTCATTGCCCGCCCGATCCACGGTTCCGTGTGAGTATCCGATCAAGTCGTTCAGGCCATCGCCGTTGACATCGGCGATGGTTTTGCCCAGCCCACCGGCCTCCAGCTTCACCGGCCATTGGCCGCCGAGCGGTGTTCCATCACTGCGAAAAGCGAAAAGTTGTTTTGCCTCTCCAACATCCACGAAGATTTCCATCTGCCCGTCTCCATCGATGTCGCCGACCACAGGGACATCCCAGTAAGGCTCGCCCGATGCGAGATCACTCGTCCAACGCAATGAGCCGTCCGGGTTGTAGGCGAGCAGGCGGGCAATCTTTCCGTCGATGTTGCCGGGATCAACCAGCAGCAACGTCTGCCGACCATCGCCATCCAGATCGGCAACGGTGATTTGCTTCCAATCATTGGTCACAAGACCGCCCGTGATCGGAAGGTATTGAGGCCAGCCGCGCTTCAAGCGCGAATCCAAATAGAGATTGCGGACAAAATGCTCCCCGGCTGGTTTGCCGTTCGCCGTGGCCGAAAGCCGCAACGTGTAGAACTGATCCGCATCCACCGCCGACGTGTCCCAAGTGGCGAGGAGCCCATCCAAAACATCCTGAGAACCATCCGCAGCGAGACGGATTCCAATGGCGGACCAACTCGTGGGCTCCGGACCTTTCCCGTATTCAACGCGGTAGCTACGATGATTGCCAAAGCATGAACCGCGGATTTCGAGCGCGTCTCCCGCGCGAAATACATCGTTCGGCAGTGGGAAATCAACATGCACGTTGCTGACGCTGACGGCAGCCCGGTCGCTCGAAACCTGGCCCATCGTATTGGTCGCGGTGATGCGGAACGTGTAAAGCCCCTCGTCAAGCTCGGCGGTGGCAAACCGGTCGAGCAACACGCCGCCGGTGGGTGGCGATGCCGCGGAGGTCAACTTTGTCCATTGGGAGGGAGCGGCCACGCTTGAGTATTCGAGTGTGTAGCCGGCCAGGTTCGTGCCCGAGGCCGAGCCTCGCAATGACGTGATGCCACGCAAGCTGGCTGGAAGGTCCAACTGAACAAATGGGAGCGGAGCATCGACCAGCAGAGCCTTGCGGGCATTGAGCCTTCCGGAGCCCATAGACTTGTCCGTCTTGAGCGGATCGACGGCATTTCGAAGGATGTTGGCGACATCGCGATTCGAGAACTCTGGATGATTCGCAAGGACAAGCGCGGCGACGCCCGTCACATGCGGCGCTGCCATGGATGTTCCACTGAAGTACTCGTACCGGGAATCCGGCATCGTCGATAATATGAACTCCCCCGGCGCGGCCAGATCCACACGCGCTCCATAGTTGGAGAATCGCGGACGCTGGTCCTTGCGATCCGTCGCCGCAACGGAGACTACGTGATCGAACGCCGCCGGAAAAACCGTGGCATCCGTGTTCTCATTTCCAGCAGCCGCAATGAAGAGCGTACCAGCATTGATCGCGGCGGCCACGGCTTCCTCCAAGGCGTGGCTGGGATCATCCTGCCCCCAACTGGCATTGATGATTTGTGCGCCGTTCGCCACGGCGTAATGGATTGCCTCGATTGTGTCGCTGGTGGTTGCATTGCCGGTGTCATCGAACGCCTTGATCGCCATCATTGTGACTTCCCAGCACACACCGGCGACTCCGACACGATTATTGCCCGTGGCGCCAATGATGCCAGCCACGTGGGTGCCGTGGCTGTGGTCGTCAAACGGGTCCCCATCCCGCGAAACGAAATCGAAGCCGTGCACGTCATCGATGAAACTGTTGCCATCGTCATCGAAGCCGTTTCCTGGAATGTCATCATTCACCCAGAGGTTCGCGACCAGATCGGGATGAAAGTAGTCGATGCCCGTGTCAATCACAGCGACCTTCACCCTCCGACTGCCAATGCCACGTTTCCAAGCCTCGGTGGCACTGATGTCCGCTCCGGTCGTCCCCTCACTCTCCCCCGAATTGCGGAAGTTCCATAATTTATCAAACTCGAAGTCATTCGGAATCCGCCCCGAGTCCCTCGTCCCGAGGATATGAACCCGTGAATTGGGCTCGGCGTAGAGCACATCTGGGCGCCGGTTCATCCGGGCGATGGCCGTGTTCATCGCCACATCGTCCTTCAACGTCACCACGGCAAGGTGATCCAGATAGGACGCTTCTTTACCGTGGGCCTGCAGCGCAATGCGCTTGTTTCCATGCCCCAGCATCCGCACGTCAGAGGCGATTGTCTCCAAGCCCGCCGGACGTGAGTTCTGTGTCAGTGGAGAACGAAACCGAACGATGATCTGGCTTGGAGCATCCGGAGCCGCTTTTGCCTGCCAGATTCGCGGTGTCTTGGAGTTGGAGTGAGGATCGGGAGATAACACACCCAAGCGCGTCCCTACCGGTTCAGCGCCGAGGACTGACGAGCACGCCAACGCGCCGATCCCGAGGGATGCCACAAACAATTCGAAGCGTCTGCCGACCTCCTTGACAATTTCCGCAATGCTTAACACGCGATAATGCTAAATCTGCTTCCAAACCAAGCAAACCTCGGGCCGCGCTCACTGGCTTGAACTCGCGGAAAGGTAACGTTGGTTGCGCTCTTTGCAATGGCTGGAGCTGGGTTGTGATGATGATGGGCTGGGAGTCCGCCATGTCTTGGACTGCGCCAGTCCCCTGCCTGCGCCGCTGACGTCGCGGCAGGCAGGTCTGGCGCTTTGACTGTGGGGATGGAGGAACCAGGCGCGAAGTTTCGTCTTCGGGTTGGTCACACTCGTGGCAAAAGCGGTAGCCGCCGTCGCGCCGAAGCGGCGTTATGGCGCGCCGCGGAGGCGGAAGGGCTACCGCAGTCCAAGACGCTTCGCGAGCTTCAGGGGTTGGTTGCACATGAAGCGTGGTCCCGCGAGCGAGCGCACCAGAGCGGCGGTTCCCGCCGCAGTCCCAGAGCCTTCGGCTTTCACTCGAGGCGTCCGGTGCTTCAAGCCGAAGGCTCTGGACTGCTGTGAGCATCACAGCTTTTTTTCGGGATCACGCCTTCGTGCGCCTATCGCTCCACTCGCCCTTTGCCCTGCGCAGCTTGCTGCCGGATGAACTCGTCGAAGTGAACCTTGACCGTCACTTGCGTCGCGCCGCTAGGTTCAGGCTCGTCCTCGACGGATTTCAACATCAGCAACCGATCTCCCTCCGCGTCCGTGAACGCCTCGTAGTTGGGGCCAGGGTCGAGACCCGAAGATCTGAATCGGCCCGTGGCAAATACAACGGGTGCGTCCAATTCCAGCGGCTCAAATGATTTGACCTCCCTCACCATGATTTCCTTGTTAGCGAGGTAGTACAGCTTGCTGCCATCGCGGGACCAGACGGGATGGGATCCGCCGTTCTTCGAAATCTGAATGGGCAGGCCGCCTTCGGAAATCCGGCGCACGTATGCTTCAAAGCGATCGCCTATGTCGGCAGTATAGGCCAGCCAGCGACCATCCGGTGAGAACCGGGGTCCCGCCTCGTTGGCAGGCGTATTCGCAAACGGCCGCGCTTCGTCCGCCGATTTCAGGTCCTTGAGCAGGATGTCTCCCGGGTAGCCACGCACCAGGGCGAGGAATCGTCCATCGGGAGAAATGGCGTGTGCTCGGATGTTGTCTTCCTTCGCACGATAAATCTCTTCGGGCGTCGCTGTGGCATCGGCTCGCGCACGCAGGACCGTCAACTCACCACCGACTTCGCGGTTGAAGAATACATTTGTCCCATCGTAGGCAAACGCAGAGGTACGAGTCCCCGAATCGCCCGAGGCCAACTCAACGGCTTGTCCATCGGCAAGACCGACCCGCAGGCTCTTCCCCGCCGATGACGAACCGCGAGTCAGAATAGCGGACTTTCCGTCCGGTGCCAGGCGGGGCGCGCGGTAATCTCCCGCCGCCAGTGGCACAACCTCCGGGTCGGCACGATCTCGCACCCACACCAGTTGATAACGCGGGTCCAACTGGTGGCCCCGGCCGTAGATCAACGTCCCGTTGTCGGCGAGGGAGAACTGATGGCTCGCCACAGCCCAGTCGCGTCCCAAATCTTTGAGCAGCGAAACTTCAGGCCCGGTGAACTCCAGCTTCAGGGGATCGAACGCCCTGGCCCAGAGCACATCATCCCGGCCATACAACAGGTGGCCGGTGGCCGGGTAATAAAGAGGATTCAACGATCCCGTGAGGTCCAATTTCTTGCGCGCTTGCGTCGTCAAGTCCAGAGCTTCCAGCGAAACCACCTGATTCGTATGAGCCACCGTGAAGATCGCTCCCTTCGCTCCCGGCATGAAGCGCGGATGCCCCAAGAACCGCTCTCCCTTGTCTTTGTCCACCTTGAGAATCATGACCGGCGTACTGCCCTCTTTCGCCTCGACCACATAAATTCCCTCCGTGGTTGCCAAGAGGATTCGATTGTCCGGATTCCACTGCGCGCCAATAATCGGCGTTCCCACCTGGCCAATCTTTCGCGGCTTCCCACCCTGAAAGGAGAACACGTAGAGGTCACCCAGTGCGTTAAAGAATGCCAGACGATCGCTCTGTGGTGCGAACACTGGAGACCCCAGTGTTTTCACACTGTCCGGGATCAAAGTGAATTCGGGATCGTTGATTCGTTTCCAGTAGAGCCCAATGGCTCCATCCTTCCTCCCTAGGTAAACAACTTTGGAACAATCGGGTGAGATTACCACCGTGGAACCTAACCCACCCAACGTGGCCAGCGGCGCATCCGGATGAAGATTCAGCGTGTAGGTCTGGAGCGTCGGTTTCGCGCTGCTGCCCGTGTTGCTCCGCGACGAGCGCAATGCAAGAAGCGCGAAGGCAACCGCCGCTGCCGTCAGCACCCACGGCAATGCGGTGAGCCAGCCGCGCGACCGCTCGCGTCGCCCCGCGCTCTCGACCGCGGCGCCAGCCATCACCAGCGTCGAGGAACCGGGCTCGCCGAGGGCTTGTTCGAGATCGACGCGCGCATCGGCGATATCGTGCAGGCGGCGCTTGCGATCCTTTGCCAGACATTTGCGCAGGAGCAACTGGATGGTCGGCGGTAATTCTTTCGGCAGCGCGGTCCAGTCCGGCTCCTTGTGCAGCACCGCGCCGATCGAGTCGGTGGCCGTCTCGCCGCCGAACACCTTCTTGCCGGTCAGGCATTCGTAAAGCACGCAGCCGAAAGACCAGATGTCTGTGCGCTTATCGACGGGCTTGCCCTTGGCCTGCTCGGGGCTCATGTAGGCGGCGGTGCCGAGGATCGTGCCCGGCCTGGTGTTGTCGGCGAGCGCGGTCGGCGAATCTTCCAACGCCGAGGTCGGCGCGGCGGCAGGCTCGGTCTCCGCGAGTTTGGCCAGGCCGAAGTCGAGCACCTTGACCTTGCCCTCGGGCGTGAGCTTCACGTTGCCCGGCTTGAGATCGCGATGGATGATTCCCTTCTCATGCGCGGCTTCGAGCGCTTTGGCGATCTGTTCGCCCACTTCGAGCGCCTCCTCGACCGGCAAAGGACCGCGCCGGACGCGCTCGGCCAGCGTCTCGCCCTCGACGAGTTCGAGCACGAGCGCCTTGGCCTCGCCGGAATCTTCCAGTCCGTAGATGGCGGCGATGTTGGGATGATTGAGTGACGCGAGCACCTAGGCTTCGCGCGCAAACCGCGCCAGTCGTTCCTTGTTTCCGGCGAACGCGTCGAGCAGCAGCTTGATCGCGACGTCGCGCCCGAGCTTGGTGTCCGTGGCGCGATAGACCTCGCCCATCCCACCCGCGCCCAGCTTCCCGGTGACCCGATAATGTCCGATGATCTGTGGAGGCACGGGCGGAGAGTGCCGGGTTTCGAGGTCAGGTTCAAGGGGAGGGTTTGGGTGTGTGGCGAGGCGGAGTGTGATTAACAGTGGGTGAGGCAAGTGAAAGGTTGCGGCAGCGCCCGTTGTTTCCCTCTCCCAGCGGGAGAGGGATCAAGGGTGAGGGAGAATCCCCCAAGCGATGTAGCGTGTGGAATCGTTCCGGAGCACTTTGAAGTCGATGCATTCTCCCTCACCCCAGCCCTCTCCCGCTGGGAGAGGGAGTTGCCTTCGCAGCACAGAAACCATTTCAAAGCGCCATTTTTCCGAGCAAATACTACCGAGATCAAATTTATCCTCACTCGCTTTTAATCATACCCCAGCGAGCCGGACGCATCAGGCTTTTCCATTTCCATTCGCCTCGGTGGCCCGCTCCCGGAACAGCGCCGCCTGCTGACGGCGCACTCCATACGCTGGCGCGACCAACAATGCCCCATTCGAAGCCAACGCATGAAATCGCGCGAAGCGTATGGAGTGCGGCGCTCCCAAGCGCCGCTGTTTCCTCGCATCATCCGCCGAGGGGCTGATCACTCACAGGGAAAACGATCGTTTGCCGAGCCCCCCTCGGGGCTGTCGCTCACGGATTCGCCCTACCGCAGCACTCCCGAAAATGCGCACGCCGCGCGGCCTTGATCGGGCCGCGCGGCGTGGCTCTGAATCACGTTGGTTGGTTTACTTCTTCGCCGCGATGCCGAGTTCTTTTAGCTTCGCGACCACATCCGCTCCGTGCGAACCGGCTTTCACCGCCTCATCGATGAACAGGATTTTCCCGTCCTTGCCGATGTAGAAGGTCCGGCGTGCCGCGAATCCCTTGTCGTCCTTGACCACGCCATAAGCCAGCGCGGCCTGGCGGGTCGGATCGCTCAGGATCGGGTAGTCCAACCCGAGTGACTCGGCGAAGGCTTTGTTGCCCTTCTCGCCCTCCATCGGGTCGCAACTCGCGGTGAAGTACGCCACGTCGAATTTCCGAATTTCAGTGCCGCTCTCACGGAGCGACTTGCATTCGGCCGTTCAGCCACCGGTGAAGGCTTTGGGGAACCAGGCCAGCACCACGGCCTGTTTGCCTTTGTAGCTGGAGAGCTTGTGAGTTTTGCCGTCGCTGCCTTGCAGCGAGAAATCCGGCGCGGGTTTTCCGACGGCGGGTGCTTCCGCCGCCGTCACGCCCGTCGCCATCACGGCGAGTAATGCGAGCACGATGCTCACGAGGGTGATTGTGTTCATAATGTGTTTATGGGAGAGGTGATTCAGCGCCTGAGCGCGAATCGACAACATCACAAGCTCCTCGAAGCTTCAAGCGTGAAAAGGGGCAAGTGATCCAGGAAGAGCACCAGTCCTTCAAATTCCCGGCACCTCCAAAAATGGTTGAGACCTTCCGAACTGCAGTGGAGTTTTGCCACTGCGGGGCGGACAGATTGAGCCCAGGATTACGACTGAGGATTGGCGGGAGTTTCAATTTCCTTCCCTTCACGCAGCAAGGTTGGCACGGTGCGGAGCCGCGAACCTTGGCGATGCCCAGTCCAAAACGAATTCTGTACGTCCATAACAGCGCCGACATTTACGGCGCGAGCCGTTCGCTCTTGCGGCTGCTGCCGGAAGTGAAGCAACGCGGCTTCGATCCCGTCGTTGTGCTGCCCGAGGATGGACCGCTTCGGCTCCGGATCGAACAGTTGCAACTCGGAATCACGGTCCACATCGAACCTGGACTTTCCGTCATTGATCGTGGTGCGTTTGGCTCTTTCAGCGGTGTCGCCCGATTTCTGTGTGGCTTCCCGTTCTCAGTGGTTCGGTTGTGGCGGCTGATCCGCCGCCATCACATCAATTTGGTGCATACGAACACGGGAGTCATGCCCTCCACCGCCCTTGCAGCGTGCCTTGCGCGCGTTCCCCATGTGTGGCATGTGCGCGACAGCTTCCAGGAGTTCCGTTCCCTCTGGAGCGTTTACAGACGCTACATCACCGGGCTTTCGCGGCGCGTGATCTGTGTTTCACACCCGATCGCGAATCAGTTTCCTGGCGCTCGCAATGTGACGGTGATTCATAACGGTCTGCCGCTGGATGAATTTCCCGAAAATCCGGCTGAACTGCGGACCAAGTTCCGCGAAGAATATGCGCTCTCCAACGCGGTGGCTGTGGGTTGTGTCGGAAGAATCAAGTTTGTCCGCAAGGGACAGGAAGTGCTGGTGCAAGCCATCGCGAAGCTCAAGCAACGGGGCTTCAGCACAAAAGGGCTGATCGTCGGATCGACTTCAACTGGAAACGAGGAGCATTTGACCCGGCTACAGAAACTCATCACGGATCTGGGGTTGACGTTCACTTCAACGGAATCAGCAATCGGTTCACAAGCGAACTGCTCAACTTCAACGAGACAATCTCAAACTTTCTCTCCGTCCGGAATGACGGGTCAAAAAGCACGGCAGAGTGAGGGCCTCCTTGCGCCGGCTGCTGCTGGTATGAACGCTTCGAAAGCGGATGTGATTTTCACCGGGGAACTCGCCGATCCGAAGCCTGCCTATGCCGCAATGGACGTCTTCGTTCTGCCCTCGGCGCAGCCCGAGCCGTTCGGTGGCGTGGTTCTGGAGGCGATGGCAATGAGCCGTCCGGTGATCGCGACCGCCATCGGGGGATCCCTCGACCAGGTGGTGGATGGCAAAACAGGTTTCCTCGTGCCGCCGGGTGACGCCGATGCACTGGCTGCAAAGTTGGAAGTCCTCCTGCAAAACGGTTCATTGCGCGAGCAGATGGGATTGGATGCGAGACGCCGGCTGGAAGAATGCTTTTCAATCGACCAGATGGTGGAGAAACTCATGGCCGTCTATCGTGAAGCACTCAACCAGGAATCAAAGTGAGCCAGCGGCGGACAGTTCAATTGAAAGCTCTCCTCCCATGACCGCATCACCTCGAAACGCCACTCCGTGCGTTCATCTCGAACGCCTCGCCGGGAATTATCCAGAGGTTGTCCGGTCCGGACTCGAAGCCGTGGGGTTCTTTGATAATGTTCCACCCGGATCGAGAGTTTTCCTCAAACCCAATCTGACCTTCCCCACGTACCGACCTGGTGTGATGACGTCGTTCGAATGCCTCACGGCAGTGACCGAACTGCTGACGGGGCGAGGATTCAACGTGATCATCGGTGAAGCGGACAGCGGCGGCTACAATCGCTTCTCGATCGATGAGGTTTTCAGGAAAATGGGGATCACCGAACTGGCCAGACGCACTGGAGCGCGCTGTGTGAACATCAGCTTCACCGAGCCGGAGTGGCTGGAAGTGCGTGCTGGCTGGCGTAAATTGCGCGTTCCTCTGCCCAGGCTCCTGCTGCATGAGATCGATGCGTTCATCACCCTGCCGGTTCCAAAGATCCACATGAACACACTGGTCTCGATGTCGATCAAGAACCAATGGGGCTGCATTCAGGAACCTGCGGAACGGCTCAAATTGCACCCTTTCTTCGCGGAAGTGATGTATGAGGTGAATCGCCGGCTGCCGAGGGCTTACTCCATCATCGATGGCCGCTTCGGCCTTACTGACAGTGGACCGATGCGCGGTAATCCGGTGGAACTCAACTGGCTTCTGACTTCCAATGACCTTGTCGCCGCCGACCGTGTTTGCTGCCGTCTTATGCAGATCGACGAGCGCCGCGTTCCCTACCTCCGCCATTTCGAGAGGAAAGGCTGGTGGACAGATTACAGGGCGATCCGATTGAACCAACCTCTGGACGCCTTCCTCACGGAGAAGTTTTACCTCAAGCGAGCCTGGACTGATTATCCGGGGCTTTTTTGTTTCAGGAGTTCCTTCCTCGCCTGGCTGGGCTACAGGTCTCCACTCGCCGGATTCGCGCACTGGTTGCTCTACAAGTTCCGGAAGCCGTTTTACGACTACGACGGCGAGAAGGAAAAAGTCAGAGGCAACGAATAGCCCGCGCTCACTTGTTGCCAGGCGAAGTCATTTCCAAGTCGGCTATCGCTGATAAACCGGGCCGTTGAACAACTGGTTCGGATAGGGGATTTTGTTAATGATTTCCCAGGAAAGCTTCCATTTGAGTTGTTGAGCACTCCCACCAAACATCCCGACGACCGCTCCACCCGGGAGGCTTGTGATCGTAGGCGTATTGGCGTTGGGGTTTGAGATGTTCCACCAACCTGCGAGCCCTGCGTGACGGATTGAGACGCCATTGCCGGCGTTGCCGGGTGGAGGGACGTTCGAGGCATCATTGAAATTGAATGCATCCAGTTCGTTCTGCTCCCACATCTGCCAGTCAGTCGCAAGAAAGTCAGATGTCTTGTAGGTTTTTCCATCGGGACTCAGGGATGGCTTGCCGATATTATTGTAGCCTCCGATTGTCCCGTTCCAGCAATAAGATGTGAGTTTTACCGGGCGTCCCAACCATAGAGTCTTCAGCTTGCCCGTGCCGCGTGTCGCCACGTCCTTGGGGCACCAACAGACTTTGTAGTCGCTCAGGAACGGGCCAAGCTGGCTGATTTTGAAGAATGCCACTTGATTGCTGAACTGGACGGAATTCACATCCTTCCCTGTGGCTGAAGTGACAGTGGCAGGACCACCGGGGATACGACCGTTGTTCTTCGTGGCGTAAACCCAGCCATCCGGACCGCTCAAATCACCTCCCCATGTCGGATGCGCCAGACGATCGTCGTTGTCGGTCGCATACAACTGGCTGGCCAGCAGGATTTGTTTCACGTTGTTCAAGTCGAGCGTGAGTTGAGCGCGGTCCTTCGCCCGGCTTAACGCCGGCAATAACATCCCGGCGAGAATCGCGATGATGGCGATGACCACGAGCAGTTCGATCAAGGTGAATGCCGGTCGATTGGAATGAGAGTTCCGAAAAGATGCGTGTGACATAGTAGGTGCCTGAAGAGATACCGCAAATGCCCCGTGAGAAAAGACTTATTTCCTGCCAGGATCTCGAAGCAAAATCCGTTTCCTGCTCCTGTAGCCTGAATACGGCCTTCGCGTTCAGTCCAGACCCGCCGCGCGCTTTGCCCGAGTGAGCACCGGCCCGGCGACAGCTCCAGCACGTTCAGCGCCCTCACGGAGTACCTGCTGAACATAGTCAAGGTTCGATGCGAGCTCGGCACGACGGGCTCGCATTGGAGCGAAATAATTCCAGTAATGTTCGAACAGACTCTTCTTCAGATCTCCATAGCCAAGCCCCCCGGCGCGAAGCCGGTCTTCAACGTCACGCGCCACCTCCGGCGGAGCGACAAACTTGAGCAATTGGACCACGATGTTTTTCTCGGCGTCAGGCTTCGGTTCCTGCGGAGTGCGACTGTCCATGACAATGCTCATGACTTTCTTCCGGGTGGCCTTCTCTTCGCCAAAGATCTCAATGGTATTGCCGTAACTCTTGCTCATTTTCTGAGCATCCAGGCCCGGCACGGCGGCCACTTCCTCGCGGATCTGAGGCTCGGGGATGACGAAGGTTTCGCCATACTGCTGGTTGAACTTGATCGCGATGTCGCGCGTGACTTCCACATGCTGCTTCTGGTCACGGCCCACGGGCACGATGTTGGAATCAAAGATCAGAATGTCCGCCGCCATCAAGACAGGGTACGCGAACAACCCGTGATTGGGCGATATGCCATGGGCAAGCTTGTCCTTGTAGCTGTGGCAGCGCTCCAACAAGCCCATTGGCGTGAGAGTCGTCAGCAGCCAGGCGAGTTCTGTCACCTCGGGTACGTCCGATTGTTTCCAGAAAATCGCCTTCTTTGGATCGAGGCCGCAGGCAAGAAAATCGAGAGCCACATCCAGGGAGTTCTTCCGGCGCTGCTCCGCGTCGAAGAGCGAAGTCATCGAATGGTAATTGGCGATGAAGTAAAGCGCCTCACCCTTTTCCTGAAGTTCGATGGCCGGGAGCATCATCCCGAAATAATTACCGAGATGCAGAGCGCCGGATGGTTGAATGCCTGACAAAATTCGCATGGGCGCGAAGCTAGCAATGAACTGAAAACTCCGAAAAGGAGAAACCGATCAACTCGGAAAAAACTTTTGGAACAACAAAGAATTCGAAAAGCTCGAAAGGAGAGAAGAATGGAACCATGCCTATCCGGTTAGTTGCCAAAGGAGCGCCGAGCATCGCTCGGCGTGGATTCAAACCGCTGGCCAGCAAGCCGAGCAATGCTCAGCGCTCCTGGCTCCAATCCGGTTTGGCAACCAAGCGGATAGGCACGAATGGAACTGGCGGATCATTCACCCAGCGGCGGGAAAAACGCACTTCGACCACGCCATACTGTTTTCGTGTATGTCGAGCATTTCGCGCTTTGAACTCCCGTCTCGAATCAAAGCAGCAACTCCTCACTGCTCTCAGATGATAGGAGGCGGGGTGAACAACTCGACGACGTGGCCATCCGGGTCGCGGACGAATATCTGCCATGCCCCATCAGGACGCCGCCTGGCTGGAATGAAATCCGCCTGCACCGCGCGCAAATGGCTGTCCCACTCCTTCAAATCGTCCACACGGAGCGCGTAATGATTGCCACGGTTCTTGGAAAAGACCGGGTCTGTCCGCTCACCGATGATGTGCAGCTCCTGTTCGACGCCCAGCCGGAACCATGCTCCGGGGAATGTGAAGGCCGGCCGCGGGATTGGATCGAGGCGCAGCACCGTCCGGTAAAATTCACAACTGCGCTCCACATCCTGGACGTGGATTGCCACATGATTGAGCTCAATGATTTTCATGCTTCAAAAGTTCGCTGCCAGCATGGATGGAAACCTCACTGACGACGAGCATCAAATCCAAGCCTTCCCATTCGCCACTCGTTTGGAATTACTTCTTGAGCACTGATGCCATTTCCGGAATAAAGCTGCCATTGAACCCCAGAGCGAAGTCATTCCGTGCAAAACCGGTGAACATGAAAACCTTTGAAAATTCTCGGCCAGCCAGGGCGGCTTTCACATTGATCGAACTGCTCGTCGTCATCGCGATCATCGCCATCCTCGCGTCACTCCTGCTGCCGGCCCTCGCAAAGGCGAAGGAGAAGGGCCGTCAAGCGCGCTGTTTGAGCAATCAACGGCAGGTTGGCCTGGCGCTCACTTTGTACGAAGGCGATTTCCAGAAACTGCCGCCGAAAGCTTCCCAGGTTCTCGACTTCATGAATCCGAAAGCCGCCGGCTGGCGAAATAATTGTCTCTACGCCATCTCACCCTACCTCCAGGGCGAACAGAGGAAGAGTTCGCAAGTCTATGTCTGCCCGACTGCAAAAAAGGCGGACCTCCCCGAAATCCGCCCTACGGAAACCAGCGCCGCGAGCTACTTTCCGAACGCCGTCGTGATGGAGATGTCCCTTGGCCACATCCCCAATCCGTCCGAGATCATCTTCCTGCAGGAATGTGTATGGCTCATCAGCTTCACTGCTTTGCGGCCCGCTGTGGGACCAGATTTCGGCCTCGGCACCGCCAATCAATACAGCTACTGGCACGACGGCGCGACCGCCAAACAGGAATTATACTCCAACGTTCATAACGCCGGGGGAAACCTGACTTTCATGGACGGCCATGCCGAATACCGCAAAGCGGCCAAACTCCGCGCCAAACACTTCGGGTTGGCTGACGGCCCAAGCGGCAAGGCGGAAGACACTCAAAAAGCAGCGAGCACAGCCGTCTATCGCAGCGCCTTTTCCGCGCCGTGATTTTTCAAGCGAAAGTGAGTTTCGCGGAATACGCCACCGCGCCCACTGCCTACTTCCCTCCCGGCCCGTAGCCTGCGGCAGGAGTTCCGTCTTCATTGAGATGCTTCGTGCTCCAGAGCAAACCTCGGGCAACGAGGTCCAGGTATCGGACGTCGCCGACAGTCTGTGTATTGTGTCCAAGAGTGGTTGAAAAAACTCGAGTCCTTTTGGCTCCGTACTCATTAACCCACACGACGACGGCGTCGGTCTGTCCAATACGACCACCGCCATCCTGTCTGCCCCGCGCCAGCGGCTGTGCGCCGCCCCAGATCATGATGTTGTTGTAAAGTTCTTCATTGATCGTGGTCCAGTTTTGCAGCCCTTTCGTAACCGGATGATCGGACTGGAGAAATGTGATCTGAATTGGCTTTTGCGGGCCGTGGCCGCTCGATTGCAAGCCGAGATAATCAAACCAGAAGGCATGAGGCGTCCCCGGTTTTGCCGCTTCATTGGGCTTGCCGATGCGGTAAGAGTGCATCGCGCAATGAAGGTTCACTCCTGGGATTCCATCGCGATGCGGCTTGAGCACGGCTTCGACCACCGCCGGATCGTTGATGTCGGCCGAGCATTCGTCATGGATCACCACATCATAGCCCCGCGCATAGTCTGGATTGCCATAGGTGGACAGCGGCGGATGCGTGCTCGTGTCCGGCGAGTAGATGATGTCCACCCGTGCGTTCACGCGAGCTTCGATGCCGGCTTTGAGAACGTCCTTCTGTTTCCCATACTCGTGACAGCATCCACCGGCGAGCAGGAGCACTTTCAACGGACTGACGGATGGCTCGGTGCCTAGTTTGCGTTTGTAGCTGGCAAGGAAAAGGCCGCTGTCCGCGGTTGTCTTGAATGCCTTGGGCCGCTCCGCCCCGGCTTGCAGCGCGAAACACGTGCGCCAGCCACTCGCGGTCACTTCGGCGATTGCGCGGAGAGTGCGTCCGGCATTTGGACCTTCGACTTCGGTCAGGTCCATTGTCGCCGGAGATTGAGTTTGATCGACCTTGTACGTCCCCTTGGCAGTGATGTCGGTGCTTTGGAAAAGGTAGGTGCCGTCTTTGAGCGTGAGCACGATGCCGGAAACATCATCCGCCGCAATGGAGTTTCCATTCATCTCGGCGGAATCGACGATCCAGGCACCGTTGAATGAACTCAGGTCCGCTCCAAGCAATAAGGTGGTCACCGAAGCCAGCAGGATGACGAGAAATTGTTTCATGTGTGTGAACATGGTGCCGACGTTGCCAACGCTATGCACCAAATTTTTTGAGCGATTGTGCTCAAGCCAGCCCGGCGGCAAGCAGGCACCCGTGGTTCTTCGCTGTTTTCAGTGGAATAGCTGGTGGTCGTGGAACCGGTCTCTGCATCCTGAAGGGATGCCAGAAGGCAGCTTTCGCTGTCGGCGAACCCACCGAAAGCAGCGAAGAACCATTTTCGACCACCGCGGAGCCTTGGCTTTGCCCTCAGCGTCGAATGCTGACGCAGTGGTCGAAGAAGTGGAGGCGAGTTCCAGAAAGCTACCGGAGCAAAGCGAAAGCCTTCCGCATCGCCACAATTGTGGCGGTGCACGCTGCGTCGTTGTCGAGATCGTTCAACGGTTTGTTGAACGGTTCGGCGCGCACCGGACCGTCGTAGCCGATTTTCTGCAGCGCATTCAGGAAACCGGCCACCTCGATGATTCCTGTCGCCAGCGGAAGCTCGCGCTTGCCGTCGATCTGTTGGTCCTTCGGCACACCGGAGGGAGCGTCGTTCAAATCGACGGAGATCACGTCTTCATTCTTGAGCGTCAGCAGATCGTCCACCGTGTCACCCGCAGTCCACCAATGCCAGCTATCGGGCACGAACCCGACGTTTCCAGTTCCAATCTCCGCGATGAGTTCCTTCGTCTCCGCCATCGTGTGGATGAAGGAATGTTTGCGGTTGTTGCGGAGCGTTTGAGTTCCGACGTACTCCAGGCCGAGCCTCTGCCCGTGATCAGCTAGCACTCGGGCGGCTTCCCGGAGGCGTTCAGCGTGTTGCTTGAAGTTGCGGAGATAAGTCAGCGACGCATGGGCCGGCGGCAGCCACGTGCCTACACGCGTGACACCGGCAGTTCGCAATGCAGCCGCTATTTTCGGCAGCGTTTTCATTCCGTCGCGAAACTTCGTGTCGTCCTGTCGAAACTCCACTGGCAATCCCGCCGCACCCCAGACAAGCTTCTTCTGCTTCAAGTCATCAACCATCTCGGCGATCTGGCTCTCGCTGAAATTCGCCAGTTGACCACCGAAAGGCTCCACCGCGTCGAATCCGTGCCGCGCCGCGAGATCGATGGCTTCGCGCTGATTGGCCGAGACTCCGATGCTCCCAGGTGTCAGGCAGATGCTCATCTTGATCCGGGAACCATTGGATGCTGCTTCCTGCGCCAACAGCGAAGGCGAGGCGGCGATTCCGAGAGCCACCTGAGAACCGACGCGGCAAAAGCCCCTCCGGGACAGGTGATGAATGAAAGAGTTCGTGGCAGGCTGCTGGGTCTTCATGTGCCAATCCTGACGGACTGAAGCCTCAGTTCCAATAATGAAATCTCATCCGTTGGAACTTTCATGTGCAGGACGCTTCCTGCATCCCGTGATGCAGCGCCGCCGCTGATTGCCGCGAGGGTCAGGCTGGCCCGAACACCACAATTCACACGCTCCAGCACCCATGGCGTGCGTCTGCAACTTCCAGATTCAACGTCCTGTGAAACGGAATTGACCACGGAGGATTGAAGGTCTTGAGTTCACTCATGAACCCCACCTGCTGCCAACGCTTTCACTACTTCGTCCATCGCGTCCGCCTTTCGCGGAAGGACGGATTCACACTGATCGAATTGCTGGTTGTGATCGCCATCATCGCCATTCTGGCGGGAATGCTATTGCCAGCGTTGTCCCGGGCCAAAGCGAAGGCCCATCAAACCGCGTGTGTGAACAATCTCAAGCAACTGGGACTCGCCTTCGCCATGTACCTCGATGACAACAAGGATACTTTTCCGGGCGTAGCTTCGCGCGGCGCCTACAATCCCATGCAGGAGGATTGGATCTTCTGGAACATCAAGCGCACTGGCAGCGGTGCCTTCACGAGCGAATTGATCCAGGACACCCGTAACAGTGCCATCGGGCCGTACCTGGGCAGCTTCACCACCAATCTATTTCGTTGCCCATCGGACAAGGATTGGGATGCGCGGAGGAAGCTGGACCACAACCCATACATTTACAGTTATGCCATGGTCAGCTACGTCACGGACAAGAACTACGGACCAGGATCTGTCTTCCCCATCGTCGCGGGCTCTGCCCCGGCGCTGCCGTTCAAACAGACGGCGATCCGCCAGCCGTCTCAAAAAATGGTCCTCGTGGACGAGAACGGCGACCCGAAGAATGGCCAGCCAATCATCGACGACGGCCGGTTCGTTCCTCCAGGAAATGTGCTGGCAGCACGTCACAAGATCTTTCGCGGAGCAAAACCCACGACCGCGAATTATTTCAAACAGGGCCGCGGCTCCGTCCTGCTCGCGGACTGGCATGTGGAACCGTTCACTCCGGACCAGGCACAGCAGCCGAAGCACTATGACACCCAGTGGGACAAGTAGCGCGGAGTGCGGGCTGGAGTGATCGACTGAATCAGTCTGGCATTCCTCATATTTGATTCACCGGCGACGATAACGCCGTGAGGCAGTTCGACTTTTCCAGTTTGCCAACAGCGCATCCACAAGTGGCGGTGAACCTGACTCTCGGCCAGGAGCGCGGTTGTGTGCGCAGCACCAGCCGCAGCTGGTTTGGCATGAGTGCGAGCTATCGATACCTGCTGCGACCGGCTTTCAGCACAATCGCGCTCCACCGACAACCTGCGGATACACCGGTTTGCCAACCACAAACGAGAATCTGCTTGGCAGTGGTCGCGCGACTCCGTAACAGAAGAGTGCTCTTTGAAACCGGCGGGCTCAGGCCCGCAAAAAATCACGATCAGATGTCAGGGAACCCCGTGAAAATCGGGGACGGTTGCGCCACTGTGACGGGTTACAGACTCCCAGGGCCACTGGCCCCGAGAGCGGCTGGGAAGGCGGGAGAATGGTTCGAGACCCGGAAGTCAGGATACCGATCTGGTTGTGCTCGTCGCGGCTGAGTTCATGTGGTGCCAACTGCATGAATCTCGCAGCCGACTTCTCCGACAAAGAGAAGGATGAGGCCAGTCCCAGGCGCCTGTCGCGCGTGGGAATCGTTGATGACCTTCATTCTCGTTTTGCAGGAGTTTGAAGGTTTTTCTTTTTCCACTGCCATTACTTCCGAGTGGCGCGTGAAAGGCAGAATCCCTTCCAACTCCGCACTGGTCTCTCAGTTCCGCAAACCACTCACGGCCTTGGTGCCGTGGAGTAAATTGAAAGATCAGAAATGCAAAAAGTTCGCACTTCCATCATCACCGCTGCCGCCTTGATGTTGAGCGCAGCCTCGCTCGCGGCTGACTTCGCCACCAGCGTTGTCAGTTACAATCCAGGGATCGGCTTCGCCACGGACTTCAGCACCGGCGAGGGATACACCAATGCGCTCGTCGCGCTTGGAGAACCTTCGCGTGTAACACCAGGGTTGTTTGGCGGGCCGGTGGATCCATTCAATCCGCCATACTTGAAGGAACAGGTCGTGTCGATCGGTGTCGGCGGTTCGCTGACACTCGGTTTCGGAACGCCCATTCGGAATCTTCCAGGCAATCCGTTTGGGATTGATTTCATCATCTTCGGCAACGCGGGATTCGTGATCACGAATGGAGATTTCTCCGGAGGCGGGATCACGGATGGTTCGCTGTTTAGCGCCAACGAAGGCACAACGCGCGTCTCGGTCAGCGCGGACAATGTGAACTGGTTCACGCTTGATCCCGCGAAAGCTCCGGTCATGGACACGCTTTCCCCGACGGATGGATTGGGGGATTTCGGGAAGCCGGTGAATCCATCATTCAAAGGTTCCGATTTCGCGGGGCTTGACCTTGGAGGGATTCGCGGACGCTACGCAGGATCAGGCGGAGGCACAGGATATGACTTGAGCTGGAGCATCGATGACAGTGGGAATCCGGCTGATGCGTTGGCGGCGAATTTTGTCCGGATTGAAGTGCTTACAGGCCGCGCTGAGATCGACGGCGTGTCAACCGTGCCTGAGCCGGGTGTCTGGACGCTGGCCTTGCTCGGTGTGGGAGCACTCGCCTTCTCAAAACGACGCAGCAGTTTATAGCTGGATGGGAAATCATCATGCGCCTCTTCCCGGTTCTCTTCATCGTCGCCGTCTCTCTGGCTGAGGCGGCGGTACTGACGGAGGATTTTTCTTCGGACCCGTCGGCCCGCGGCTGGGAAAGGTTCGGCGAGGCGGGATTGTTCGAATGGAACACGGCGTCTCAAGATCTCCGTGTGACCTGGGATTCCACAAAACCAAACAGCTACTTCCGAGTGCCGCTCGCAACGATGTTGAACCGGAGGGACGATTTCTCGATCTCGTTTGATTTGTCGTTGGAGGATGTCGCTGCCGGAATTGCACCGGGCAAACCATCCACTTTTCCGCTGGCAATTGGCTTCCAGAACAACGCGCAGGCTTCCCAACCTGAATTCCGCCGGGGAACAGGGGCGCGTTCGCCGAACCTCGTCGAGTTCAATTTCTTTCCCGACACAGGTTTCGGTCCCACACTCTGGCCGGCGATCTGGTCCACAAACTCATCTCTGAGTTATCGGGGAGCCATCGATTATACAATTCTCGATCTTCCACTGGGAGTCACGATGCGCGTGAGCATGTCTTACACCGCGAACGACTTCACCCTGACGACCACAATCACAACCAACGGCGTGCCCATCAAGACGGTGAACGCGGTGACACTCAGCACCGCGTTTACGGATTTCCGCGTCGATGCCTTCTCCGTGTCGAGCTATTCCGACAGCAGCCAGGACACACGTTTCGGCGGCTCGCTGCTTGCGCATGGATTTGTGGACAACATCACGCTGACGTTGCCGCCGCCTCCCGTTTCAAACTTGCGTGGGCGGTTCGCTGATCAGCAATGGGAAGTTGAGTTCAGCGCGCGCGATGGTTGGGTTTACGTGCTCGAAGCCACCGAGGATTTTCACGGTTGGAGAGAAGTTTCCATGAGCGTGAACGGCTCCAACGGGGAAATAGTCCTCCGAGAGACTGACGCCGCATCCGCACCTCTCCGCTATTATCGGGTCAAGGCCCGGCCTGTGCCATGAATCGAGACATCGAACAACGGCACCCTTGCCAGCAAGTCTTTGGATCATGATCTCAATGCGCATCCCACGGTGGGAATGTCGGCTCTCCGTGAACCGCCAGTTCAGCACAGAGTCTCGAAGGACACAGAGAGTTGGGTTTCGAGTCCTCTGCGTCCTCAAAAACTCAGTGCTCAATTCTTACCATTTGATCAAGCAGCGGGTTCATGGCCTCAACTCACATCCGATTCTTGGAGGTGTCCCCTATCCATGAACCTGTTTCCCCATGAATTCGGGGTTCAAGGTCTCTCTGCTCGATTTTTGAAATCGTGGAGGCTCTCCATGAGCCGAAGCGCCTTCCAGAGAAGACGGCGAAATGAATTCCGCGCTCCGCCCACGTCACATTATGGATGCGCCGCATTCACCTTGATCGAACTGCTCATCGTGATCGCCATCGTCGCTTTGCTCGCGGCGTTGACGGTGCCCGCGTTGAGCCGCGCAAAATCTTCCGCCCATCGCGCTCGATGCGTCAATCACCTGCGCCAGCTTGGCCTCGCGGCTCAGATGTATTGGGACGACAACGAAGGCCGGGCCTTTCGCTGGCGCGGCGCGGTCGCCAATGGCGGGCGCATCTTTTGGTTTGGATGGATGGAGGACGGCATCGAGGGAACGCGGCGATTCGACGCCACACAGGGCGCGCTGTTTCCCTACCTCAGCGGCCGTGGGGTCGATGTATGTCCCGCATTCACCTACAACAGCTCGCGTGTGAAACTGAAGGCAACCGGTGCTTCCTACGGATACGGTTACAATCTGTCGCTTTCCGTTCCGCTCAACGATCCCGCCGTGAATATCAGCCACATCAGCCGGCTGTCTGAACTCGTGGTGATGGCCGACGCTGCTCAAGTGAACACCTTTCAAGCGCCTGCATCGCCAGAACGTCCGATGCTCGAGGAGTTTTATTACCTCAGTACAAATGAACCGACCGTTCACTTCCGGCACCAGCAAAAGGCAAACGCCGTGTTTGCAGACGGGCATGTGAGTGGAGAGAAACCGGCACGCAGTTCCTTGGATGAAGCATTGCCCGGTGAAGTGATTGGAAGACTGGAGACCAGGCTTCTCATCCTCCAATAAATGCGCCCCCCGAGAAGCACCGCCGTCCAATCGCGATGACCTCCCTGCCCCATCGCTTCGCATCAGGCCAGACAAGAGCCTGTTCCAGGGGCTTCTGCGCCGTACATCAGCCAGCAAGCGATGTCGTGTTCCACCAACATTGAGGGGATGGAACTGCCCACCTCCTACTCTCCCTTTGTCCCTCGATTGCTGGTAGAAAACCGGCAAATGCTAAGAGTTACTGGCCAAGTATTATTCGGTAGAATCTGAATTCGGTGGTCGGTGGAAGCAAATCCGTTTGAATTGAAACAGCGCTGGATGCGGTGATGGGAGTGCCGAGGTTGAGCCAGGACCCCAGATCGGTGGAATACTGAACGCGATACGACTGGCCGATTTGTGAAGTCCATTTGATTAAGATTGTCCCCGGCGTTGGAACGCTGACGCCTACAATCTCAACGGAGGGCGCAGCACCGACTGAAACGTTGAATGTCTTGTCGTTGCTCAATGGGATTAGACTTTCGTCAGTCACACGAACGGTGATGGTGAATGTTTGCGAGGCTTGAGCAACTGCGGGAGTCCATTGGAACTGGCCGCTGGACGGATCGATGGTCGCGCCACTCGGCACACCACCAACGAGAGCGAAGGTCAGCTTTTGCGGTGGAAGATCGGCGTCGGTGGCTCGGGCGGTCAGTTTTAACAGACTCCCAACAGTGGCCGTCTGATTTGGGATCGGGTCCAGGCTCGGGGCGGTGTTGGCTTCTGTGACAGTGATGATGATGGTCTTCGCATCCGTCATGGGTGGAGCCCCGTCGTCGGTCACTCGAATGGTGATGGGATAGGTGCCTGGGCCATCCGCTTCGGTGGTTGTCCAGTTGAAGGTGAGTGTGGCGGGGTCCAGTTTGGCACCGGCGGGTGCTCCGGGATCAATGGTGTAAGTGAGATTTTGGGCTGGCACGTCTCGGTCTCCGGCGAGGACGAGGAAGCTCACTGTTTTCCCTTCAACCACGCGTTGATCCTTGAAACTTGCGAACACAGGCGGCGTGTTCAGCGCGCTGACAGTGACGAGAAAAGTCTCCGATGTGCTCAAGGGCGGATTGCCATTGTCGGTGACGCTGATGGTCACCGGAAAAACTCCAGGCCCTTGAGGCGAGGATGGCGTCCAAGAGAATGCCCCCGTTGATGGATTGATCTTGGTGCCTTCGGGTGAGCCAGCACCGAGGCTGAAAGTCAGCGTCTGAGTTGGAATGTCTGTGTCCTTGGCGACGGCGATGAACTCAAGAGTGCCCCCTTTGGCGACGGAGCGTGAGCCGATCGAAGTGAGCAAGGGAGGGGCATTGCCCGCGACCACAGTGATACTGAAAGTGCGGGCGGCGTTTAGAGAAGGTGTTCCGTTGTCTGCTGCAACGACAGTAATGGAGTGCGCCTTTCCCGCTTGGGCGACAGTTGGGGTCCAGGAGAACACTCCCGTGCCAGGATTGATCGAGGCTCCAACCGGTGCCGCGTCGAGGCTGAAGGTGATGGCTTGAGCAGGAACATCCGTGTCTTTGGCCTCTGCAGTGAATGTCACGATGACGCCGGGAGCCACGGCACGATCACCAATGGCGGCGAGCGTCGGTGCCGCATTCACTTCGTTGACTGTCACCGTGATCGTTTCGACATCCGACAAAGCAGGCGTGCCGTCATCCGTGACGCGAATGGTGATGTTGTAGGTTGCCGGGCCTTGCTGCTCCGTTGGAGTCCAGGTGAAGATCCCACTGCTGGCGTTGATAGTGGCTCCACCTGGTGCGCCTGCATCCAGAGTGAACTTCAAAACTTGCCCTGCGTCGGGCTCCTGTGCTGTCGCGGCGAACGTGAGGGGAGCGCCTTCGGCGATGGATTTGTTGCCAATGGCCGCGAGCACTGGTGGGTTGTTGTTGGCAACATTTCCAAAAATGTTTCGAGCGCGAGGCGTGGGACGAACCATCGACTGGAAAGGCGTGGTGTTTCCATCAGGCCAGCGTCCCTGGCTGACGTCATTGGATTGCGCCGCAAAAGCGACGGTGTCGACGAGAGTTCCTGCGGGATTGTAAAGCGCGATTCCTTCGCCAGTCTGGCTGAGTTTGAAGCTCGTGTGAAGATCAGCGGTTGCACCGTTCTGGCCCGGCTCACCATCTGCCCAAACGAGCAGATAGCCACCTGCGGGAATCGTGGTGCCATTGGGTATGATCCATTGCGCAGGATTGGACTGATCATCCGTCAAGGTGAACCCCGAGAGATCCACCGTGGCGTTGCCGCCATTGTAGAGCTCGAACCAGTCCTCGATGTCGTTGTCCGCCGGGTCAGTCAACGTGAGCGTGTTTGCCGCCATCCATTCATTGATGAAAACAACGACGGGTGGATAAGTGTTGTTGTTCGCCGCCCCAGGTGTGGCGGTGTAAAAGCGCTGGCGTTTGCCACTGGTGCCGTCTGGAAACGCTCCGAGCGATCGATCCGCAGTCATCTGCTTGTAATTGAGATAGTCGATCACCTTGGTCTGCCCGTTGAACGGTCCCGCCAGAATGATTGAGCCATCCGCCGCTGCGATGCGGAAACTGGTGTGCAGTTCGGAGGCTGTGGATTCTGTCGGCTCGCCGTCGAGCCAGACAATGACTCGCTGTCCAGCGTTGATGGTGAAGCCGGCTGGAAAATTCCAACGCTGGAGATTTGCGTAATCGTCACTCAAGGAGTAACCCGACAGGCTGATGGGCGTTGTCCCGGAGTTGTAGAGTTCCACCCACGGATCGCGGTCTCCCATGCGGTCCACCGGCCCGGAGGCGTTGTTCGGCTGGACTTCATTGAGCCAGATTGTGGGGAAGGCAGGCAGGGAAGTTTTCACCGAGTTCGCCGCGCCCGGCGAGTAAGGTGCTCCGGTCGGAGCGCTGCCACCCGTGGTGGTGGTGGTATCGAGAGACAATCCGAAGACTACGTCACTGCTTCCGGCGTTGACTTGATGAACTTCGACCGCGATGACGTTGTCGCCTTGAAGGAGTGCGGAGCCATGCACTGTGAATGGACCTTCGTTTGCCGCGTCGCTGACGGTGCGCCCGGCGAACGTCGAATAAGTCACGTCACCGTCCGGCAATCCGATTCGATAGATTTCGGTGCCATTGAGGTAAACGACCGCGCCGTCATCAAGGATCAGGTTAAGCGTGAGCGTGGTGCTGGCGGCATTGCCGGAGAAGTTGAAATGGTTTCGGAAATAATAAGTGGTCGGGCCAATCGTGAGTGCCGTGCTCTTCGTAGCCGGGAGGGCTGCCGATTCGACGTAAAGCAACGCCGGACCGGAACTCCAGCCGGCGTCATTGTAGGAGCGCTCTCGCCATGCGGTGCCGAGATCGTTGCCGGCCTGGTTGTATTTCCATGCGCTGGTCATGCCGATAGGGCTTTGAGTGACCACTGTTGGCGGGGTTCCGCCTCCAGCTCCTGACTGGGTGACGGCGCTCCAGTTGAGCACACGATTGTTGTCTTGCGCGGGGTCAATGAGCTGCAGCGAGGGGCCGAAGCCGTCGGCTGTGGCCGGCCAGGGTGCGGCGTTGTCATAAGTTACGGAGTCGATCAAGAGATCCAGTTCAGGTGTGGCTCCGGGTTTGACGAGCGTGAGAGTTTCTCCGCCGTTCTGAAGCTTGCCTTTGTAGATGCCGGCGATGGGAATCGAGGAGCCATACGTGGTCGCGAAAGTGGCGGTATCGTTGACAATGACGACAAATCCTCCGGGTTGAACGATGACGCCATCTGGGAACGTGAAATCCGCTCCATCCAGACGCCAGCCGGAGAGATCAAACGCCGTGGACAAGGATCGATTGTGGATCTCAACGAAGGATGCATCCGCCACCGTGGCGTTGTACATGATCTCGTTGATGACCAGGAAATCCTGCGGTTGCTCGGCCGCCCCGCTATAAGTGATCGAGACGGTTTTTGATGTGCCGGCAACGGGTCTTCCCTGGCTGTCGTAGCCTTGGATATTCAGCTTGTTCACGCCATTGCCAAGTGCGTAGGCCATCGACCAGGAAGTGGTCGTGGCCCAGGTGAGCGGGTAGCTGACGCCATTGATTTCGATGGTTTGAACGCCAACGGGCGCAGTGCCTGTGAGTGAGATGGAGTTCTTGTTGGTGGTGAAGTCTGCGCCGCCATTGATCGTGAGCGCGAAGTTCGCGGTGACTTTGGCGAGGTGGTTGGTGAGAATGTACTGACGGCGTGCTTCGATGTAGGATTTGAGTGCTGATGGACTCGCAACACTGATTCCGTTGGCCTGGAGAGCTGAATACTTAGCGTCCAGGATCGGGCCGATATTCGCGGCCAGCATGGGACCGTTTACAGCGTCATACATGGCGCGGAAATAGGCGCGCCGGAAAGGGGCGTGGTTCAGGAATCTCTGGATGGTGGGATCGTTGATCCCGCTGAACATGTCCGTCTGTGGACCATCGCTGCCGGAGCCGAGGACAAAATCGATGTCCCAGGCAAAAAGCTGCCAGCGACCGCCGTCGGGTTTGTAAGCGTACATGTTCTTGCCGCGACCGGTGCCGTAGGCGTCCCAGTTTCCTGCGATATGTTCGAGGCAAATGACACGCGCCCACTGTTCCACGTCCAATTGTGATTCGGTCTGCTGTGTGTAGGCGGTGGTGTTCTGAGTGTTGAGCGCATCCACCAGTTTGAAGAGATTTGTGTAGGCATTGGCGGAATCGGACACCGCGCGTTTGCGCCAGTTCCAGCGGTAACGGGCGAGCTTCTTCACCCCTCCCGTCGTCGTGAAATTCTGGAGAGTGGCATCGACGTTGGATTGTTTGCTGTCGCCTGATGCGTCGAACTCAAACCAGTCTTCGATCTTGTGAAGGTCGCCGTTGTTGTTGTCGGGAAACCATTGATCGATGATGTCTGAGTTCGGCTGTTGAGAATCTTCGAAAATTCGAGCCCGCTGGCCGCCGTTTACATACATCCGGATGTGGCGGCGATAATTGTTCTGGGCCCCGAGTTGTCCGAGAATCCAGAAGGCCGCCTGTTCACGTTGGGCGGTGTCGTCGCTGTCCAGATTGCCCACGGTGGCAAGAACGAGATCATTTGCGCCGAGGAGCGGCTGGTCATCGGGGAACTGTGTGACGTAATCGCAATTGTTGCCGATGGGGGAGTTGAAACCGGGCGTGTGCCAGGGACTGCCGCTGTAGAGGGTTCCGATGTTGTAAACGACGCGTTCGTTGTTGTAGATGAAGGTCGCATCAAGCGGCTTGTTGCTGTTCTTCTCACGCGTGGACCAGCGCGTCTGGGTGGCTTTGGTGAACCAGAGGTGATAGGTGCCGAAGGTGCCCGCGGGTTGGGGTTCGCCAACGCGGATCAGACATTCCCGAACCGGCGCATCGCTGGGGAAGAGAATCGTTGCGTTCGGGGAAGCGCCGTCTGTGGCTTTGATCGTGAAAGCCACCATGCTTCCACTGCTTTGCCCTGGGATTGTTCCGCTGAAGAGTCCCGCGCCGTTATTTACCATGCCGACGGTCGTGATGTTGGTCGCGGGGTCGAGGCGATAGCTCAGAAGCAAGGTGGCGATGCCATCCGGATCATGGACGCGTGCCTTGACGGTGATCGATTGATTGGCGGATGGCAGCACGGGGCTGTGGGTGACATCATAGATCGCAGGCCCGGCGTTTGAGGCATGGCGGCTGTTCCTTGCTCCGGGAGTTCCCAGGTTCGTTGCCGAAACAATGTTGCCGAAGGCTTCCAGCCAGTTTCCATGCAGACGAAGAAGGATCTCCGGATTTCCCTTCAGCCAGCGAACTCTCGCGCGCAACGTCGCGGTCTGACCCGAATTGAGTGAAGTGGTGAGCTGCGTGCGGACGCGATTGGCTCCGGTGTCGCCCCGGCCCGCCGCTCGAATGTGAAGTGATTTTCCGCTATTAAAGCCTTCAGTTGTTTCGAGCGACGAGGCGTCGTGTGTGCCTTGGAAAAACCAGCCGTCCGCGCCGGATTCGAGGGTCGAGTTTGCGATAAGGTTTTGTCCTCCGGCGGCAAACACTTCAATGTTATCCACGAGGCATTCGCCTGGGCCTTGGAGGAATAGCTGGAGCGAATCGGCGGCGCCATTGCCGTTGTCCAGCACGCCGGTCCATTGCACTGTGGTCCAGGCGCTCTTTGACGATTCGTCGCTGTCCGCCCAGTTCGGAGCCAGGCGGTGGTTACTGTCAGGATCGATGAGTTCTAGGCTGCTGCCTCCTCCGTCCGACCAGTTGCCCCAGCGGCCGCCGGTTCCGTAGGTGACTTCATCGACGATAATATGAATCGTGTTTGTGACGAGAATTCCGTTGCTGTTGGTGCTGACCACCAGGTCCGGCATGTCCAGCCGGAGGCGTTCACCTTGACTGGACAGCCGGCCATCGAAGTCGCCGAGCGTGTTTGCACTGGTGAGGTTGGAATAGTTCGCGCGAAGGTGGAGCGCGTTTCGAGCAACGACGAGATGCCCGCCCGGCAACAGGACGGTGCTGGCGGGGAATTTGAAATCCACTCCATCCGTGAGACGCCAGCCGGACAGATCGACCGCGCTCACGCTGCGGTTATGGAGTTCGACAAACTGGTCATCGTCATTTCCGGAAATCGGATTGTACATGACCTCGTTGATGACGATGGGGCGGATCAGATGGGTGCCATTGGCAGCGCCGGGCGTTTTTGTTGAGAGCTCATGCAAATCCGGCGAGCCGTCTGGATAGCGTCCGGTGGAGACGCCGTTGTCCTGGCCTTTGAAGTGAATGGCATCGATGATTCGATCAAGGCCTGGACTCCGCAGATAAATCGTTTCCCCGGCGGCATTGAGGGAAAAGCCGAGTTGATTTTGGTTGAAGACAACAAAGCCCTTGGCGGGGATTGTTGTTCCAGAGGGTATCGTGAACTTGTTGACGCCAACATCGTCCGTCACGAAGCACCCGCCCAGAGTGACAGGCTGTGCGCTGTAGTTGTAGAGTTCGATGTAATCGAGTTCGGGATCGTCCGTATGAGCGAGGAACTCATTGATGACCACCGTCCGGTATGGACTCGACGAACTAGGTTCAGATGTGCCGGGAGATCCACCAATGAAGTTGCTGGCAGCCCATGCTCTTGGGTCTCTTTCACCATAAGAGGGGCGGACGAGGACCAGCGAATGCCCCGCTCCGTCAGCTGCCCTTGGAAAGGGCGGCTCGGTTTCGTATGTCGCCTCGATCAAAACGGCGCCGAGATGATTGCGAAGGCGGACGACGCCGGAGCTGTTCTTGAGACTCTTCTCGTAAGGTCCGAAGACGCCACCAATTCCATAAACGCTTTGGACATCAGCAGGAAGTTTGGCAACGACCAGGTAGCTTCGGGCTGAAATCTTCGTGCCTGGAGGGAACGTGAAATCGACTTCACCGGAGAGGCGAAAATTTGAGATGTCTTCGAAAAACGGCTGTGAATTGTAAATTTCGACGAACTCCACATCCTTGCCGTCGCTGCGTGCGGCGGGGTGGTACATGATTTCTGAAATGACGAGCCCGGTTCTTCGGCTGGAAGGACCGGGTGATTCCGGCCTGCCGTAGAGGTCGCCGACATCCAATGGTGTGAAGTCTATGGTGAAGCTGGCTTGGGAGTTCGGAGCGATGGTGTTGGGGATTGAGCCTCGATCCCGGACGCTGTTAATCGTGAGTGTGTAACTGACACCCACGGTCATGGGAGTTGTCGTCAGGACAACAGTGCGAGCATCGCTGTCCAGCACGGCGGAAAGCACGCCTGCTCCATTGTTGAGTTGGAAATTTGACTTTTGTGTGGCGGTGCTGGCTTCGACCGCTTCGGAGAAGAGGATGCTGACGGTGCTGTTCCCGCCGAGATTGGCCACGGAAACAATCGTTGGCGGCGACGTGTCACGGACGACGGCAAGGCTGGCGCTCGCACTGGTGACGCTTCCTTGCGGATTTGTGATGACGCACAGGAAGCTGGCTCCGGTGTCCGCCAACGTCGCAACAGGCAGAATGTATGTGGACTGTGTGGCCCCGGGGATGGCAGCATTGTTTCTGCGCCATTGATAGGTGGCTCCAGTCGCGCGGCTCAATTGCACCGTGAATGCAGCCGGTGTTCCTTCGACAACGGTTAGATTCGAGGGTTGTTGGGTTATTTGCGGAGCCGACAGGCCATAGGCGGTAAGGCGGCTGCCGGGGATCGGTTCCTCCATGGTGCCGTTGGGGAGCTGCCAGCGCACCGCCAGGTTGTCACCACCGCCGCCCTCTTTCATCAACGCTTCGATGTAATACTTGTGGCCTCCTGAAAGCGTGATGGCAGCGGATTTTTGCTCCGGATACTTTCCCCACTCCCGGGAGCTGGTCCATCCGGGAACAGTCGCTATCGAAATTTTGTTCTGCGGCTGATCGGTTGTGCTGAGAAACAACTGGCCTGCGTCATCGCTCGCGATCCAAAAAGTGTAATTGCCGGTCGTGGGTGCCTGGATCAAGGCGCGGAGGCGCTGGCCGTAATTCTCATCCACATCGGTTGGAGCTTCAAATGTCGAGAGGATGCTTTCCGCCGACGGGTTCGAGGGAAACGCGGCGCTGCCGGTCAGATCGCTGATGGCTACGCCGCCAATGCCGGTATAAACCTCTCTTAGAACTCCGGACGTTTGCGCTTGCGTCTGACCAGCGAGGAAACCTGAAGCGACACAGATGGAAAGTAATGTACTCGGAAGCGAAAAGAGCTTACGCATGGCGTGAAGTTTAGCAGGTTCCAAGCCACGGAACTGGAGGCGGTAACAACGCGATGACTTGCGCCGATGCTAGAGCAGGAAAGGACACGTGTGCAGTTCCGGGACACTTACGACTGAATTTGAGCCAGTCCTTGAGAAATTTCCGCGGCTTGGCAACCAGATTTCGGTGCCGTGAACACAGGCATGAAGAAGCTATCTTCGGTTTATGTGTGAGGGGTCAGTTCTTATGATTGATTAGTCACGAGAGAGACCTACGCTATCCGTCGTGGCACGCAAACTGAGACTGGAATATCCCGGAGCGATTTATCACATCATCAATCGTGGAGATCGGCGAGAAGCGATCTTTCGGGATGACGGCGACCGGCAACGGTTTGTGGAGACGCTCGGGGAAACGTGCGTCCGGAGCGGATGGGATGTGCATGCATATTGTCTGATGCCCAATCATTTTCATCTGGTGGTGGAGACGCCGCAACCGACGCTGGTGGTCGGGATGCAATGGTTTCTCGGAACCTACACCGGACGTTTCAACCAACGGCACAAGCTCTTTGGGCACTTGTTCAGCGGCCGCTACAAGTCGCTGATCGTCGATGGTTCGGGCAAGGGGTACCTGCGAATCGTCTGCGATTACGTTCATCTGAACCCGGCGCGAGCCAGGCTGCTCACGCCTGCGCAGGCGTTGCGGGAATACCAGTGGAGCAGTTGGCCGGATTACCTGCGGGCACCGGGCAAGAGACCGGAATGGTTGCGCGTGGATCGGGTGTTGGGAGAGGCGGGGATTTCCAAAGACAGCGCGGCGAGGCGGCAGGAGCTGGAGAGGTGGATCGAAGCGCGGCGAGGGGCGGAGGAAGACGTGGATTACAAACCGATCCGGCGGGGCTGGTTTTTCGGGGAAAAGGTGTTGAAGCAGGAATTGCTGGGCCAGATGAGTGAGCGTATGGGGCCGGAGCATTACGGAGAGGAACGGCGGGAGAGCCAGGCGGAAAAGGCGGAAAGGATGGTGGGAGAGGAATTGCGGCAGCGGAATTGGGTGGAGGCGACACTTGGGGAACGCAAGAAAGGCGACCGCGAGAAGGTGAAGATCGCCTTACGATTGAGGAGCGAGACAATGGTGACCGTGGCATGGATTGCGCAACGACTACAGATGGGTAGTGTGGCCAACGTGAATACGCTTCTGTACCACTGGCGGCGGAACAATAGGCAAATATCTGTTCATAAGAACTGACCCGTTTTCGATCCCGTATTCCGCCGCCAATCGGCCAAGGAAGTTCTCGACAAACCACCTGCGGGAATCAAACGTCTTTCGAGCCGCAATAAGTCACGTCAGATGGGACGTGGAATAACTGTTTGGCGAACTTGCACACCTGCAGATCGATTGAGGAAACGATGAAAGGACTAGTGTTATCATGAACTCACGCAGAAGATTTCTTCAACACGGCGGCCTTGTGGCCGCATCCATTTTCACCCAGCCGTCCATCGGCTTCTCCCAGGGGAAGGAAGAATTTGGAGGTATTGTGTCCAACGACGAGGATGGAGAAGTCCTGAGGTTGCGCGATGGAACGGCTATTGTAAGAATCAAAATATCGAAGCTTAAAGGCTCGAACAGCATGTCGTTTCTTTCCGAGTCATTCAAGCCTGGGGACGCTTTGCCTGTGCATAAGCACCTCAATGAAGACGAGTTCATATTTATGCACAGAGGTTCTGGATTGTTGACCCTCGGTGACAAACAATACCCAGTCAAGGAGGGTGCCGTCACTCTGGTGCCAAAAGGCGTCTGGCATGGGCTGCAGAACACTGGAACTGAGAATATAGAAATGCGTTTTGGGTACACGCCCGCGGGCTTTGAGGGATTCTTTCGGGAAGTCGGCTTTCCGGTCGGAGAGCCTTTCGTCAGAAGGACCATGGAACAGAGGCGGGCGATAGCCAAGAAATGGGGAATGGTTTACCGTGATTGACCACGGTGGAGTCGCCGAACCAGGGCGCAGCAGCGAATCGCCGCTCCGCTGGGCAGTTGGACGGTTCGGGTAATTTGGCAGCGCCTCTTGCAGCCGACCGGGCGTTTCCGGCGGCGGTCGCTGATCTTGGTCGTTCGTCAACACCAAGGCCAACGTGAACAATCGAGACAAACGTAGTATCTTGTTTTTCGCCTTAGGGCTGTCTGTTGCAGGTGTCGGTGTGGCCACGGATTCATACTTCTTGACCTCCGCCGGGCTGTTCGCAATCGCTGTGACCATTCGATACCGCAAAAGGCCTCCATTCTGGGATTATCTGGCCTTTCTTGTCCTTGCCCTTGTAATCGTAGCACTCGTTCCTCCGAGTTCGCCTCTGATAGGCGCCATTCCTCTGATGCTTTCCTACGTCCTCGACTACATCGATGAGCAGAGACAGAAGCGCGTGGCGCATCCCGCGGCAGCGTTGGTGGCAGGCGCCACACATGCCGAGCCAGAATGGCGGCCCCGAGAAGCCATCTGGCAATTCGGAAGTCACAGAGGAGCCGCAATTGGTGAGCTGAATCGTTCGACGCGAGCAAACTATGAACATACGTGAAGATCTTCGACGCTACTTGATTGAGACCGCCCAGGTCACGCAAACACGCCGTTACAAGTGGCTAACCGCGATTTATTTGATTTTGTTGCTTGCGAGCGTCTTGCATGTTTTTCAGCCCGAGTATTGGCAACTGCGCCGTCTGCGCGGACACATTGCGGATATCAGCCCGCAGTGGGATGCTTTCAAACGCGCGAATCCAGGTTTTGAAGCCGTTGAACTCTTCCCAGGGTATGACGAGGGACATGGTGTGAGGTTCGCAGCGAAAGGCAAGGTTCCCTGGGATGTAGATTTGAAACAGCTTGCCGAATTCATGTGGAGCACCAAGCCGCCATTTGCGGTGGACATCTTCAAAGTGACTACCGACTACTCAAATGCACCTCGCGTCCGGAGCCCGCGCACAAAGAAAATGACGGCCATAACGCCAGATGGAAGGCGCATTGAAGTTGATGTGCCTGTGGAGCCATATCCCGGCACGGACTTGGATACCGCACGATCCAAGGCCGAAACAGGGAACCCAGCGAACGGGAGCCAGCCGACTCGCTCAGAGACGAATTCAACGTCCCCGGCGGCTGGCTCCCGTCGCTGACATCAATCGTTCGGCGCTATCGTAGGCAATGTGATCACGCAATGCCCAAACTGTAAGTCTCAGGAGATCGTGGGAGGAGAACTTCGCACCGACCAACCCGGTCACGATGTGGGGAGTCCTGCATTTTACGTAAAGACTACGAGAAGCAAGTTCTTCTGGTCGTCTGAGCCATGTGTATATCCAGACAAGTGCGCGACCATTTGCCTGAATTGTGGGTTGCTCTGGACCCATGTGGATTCCGAGAAAGCGAAAGAGCTGCACCAAAAACAGGGATCATAGAACATGAGGATGCCGAACCAGTGCGCTCCAGCGAACGGGAGCAAGCCGATTCGCTTGGAGACTAATTCAACGTCCTCGGCGGCTGGCTCCCGTCGCTGACCTTGGCGATTGAGTTTGAAGGCCGACATTGTGAGCACAGCAGACAGTAAACAGATCAGCGGCCCGCATCGATACTCCGGTCTGGTGGCGGCGAATGTAGTGCTCTTGCTTTGGGCGGTTGGGCTTTTCGTTTCCCTCCAGTTCCCTCGCAGCGCAAGTTATTTGGGATGCAGCCGGGACAATCTAATTAACCTGCGGGTCTACACACTTGTAACTTACGCACTCTACCCGTTCAGCCTCGATCACCTTGTTGGGTTGGCCGTTTCACTTCTTTTATCTGTGTATTTTATTGGTAACCTGCTTACCCCGCAAAGAATCTGGCTACTCATTACTGGGTCAACGGTGCTTGGGGCAGTGTTGTTCTGTGGAATGGTCAAGCCGCCAGCGTTACTCGTCGGAGGCGGAATGGTGACATGGGGCCTGGTGGGTGCCGTGTTGGCATTGGGGCTCACAAATTGGCGACATCTAGGAATACTTCGGCGTGTTTATTTGGTTTTGGTCACTCTGTTTACCATAAGTCTAATTTTTTCTTTCAGCGCCTTAACTTACGCACAGTTGCTCGTGGCCACAGGAGCTTTCACCACGGTGCTCTTTTGGCATCGCAACGATAATTCAACCCGCAAACATCTCCCTCTGCTCTCGTGACGGGTGTGACCAGGCGCGCAGGGATCGGGGCGGCAATTGCGCGCGAACTGGGTCGCGCCGGGCCAGGCCCTTCGTCACGTTCTTCCGCCATTACGACGCGCAGCAGTCCTGGTGCGTCGAGCCGGATGGAATGCTCCCTTGCCGAGGGCGGCAGCCCGGCTACAATTCATCCATGAGCATCGCCGAACTACGCAAATTGCCGCCCATTGAGAAGATGAAGATCATCGAGACTCTTTGGGGCGACCTGGCGGCCGATGAAGAATCGTTTGAAAGTCCGGCGTGGCATGGGACCGAGTTGAGGAAGACCGAGGCGGACTTTGCGGCAGGCCGAGTGGAAGTCATGGATTGGGAAGACGCGAAAAAGCAGTTGCGAAAGCAGAAGGAATGAGAGTCCGGATACTGCGTTCGGCTTTTGACGACCTGGCTGCCGGTCGTCGTTTCTATGATCAACAGGAACCGGGTGTAGGCGATTACTTCCTCAACAGCCTGTTTTCTGAAATTGATTCCTTGACGCTTTATGGCGGAATCCACCGCATTCAGTTCGGACATCATCGGCTTCTTGCAAGGCGATTTCCCTATGCGGTTTATTATCGAATCATCGCAAAGGAAGCCGTCGTTTTTCGAGTGATCGATTGCCGCAGAGATCCAAGACGGATTCGAGCGGCTCTTGAAGAAAATGGCTGACCAGAACTCCGTTGTCCCGCCCCGTTGCGCGCGGGCAAACCGGATTGTCTGGAACGCTCCCAGTTGCACAAGGGCATCAATTCCCTCAATACTCGAAGCATGAACCCACGAGTGATGAGTCTCATTTTGTTGGCGGCATGTTCCGGCTTTCTCACGGCTAAATCCCAATCAGCGGACTTCAATGGCGGAGACTTTCGTTGGAAGCATGGGCCAGTCGTTCAAGCGCCGGCATCGAGGCCGGACGATCCTTGCGTTTCGGTCAAGGATCCGACGATTGTCCAGTTCAACGGCTCGTGGCATCTCTTCACGACGATCCGCAGCGAGAAGCGGTCGCACCAGATTGAATACTCGTCGTTCCGCGAATGGAAGGACGCCGATGTGGCTCCGAGGCATGTCCTGACTTTCAACCCAGGTTACTTCTGCGCTCCGCAGGTGTTCTATTTCACGCCGCAGAAGAAGTGGTATCTGATCCATCAGGCAAGCGACACCAACCGCCCCGTGAGCCTTCAACCGGCTTTCTCCACTTCCGAGCGGATTGACGATCCGAAATCGTGGTCCAAGCCACAGTTCCTCTACGACACGCATCCGGAGAATGTGAAGGGATGGATCGACTTTTGGATCGTATGTGACGAATCGACGGCGCATCTCTTCTTCACTTCCAACAACGGCCTGATGTGGCGGGCTGAAACTCCGCTCGCCGCATTTCCCAAAGGCTGGTCGAAACCCGAGGTCGTGCTGCGGGACGATGTGTTCGAGGCCAGCCATACTTATCGGGTCCGGGGTGAAAAAGGATTCCTCACGGTGATTGAGGCTCAGGATGGGGGCAGGAGGTATTACAAGGCTTACGTCGCGGACAAGCTCGCAGGTGAATGGAAGCCTCTCGCGGCGACGAAGGAGAAGTCGTTTGCAAGTTTGCGAAACGTCGTCACGTCAGGAGTGCCTTGGACGGAATCGATCAGTCACGGGGAGTTGATCCGCTCAGGGTTTGACGAACATCTGGAAATCGACGGTTCGAATCTCCAATTCTTGTTCCAAGGCGTCAAGGACGTGGACGCCAAAGGTAAGCCTTACGGGCGGATACCCTGGAAGCTGGGACTTCTGGAGTCGGTGAAGTGAAATGTTGAATCGGGCTGACGCTCCATGAACTACAGGTAGGGCTGGCTGTCCTCAGCCCGCCGCGAACGGCGGAAGGATCACCGCATCCCCTCCCAACGCCACGGCGCGGTGAGGACACCGCCGCCCTACCAGGCGCACGGGTTGGTCGCATTGGTTCGCGTCCAGAATCCTGGGGTTTTCCCCTCTCCGTGAACCTGACCTGGGAGCGCTGGCGTCTCGCCGGCGTGTTCCCAATTTCGCCACAGCAACTCGCCGGCGAGACGCCA
>SXMN01000242.1 GCA_005777315.1 Verrucomicrobiales bacterium
GCCGGGTGAGGGGATTGGGATGTTCTTTCTGCTGGCGGCGTCCGTCAACAAGCTCGCGTCTTCTGACTCCTGACTCCTGACTCCTGACTCCTGATCCCTGACCACTGACTCCTTCCTTCCCCGCCCGTTCCCACGTGCGCATCAGCGCATGCTGCAGACACGGCAATTGATCCTGCTGCTCGCCCAGATCGTTCAGCAACCGTTGCAGCAAGCGCGGCGTGATGCTGCCGCCGGCCACTTTGGCCGGGCCTTCGATGACTTGCTTGAACTGCTCGCGCGTCAGGCGCGGGATGAGAAATTCGCCGGCGTTGACCGCTTCGGCCAGGCCTTCGAATTGCGCGCAGTCGCCGATGAAATCCGAGCGCATGGTCAGGACGATGTAAATCGGCACGTCCTTTTGCGCGGCGGTTTGCAGGAGCATGGCGATGAATTCGCTGGCCGCTTCGCGCTGGGCCGTGCCCGCGGATTGGAAACGAAAGATCTCCTCGAATTGATCGACGACGAGCAGGAAGTTTGTGCCCGGTTCGAGGTTTGCCTGGCGGATGGCTTCGACCAAGCCGTAATGGCTGCGGTTGAGCGTGGCGAGCAAACGTTCCGGAGCTTCTTCCTCCTCGCGGTCGTAGAGATCGATCTGAAGCAGTGATTCCGCGAGCAGCCGCATCGGATCGCCGCCGGGATGCGTGACGGCGATCTGCCAGCGCGTGCCGGCCTGGAGCATCTTGCCGCCCTGCAATTGGGAGAGCAGTCCGCAGCGCACGAGCGATGACTTGCCGCTGCCCGAAGTGCCGACCACGGAAACGAAACGCTGGCTGCCGAGGCGTGAGAGCAATTCGATGGTCTGATCCTCGCGCCCGAAGAACAGGTAATCCTCGTCCTCACGAAACGCGCGCAGGCCGGGGAAGGGGTTCAGAGTTTGCGTGTCAGTGGTCATGGGCGTGGGTGATGGAAGTCCGCCAGGTCTTGGAGTGCGACAGTCCTCTGGCGCTTTGACCGATGGGTGGAAGAACCAAGTGCGAAGTTTCGTTCGCGGGTTTGTCACGTTCGCGGCAAAAGCGGTAGAGGACTACCACAGTCCAAGACGCTGGCGCGTTCATTTCCGCACCTCCTGCGCCGCCTTCACAAATGCCCCCAACTCCGCGCTGGGCACAAATTCCCCCGGCTGCTGAATCACCTGCGCCTGGTGCGAGCGGAAACGATCTTTCCGCCGATCGTCGGGCGGCGCGATATAGACGGCTTGCAACCGGATCGGCGTGGTGCGGCCATAGCCCGGCGCCTTGAGAATCTCGCGCAGCTTGATATCGACCCACGCGCGCGGCGCTTGTCCGCAATAGACGATGACCGCGTCGCAGGTGAGCAGGTTTTCGCGGTGCAGCGCTTCAGCATCGGCATCCGTGCCATCGAAAGCCGGGAAGCAAACTTCCAAACCTTGGCTGAACAAGAAATCCTCCAGCGCAGCCGTCGCGTCTTCATCGCGCGGTTCGCAGATCAGATAAACCTTGGGCGTCTCGCCGTTGGTAGATGTGGCTTTGGCAGGCAGAGCTTTCTTTTCCTCGGGTGGATTCAGGCGGCGGATCAAATCCTGTTTCAAGAGATTGATGTTCCCCTCGATGATTTCGGCGTGGAGATGCAGCTTCGGGTCTTCCTGAACCTGGCGGATGAAACTGCTTTGCCGCGCATCGATGGATTCCACGTTCCCAGGTATCCACACGAGACGCTGAAGTTTGTTCTGCTCAGCGCGCCGGGCGGTCAGCTTCACTTGCAGCGCCTGGACGGATTCTGAGGAATCCTCGGGCGTGATGCCGTAATGCCGGCCCAGGAGGTGGATGGCAATGGTGCATTTCTCCAGGCACGTTTGCACGGCGCGCTCGACATCGCTCGATACCGATGGCAGCGGAGCGTCGGGCAGGACAATGTGGCCGCGTTCGATCAACTCGCGCTTGATGCGGTCCCGTTCGTTCTGCAAGTCCGACGTGGCGGTGGCCAGATAAACAAACTGACGCGGCCCCCTGGCGAGATTGGGCGTGCTGTCCGATGCTTTGAACTGACGGAGAATCTTCAGGACCGAACTGACTTCGTGCGCCAGGTCATAGACCCGCTCGTGAAAACGCTGTTTCAGCAACGGGCCGAAGGCTTCGTCGAATTCCCGAACCCGGCCGGTCTCGGCATCGCGCTCGTAGAAATCGAAACCGAACAACTGCGAGAAAAGGCCCTCAAGCGAGGCCGGAAGTTCACCGGAGGCAACGGGAGTCTTGACGACCTTGAAAAGGCGGGGCTTCTCGTCCACCCAGAATTTGCCGGTGCTCTCGGCACGTTTCCAGAACTCCTCCACTTCACGGCGGCAATCCTCGGATTTGATGAAAGGCGGTGACACAATGGACACCATCGCTTTCACATCCGGAAGTCGTTCGAGGAGCTTCTCGTCGATACGCGATTCCCCCAGTTGTCCGGGATGGCGGGCGATCTTCACGTTCTCGCCACTGAGTTGTTGCAATCGCAACTCCAGATTGCGATGGAGTTGTGAAACCCACCCTTGCCGGCCTTCCAGGAGCGGATGATCGTCGATGCCGGCGTAGTTGATGAAGATGTCGCTCTCCTTGAGCAATTCGACGGAAGCGGTCTTGGCCGGATCGATGGTTTCGGAGCGCGACATTGACCCGGCCGGAGCCGCCGGCGAGAGCCGTTCGTGCGCGAGGGCCGGCGTTCCGGCGTGCAGGGCCCGTTCCTGTTCACGGCGGAAGTTGCGCAAGTCCACCAACAGTTCGCGCGGGGCCTGATAGCGCGACTCACGGTCCTTCTCGAGGCACTTGCGAATGATGCGCTCCATCTCTTGCGGCACGTCGTAATTGAAGCGAGCCATGGCCTCTGGTTGTGCGCGCAGAATGCGATCGGTGATCTCGGCGAAGGTCGCTCCCGGAAACGGCACACGGCCCGTGACCATCTCGTAAAGCACGATGCCCAGGCTGAAAATATCGGAGCGATGATCCACGGGTTTTCCCACAGCCTGCTCTGGGCTCATGTAGCTGGGTGTGCCCATCACCTGGCCGGAGGAGGTCGCATCTCTTGACAGCTCCGAGTCGTCCTCATGGCGCAATCGTTTGGCCAGGCCGAAGTCGAGCACCTTGATCTGGCGGCGCTCGTTCATGCAGATGTTGGAAGGCTTGATGTCGCGATGCACGATGCCTTTGGCGAAGGCGGCATCCAGCGCATCCGCCACCTGTGCGCCAATATCGGCGATGTCTTTGATCTCCCAGCGCCCGGCCTTGAGATGCGCCGACAGAGTCTGTCCCTCGATGTACTCCATGGCGATGTAAGGCCAGTGCTCGGCGGTTTCGCCGACTTCATGAATGACGCAGACATTGGGATGATTGAGCGCGGAGACCGCCTTGGCTTCGGTCATGAAACGCTGTCGGCGCCGGGCATCGTTGGCCATTTCCTTGGGCAACAGCTTCAAGGCAACCTGCCGGTCAAGCTTCGTGTCCTCGGCCAGAAAAACTTCACCCATGCCGCCCGCGCCCAATTTACGCAGCACGCGGTAGTGGGCGATGACGTCCGGCGGTGCGGCGGGGACGGCGCGATGAAACAGATCACTTACCAGAGCATGGTCGGTCGGAAAACGTGCAAGATAAGACGCGAGCGTGAGCTTCTCATTTCGTCTGCGAAGGATTTCCCACTCGACGAGCAACAGTTCACGAAGCAGGCCGGTGCGTGCCCCGGTATCAGCATGATCAAGCCGATCTTCGATGAGCGGCCTGTCTCCCCGCTGCCAGGCCGCCTCAAACTCGTCGCAGACCTGGTCGATCTTGGCGAGTGCCGCGTTGGAGGTCTTTTGGGTGGTGTTCATAAGCTAAGATGCTTCGCTGACAAATGTCTCAAGAATTTCTCCCTTGTCTTGGTGGATTACCCCTCACCCCATCCGATGGGGAGAGGGTGTCCGAAGGACGGGAGAGGGGATCGACGATCTCGGATCTTTCATTTACCTCCGGTAAGTTCCTCTTTCCAGATTTCCCGGATGAGTTGAACTTTGCGTTCCACGCTCCGGGTCGTGATCTTTAGCTGCGTGGCGATTTCAGTGGTCAGCCATCCGTCCATTTTCCAACGGGCAATCTGCCGCAGCGTGTCGTCCGCCAACTGGTTCATCAGGCGTTGATGCTCTTCAGTAAGCTGCGCGAGAAATTCCGGAGTGGGTTCTTCGCTGGCCAGGCCGTCGAAACCCGGCGTCTCGTTTTCAGATCCTTCCTTGAGAAAGACTGAATCTCCACGCACCTGTCCCCCACCCCGTTTCTGCCGCAGGAGCCAGCGGACTTGCTGATCCGCCTTCCGGGCGGTGATCGTTGCCAGCAACCGCCATAGATCATCACGGTCGTTCAGGCGCTCAAACTCACCTCGCTCGACTCCTTCGCAGAGGCTCTTGAACACGCTCATGGCGACGTCCTGCTCATCCGCCACGCGACGAGGACTGTCGCCCAGGCGATGCCGCGCGAGGTGAACGAGCTTTTCAAAGTATCGCCGCCACAACGAGTCCGCCGCCCCCTCGTCGCCGACCTGGAGGGCTTGCAGCCAGCCGGTTACTGATTGATTATCAGGCATGAATTGAAGAGCGCGGTTCGTCCCGCCATTCCGGATCACGCGGGATGGGCGTGATGCTAAACTCTCCATTACCGGGCTCAACAGCATATTCAGTGATCATCGGCAAACAGGCGGTTGGGACTTCGTCTTGTCCGTACCGCCAGGTGTCCATGGATACTATTGCCAACCGAGGCTGTAGCCCGACACGGATTGTGAAAATTTTTCCGAGTGCGCTCTCAATGGTTCAAACCTGATCAACCGACCACTCTGGAGGCTGAGGGATGGACGAGGAATTCGGGAGGGACAGGCAAACGGCACGGCACGCGGCCTGCAATCAGCGAGATGAACTCAAAGGCTGGGGCGGTGGCTCCCGAAATTGTCGATAACGAGATGACCTCAAGACCGGGCTTGCCGAGCGAGGTGGTGGATCGCGGAATTCATTCCGCAGGGAGGTGCGAATCCTCCGGAGCCCGGATGAGAACACGGCGCGGACTCCGTTTCCACGGTCCGGCGGAATGAACTCTGCGCCCCACTACCGCCAACTCGTGAATGCACGGAGTTGGGGTGGACTCCTCTTGCACGAATGTGGAATGGAAGCCCGCTTCTTCGTTCAATTGCTCAAGGCGCGATTGGTCCGGAAGAAATCGTTCACGGACCACAGGTTCAACGGGTAAAGCACGCCGCGATACTTGATGAACCGCGAGCTGCCGTCCGCAAATGTGTAATTGGATCCTCCCGTCTTGGATCCTTTCCTGGCGCTGCCGTGACGGTCTCGCATGATTTCCTGCACGTCATTTCCGCCCCCTTCGAGAAAATCCATGTAGAAATTTTCCGAGTTGGTGAGTTTTTCGCCAAAGACAATCATCTGGCTGGGCTCGCGGATGGCACTCTCCGGGATGGAACGGTTCACCATGAGAGCGACATCGTTGAGTTTGAGCACTTCTTTGAAATAATCGTTCCAGCCATTCATGATGAAACTGCGAAGCGCCAGGTCTGGTGGGAAGTTGCCGTTGGTGCTCTGCCCCCGGGGAACGCGGCGGGTGTCGTTCGGACATCTGAGCACCTCCAGACTTTGATAGCCGGACTTGAGCAGCGTGGGCCATCGGTTGACGTCTGTGCGCGGAGGAAAATTCCCCTTGTGGTCATCCGCGTAAAGGACGGTCGCGAGGCCAAGCTGCCTCATGTTGTTCAGGCAATAAGTCTGGCGCGCCTTCTCCTTCGCCCTCGCCAATGCCGGCAACAACATGCCGGCCAGGATGGCGATGATGGCGATCACGACGAGGAGTTCGATCAGGGTAAATCCAGGAACGACTTTGATTGGCTGCTTCATAGGCTTTCTGACAGTTGGGCTTGGCCGTGAACGTAGCCACGGCGAATGGTGAGTGGAAGTGATTTCAGGCGGAAGGATTCGACCTCCCGTTTGGGAAATACATTGGAGCCATAAACCAAGTTTGGATCGACAGCAGATTGCACTGCGGCGGCCTGAAGCCGCATGGAGGGAAAATTCGAAAGGAACGTTGATGATCTGATCAGCGCCTTGCCGTACGCCAGCTTTCTGCAACACTCTCCTCACAACACCTATGAAATTGCCGCAACACCCTGTTTCCATCGTGACCAAATCACCTGAATTTCCCTCAACGAGCCGATCCTCCATTTCACGCCGCGAGGCCCTCAAATCCACGATCGCCGCCGTCGGACTCTCCGCGCTGGCCTTTGAGCCGGTGCGGGCGGCCTCGCCGGCAAGCCAGCCCGATTCGCGCCGTGCGGCGCCGAAACGGTATGACATGAAGAAGTCGATCAACCTGTGGGCCTTCCCGTACCCCGACCGGATGTCGTTGCGTGAATGCCTGCAACTCGCGAAGAACGCCGGCTTTGACGCCATCGAACTCAACTACGATCTCGACAATGATCTTTCGCCGAAGTCGGGCACCGCGGAGTACCAAGCCATCCGCAAGATGGCCGACGACATCGGCATCCAGATCAGCGGACTTTGTTCGTTCCTTTTCTGGCCCTATCCGCTGACAAGCAATGATCCGACGAAGCGTGAGCGCGGCGTCGAGCTCGCCGGGAAGATTTCCCAGGCGGCGCATGATCTGGGAGTCGAGAACGTGCTCGTGGTGCCGGGCGCGGTTCACATTCCGTGGCGCGACGATCACGAGCCGGTGCCGAATGACATTTGCGACCGGCGCGCGAAAGAGGCGATTGGACGACTTGCGAAGCAGGCGGAGAAACTCAAGGTTTCGCTGAACATGGAGAACATCTTCTTCAACGGATACCTGATGACACCGATGGAGATGAACCAGTTCGTCGATGGCTTCAGCAGCGAATTTGTCCGGGTGCATTTCGACAGTGGCAACATCGCGATGTTTCAGCACGCCGAACATTGGGTGCCCATCCTCGGCAAGCGGACGAAGAACATCCATCTCAAGGAATTCACAAAGAAGGGAACCGATTACTCGCTCGAAACATTCCGACCATTGCTCGACGGAACAACCAACTGGCCCGCATTGACCGACGGACTGGACAAGGCCGGTTACCGCGGCTTTCTGACTTTCGAGTATTTCCATCCATACAGGCATTATCCGGAGGCGCTGATCTACCAGACCTCCGACTCGATGGACCGCATCCTCGGTCGCAAGGCATAAACACAGTATTGGTCAACGATCAACCAGCTCAAACTTATGCGCCCGGCTCAAAACCCAGACAACAGACCGCACCGCCTCGCAGCTCTCACGTGCTTCGCCATCATCAGTCTCACTCTCGCCGCCTCCGGTGAAAACTGGCCGCAGTTCCGGGGACCAACCGGCCAGGGCATCTCCCTGGAGAAGAATCTGCCGCTCAATTGGAGCGCGGAATCCAACGTTGTCTGGAAGGCTGCCATTCCCGGAGACGGCTGGTCATCACCCGTCGTGTGGGGCGACCGTGTCTTTATCACTACAGCCACCGATCGCGGAACCAAATGCCACGTCCTCGCCCTCAATCGAAGAACCGGAGCCGTTCTCTGGGACAAGGAGGTTGCCGAACAGGAGCCACGCCGCAAGGAGGGCAAGAATTCCTACGCGACACCGACACCCACAACCGATGGCCGCCGGATCTATGTCGTCTTCGGCGATGGCACCATGGCCGCGCTGAATTTCGATGGCTCCATCGCCTGGACCAACCGCGAGGTAAAGTTCTACAGCCGGCACGGCCTCGGCGCTTCCCCGGTTCTCCACGGCAATCACGTCATCATGCCATTCGACTGGAGCAATCCCATCGGCACCCCGGGCACCTATCCAAAAGTCACCGATGAAGAGCGGCTCGGCTGGCAAATTCCGTGGGATAAATCCTTTGTCGCCGCGCTTGATGCCACCACTGGAAAACGCGTGTGGACAGGCAAACGCGGCCTGTCCCGCATAGCACATGCCTCGCCTCTGATCATGAGAGCTCGTGACGGCAACCAGCTCCTGAGCATTGCGGGTGACGTGGTCCAGGGGTTTGATCTCAAGAACGGCAGCCTCCTCTGGTCTCTTTACACTCAGGGGGAAGGCCTGGTGCCATCGCCGACGTTTGGCGACGGACTGATCTTCGCCTCTTCCGGCTTTGAAAAGACCACCTTGCGCGCGATCAAGCCGCCCAGGAAAGGCGATATGAACGCCACGAACAGCATTGTCTGGGAACAGCGGAAGGGCGTGCCCACCCAGCCTTCACTGCTTTATCTCAAGCCGTACCTCCATGCGATCACAGATGGAGGCATTGCCACATGCTACAAAGCGGACACCGGCGACATTGTTTACCAGGAGCGTGTCGGAGGAAACTTCAGCGCCTCGCCCGTCTCTGCCAACGGGAGGATTTACTTCCTTTCCGAAGCGGGGGATACGACCGTGATCGCGGCCGGACCAGAGTTCAAGATCCTGGCGAGAAACCCACTCAATGAAAAATGCCAGGCATCGATGGCAGTTTCACAACGGAATCTTTTCATACGAACCGAGAAGCACCTTTACTGCATCGGCAAATGAACAACACCACTCGAATGCCTCACTTCACGCGGCGGAAGTTCCTCAAGCAATCCGGCGTTGCCTCCGCGGCCATTCTCTCCGGCTGCGTCGTCGGGAGACAGGGTTCCCACAGCAGGAGCAATGTCGTCCAGACCGTCCTCGGACCGGTGCCGGCAAAGGATCTCGGTTTCACGCTCTGCCACGAACATGTGATGTGCGACTTCATCGGCGCCGAGCAAACAGGCCGACACCGCTGGAAAGTCGATGAGGTTGTTCAAACTATTCTTCCTCACTTGCGCCAATTGAAATTGCGTGGCGTTACAGGCTTCGTCGATTGCACCCCGGCTTACATCGGCCGCGATCCGCGAGTGCTGAAGGCGTTGGCGAGCGAGACAGGCATGCACATTCTGACCAACACCGGCTACTACGGCGGCGCGGGTGACAAGTTTGTCCCGAAGCACGCCTACACGGAAACAGCCGCGCAGCTCTCCGACCGTTGGGTCCGTGAATGGGAGCAAGGCATCGAGGACACCAAAGTGCGTCCAGGCTTCATCAAGACCGGAGTGGACGAAGCCCAAGGAACACCGCCGCACCTTTCCGAGATCGATGCGAAACTCATCCGCTCATCAGCCCTTGCCTCGCGACGCACCGGCCTCCCGGTCACCTGCCACACTGGCGGCGGGCCCGCTGGACTCGCGGCCACTCAACTCTTCATTGAACAAGGGGCCGATCCGGAGAAATTCATCGTGGCACACTCGGACGGACACGGGATCGAATTCAATAAACGCATCGCCAGCCTCGGCGCGTGGGTGTCGTTCGACGCCGTCAGCCGGAAGCCCGTTGAAGAGCACTTGAAACTCGTCACCGCAATGATGGAGCAGCATTCCTCGCGACTGCTCTTATCGCATGACAACGGTTGGTATTGGGTCGGCCAGGCCAAAGGCGGTGAAGTACGCGACTACAACTACATCGCGGATGTCTTTCTTCCCGCGCTCCGGAAAAGCGGTGCCTCCGAAGCATTGATCACGCAGTTGACGATCGGCAATCCCGCGAGAGCGTTTGGATTGAGGTCAGCATGAGAGCGCGAAGGCGAAGAGGTTCCAACGCGGTCTTCCGCGGTGGCCACACGCAATGGTTGCGAACCAATGCTTTCAAGCATCCGAACACGGATGGAGGATCGCGGTTTGAACCGTAATCAAACTCGGCGTAGCCTCCTTCTCCGCAGCAACCATCACCAAACCATCAGCGGCCCGGACTACAATTCCCTCGAGTAAAGGTTCATCAATTCCATCGCGGCGCCGCTGTCCTGCAGGCCGAACGGTGCATGCGTTTTCGATCCAGCGGGCAGCGTCAGCCGTTGTGCTTCCTTGTCACCGCGCTTCACGACAATCTCGTTTTCCTTCACCGTAACGCTGTAGCGCTGGTAGTTGCCGGCGGTCGCGTCGGCGAGCTTCACCTCCATGCCACGCACGACGATTGTCGGAGTCGGCAAGGGTTTACCCTCGGCGGGTTTGGCAGGCCGGCAGTCGAAGACGAACTCAGCATCGCCGTAATCCTTCTCTGACCAGAGAGTGGCGTCGGAATTCACCTCACCGGCGAGCAGGCTGATCCGCTCTCCGCGAGAGCTCCAGCGCCGGGCCGTGGCGGCGTTAGTTTTCCATCCGCGCAGATCGACCCCGGTAAATATCGTGCGCAGGCCGTTGTCTTCCGGCGCGGTCAAATTCGCAGGCGTATTGCTGGAAGGCAGTTCCTTGATGCGAATGTTGCGGAACTCGACGGGAGCACCTTCAGATTCAAGCGCGAGATAACCCTTGCGATAATTGCATTCCTCACCTCCGGAGACTTCCTTGCCGTTCACGCTCAGGCGGAGGACGCCTTTGTCGCATACAATACGGTAATGATTCCACTCGGGCGTTCCCTTGCTGCGGTCTTCCGATGGGAAACTGCGTTGACCGTTGTGCCGGCCAAAGGGCTTCATCGTTGCGCCGTGAATCGGAAACACATCCCCATGCGTGGTGAACCAGTCGGATTTCTTCCCATTCTGCTTCTCGAAATCCTCGGCATAACCGTGGTCAAGCACCTGCACCTCGACGCCGCGCAGGAACGGCACCCCGGGCGCGGCAATGGGCGTGCCCCAGATAAACACCCCGGAATTTCCACTCCTGCTCAGATGCCGCCATTCCACTTCCAGAATGAAATTCTCGTAATGCCGCGTCGTCCGCAGTGCGCCGGTGGGCCGGCCCGTGCAATGGATGACTCCTTCGCGCACGCTCCAGGTTTCCGGTGCGCAATTCGCGTTCACCCATCCGGCAAGGTCACGTCCGTTGAACAACGGCACGAATCCCTCGGCATCCGCTGCCTGGGCAGCCGTCACGCCGAGCACGGCCAACAATGTTGTGAGCAGGTAGATTTTCATGGACGGAGTATTGGCAGGGCGAAGTGGAAATGCACGCAAGATGCATCCGGTTGTTAAGTCAGTTTCCAACCCTTGCGATATTTGCGGCGGATGAATGGGTCCGCAGCCTTCGTGTTGGTCGCCCGCATCCTGGATGAATCCCATACCAGTTTCAGCCCGGCGCGATAGGCCACGTTGCCAAGATGGTTCGCCTCGGTCAGCCATCCGGCATATTGGAAGTTGCAGGTGGTCGGCGCCCCGGTCTTGCACGCGTGAATCCATTCCGCGTGATGACCAATGGATTTCGGGATGAATGGCTCCGGGCGCTTGAAATCCACAAAATCCTTCTCCGGCAGCAGCAGATGCTTGTCGTAGCTGGAAAGCAACATGCGCCCATTCGTGCCGATGAAGAGCACGCCGCTGTCCCATTTCGGAATACCGCCCGCGTTCCAGATCTCGGGCTTGTCCTCGCCCTGATGCCATGTAAGTCGCACCGGCGGTAACTCACCCCGTGCGCCGTACTCGTAGATCGCATGCATCGAGGCCGGCGCAATCTCGGGATGTGGTGGCGGCCCGCCCGCCTCAACGGTCAGAGGAGCCTGAAGTTTCAGCGCCCAAAAAGGCAGGTCGTTCCAATGTGAACCGAGATCGCTCATCGTGCCATTCCCGAAATCCCACCATCGATACCACTTCGGCCCCGGGTAATAAACCTGGTTGAACGGACGATACGGCGCCGGCCCCAGCCAGAGATCCCAATCGAGCCCCTTCGGCACGGGCGAGGTTTCGGCGGGACGCTCGCGCACGCTGACGATGTCCTTGAACTTCGTCGCCGCCTCCGGTGACTGCCAGCCCCATGCCCGCCCTACCCACACATGGACCTCGCGCACCGGACCGATTGCCCCGCTCTGGACGAGCTCGACCACCCGCCGGTAATTGTCGCCCGCGTGGATCTGCGTGCCCATTTGCGTGGCGACCTTCGCCCTGGCTGCCGCTTCACGGATCACACGCGCCTCCCAGATGTTGTAGGTGAGCGGCTTCTCGCAATAAACATGCTTGCCCAGCTTGAGCGCCGGCAGCGTCGCGAAAGCGTGGGTGTGCTCACAGGTGCTTACCACCACGGCATCGAATTCCTTCTCGATCTTGTAAAGCTTGCGAAAATCGGTGAACCGCTTCGCCTGTGGAAATTTCTTCTGCGCCGAATCCAGCGCGGCCTCAGCCACATCGCACACGGCGACAATGTTCTCGGTTTTGCCGACGTTCCCCAGGTTGCTACCGCCCTGCCCACCCACGCCGATGACGGCGATGTTCAGTTTGCTGTTAAGATTCTGTCCCCGAAGGAAAGGCGGTGCCACCAGCGTGCCTAGTGCGGAAGTGGCGAGCAGTTTGGAAAAGTGTCGCCGAGACAACGTTTCAGAAAGTCGGGAGGAAAATAATGATGGCTTTGCGTTCATGGGCATGGAGGAGTTTCTACTCTGGCGCACTTCGATTTGCACTCAGGAAATTGATGGCCGCATCATCTATAGTCAGCCTTGAGCAAGCGGGTTCTGTGGGTCGCGGCGGCAAGGCGTCACGATTCTGGAAGTTACTGCTGGCTCCTGTTGTTCTACGACAAGGAGCGGTTGAAAGACTTGGTCGGCATTGGCCCTCATCGAAATCCACGCCGCTTCCCTTTCGGCCTGCCGCGCACTGACAACGCCAATTACCGCCGGATTCAACTCTTCGACTCCGCGCTCAATGAAAATGGCAGGGCCGGGTTTGTAATGGCTAACCCCGCCTCCGACGCCCGCTCCTCCGAACAGGAACTGCGCCGCAGCTCATTGAAAGCCGCGCCGTGGACCTGATGGTCGCCGTCGGCCCGAACATATTTTACACGGTGACGCTCCCCTGCACCCTGTGGTTCTTCCACAAATCAAAACCCTGGAGCAGCCGACGTGAGTCGGCTCAAACATCTGCCGGGAAAGGAAAAGATCCGAGCGGACTCACGTCCGTGTTGCAGGCGGAATGAACAGAGCCGACACTGTCCTCTTCAAAACTGTCCTTCGCAAATCCAAGCGTAAGAAACTGAAAGAGGCCGTTGGCATCGGCTGTATGGGGTCATGGTTCACTTCGCATCTCATCTGGGTTGTCTGGCACGTCCCCACAGGAACTGGCCTGGCCCGCTTACATGGGATTGGCATCGGGATTTCCTACCCGTGGATTTGGGCCTTTACAGGCATCTCTACCAAATCTAAGCATTCTCTCATTCATGCCAATGGGAATCAAATGCAGTCCCTCCCGAAGCTGCCAGCGATCAGCCTTTAGCATCATCGCTGCCCTGACAGTTCACGTGGTCATAGGTGCCAGCCTTGGCGTCTGGCTATTCGGCGCTGATCCAGTGGCCATTCCGGCCACCACCAAGCCGGCGAAAACAGGATCGGATGATGTTGTCGCAATGCGAGCCAAGATCGAGCAACTCAAGGTTGATATCGAGTTGCTGCGCAAGGAGAACGAGCAGCTCCGCCGGGTGTTAAGCGACCGGACCCACGCTCCGACCAACATGGTGTCAACGTCCGCTGTTTCCACCAATTCCGCCTCCGCTTCAGGTGCGCCAAAATACTGGCTGACTGCGGGTGGCAAGCGCCACAACCGTGATTGCCGCTATTTTCAAAAAGGGGATGGCCGTACTGGGGACGCCCGGGAAGGAACCGCATGCAAATTATGTGGCGGCTGATTCTCCACGTTCTTCTTGCTTCGCTGCTTGGCGCGTCGGTTCACGCTGAAAGCCTTCGCGTGACCACGTGGAATTTGAACTGGTTTCCCAGCGGTTCACCGGACTCGCGAGGGCCTGAGCTGGAAGCCCGGCTGATTGGCGAAGTCGCGGCTTCGCTCAAGGAATTGACCCCGGATGTGATCATCCTTCAGGAGGTTCGTGACTGGGAAAGTTGCGAACGGCTGGTGCAGGCGCTTGGAGGGGAACCTTACCGGGTGTTGGTCTGCTCCAGTTTCAATGACCCATCCGGCGAGACGAGCCGTCGCCAGATCGCCATGATTGGACGGTTCCCTCTCGAAACTTCCTGGATGCAGGAATGGCCCACCACCGGCTGGGTGAAGCCTCCGGGCGGTTATATTTTCGCCTCGATGCGCGTCGGAGCCGCGTCGGTTGGTTTCTTTGGAGTTCACTTCAAGAACAACCTCATCCAGGGCCACTTTGAACGGGAACAGCAGCTCAATATTTTGAAACGGGAATTGTCCGCGCGCGAGGTGCTTTCTGAAGTGGGATCATTCCTGCGCAGCCCCGCCGATGCTCCCGATGCGCTGATTGTCGGGGGCAATTTCAACACCTCGATGGACGCTCCAGCCTTCGTCAGCGAGGCCACCCTGCGGATGTTCCACCAGGCGGGGTTCACCAACGGCTTCGAGGGAACGCCGTTCTCCGCCCGTATTACATCAAGCGGCCGCGGTCGCTACCCGGACGCCACCTTTGATTATGTGTTCGCGCGGAACGCCCGGTTCATCCGCCCGCCAATGATTGCATCAGCCAGGGCATCGGATCACTTTCCCGTGACCTGTGAACTTGATGTGGAGCCCAAGCCCGTGCTCGCCGACGAGGATCAGGCTGCCGGAGCTTTCCCGATGGGAAAACAGCGTCTGGTGATCCTGATTTCAGGAATTGCGATCTTGGGGCTGGCATTCGTCTGGTTCGTCATGCTCCGACGGCGCGTGGTCCTTCCAGTGGAATTGGGCCTGCCCGTTCCCCAAAACGGCTCTGGTACGGCCGGGAGCATGGAATCACGAATCAGAACCGCAGAAACACGCGCTGACGAAGCCACAGCAGTGGTCAAATCCGGCTTGCTTCCCTACATCGCCAGGCTGATGTCGGATAATTTCGTAAAGCGGCTCCTGTGGCAGCGCAACCATCTGGTCGTCACGCAAAACTCCACGGCGGCTCACGTCGCCGAACTGGAACAGCGCCTCGCGCAGCTCCAACCAAAGATTCAATCACGGCTCGATGCCTACGAGAAGAGGATCATGGAGCTGGAACACGATCTCGAAGGAGCCAAGGAACACAATGGCAATGGAACGAACCGTATCCACCCCGGGTGACTACTGAGTGGCGCAAGTAGCGTTCTTTCCGGTTCGCAAGGCGTCCTCATAACAACGGACGGCATCTTCGTAACGGGCCAGCTGGTTGAGAGCGCTTCCCTTGCACAAATAAGCCGTCGTGAGAGATGGTTCGACCGCGATGGCCCGGTCATATTCGGCGACCGATTCCTCGATGCGATTCAACTTCTCCAGGGCAGACCCGCGCTTCAGATGGGCATCGGCGCTCATCGGATCCAACTCCACCGCCTGATCAAAACACACAAGCGCATCGGCAAACCGATCCTGACTCAGCAGCGCCGCCCCCTTCGCGATCAGGTGTTGGATTTCTTCAGACTCGACGGGCTTTCTGAGCTCCGGAGCCGCCGCGTGGGCACTGTCCGTGGTGGTCGTTCCCGATGACGCTTGAACGGAGATTTCGGTTTGTGAGCGAGGTGGCGGAAGCGGCGCCCTAGCCACCGACTCCATGTCTTCGATTCGCTTTTGAAGTTGATCCAACACTTCCAGGACGCGTCCCGTCGCCGGTTCTACGGTGACCTCGGAAGGAAGCGCGATTTCCTGTGCCCGGGTGAGGAGGGAATTGCCCTGGGGCGCTTGCAGTTGACGGGAGGCCGGTGCGTAAGCGATTTCCACAAGCCGGTTGACGCTTCGAAACATGAGGAAACCCGCCCAGGACATGCCAAGCAGCCCAACCACCACCAACCCGACAACAACCATCAAGGTGGTTCGGTTTGAATCCTGCAACATGCGGGTCTCCTTCTCATGCTGCGCCACGAGACTTTGCTCAATCTGGGCAAGGCGCGCGACAAGCAGTTCCGAGTTTTGGCGGGCAGCAGTGTCGTTCGCCTGACGCAAACTCTCGATGCCGTGGGCCACCGCGGCTTCGGCAGCCGCCTTCATGGCCTCGGGCGAGGCGACAACTACCGCGTTGGTTTCCTGTGATGGTTGAACAATAGAATCGGCACCGCCCAATTCGATGGCAAAGGACAGGACGCCGCTCCCAAACAAGATGATAAGAAATTTCCGTGCGCTCATGAACGATGACTGTTGCTGCGAGGCTAGAAACCAACCTTTCAAACACAAGGTCAAAGAATGGATACGAGTGGATGTCCGGCCGGGAGCAAAATCACGACTGCGACACCCGCGCAAAATTCAATCCGTTGCATTCCCACCGATACGCGACTACCGTCGCACAACGCTCGATACAATCGGGACGTTAAGAAGTTTCCGAAGTCAGAAACAGACACGATGAACATTCAGATAGCAGTCTTGTGTGACGCGGCCACCGACTACGGCGGCAAGCTGAACATCCTTGGGACTTTTGACACCATCATTACGCGGCAGCTTCCAGCGTTCCATCCACAGTGCTCGATCGCGCTGCGAATTACTTTCAACAAGATCGAGGAAGGATCGCACAAGTTGAAGATGAATTTCGTGAACGAGGACGGGAAGCTGGTCATGCCCAGCATTGATATCCCCGTGGACGTGCTGATCCCGGCTGATCTGAATTTTCTGGTGCGGAATTTCATCATCAACATCCAGCAACTCAAATTTGATCAGCCAGGCCAGTACGCCATCGACATCGCGATTGACGGACGCCACGAGACCAGCGTTCCACTCCTGGTGAAGCATCAGGTTCAGAATCAGGGAGAGCCGAGTTAGGGTGCGCTCAGGTGTTTTCCCCGCCTGTAAATACATCGAATTGCACTGTTTCCGGTTGATTGGTTCCATCAGACAGTTGCCAGGACCAGAACGGCTTTTCAGCATTTCTCCGCGCTCCTTTACAGGCTTTGTTCTTGTCCAGAACAATCTGAAACACCATGCTGCATTCCACTTTGAAGCGACCCATCCCCATAGGTCGTTGGCGTGTTGAAGCGGATTCGATTCGTCGAAGAATGCTTCTGTTGTCGTTGCTATTTCTGACTGCCGCCGCCCTGGACTGTGATGCAACCGGTCCTGTGTCCGGTCCGATGAAGTCGATGGTGCATCACTATTGCCTAAGTTGCCACGACGCCGATGTGAAGAAGGGCGGACTCGATCTCGAACTCATCAGTCGGGAAGACATCACGAAGCATCCTGACGAATGGGAGCAAGTCATTCGTAAATTGCGTACCCGGCAGATGCCGCCCATCGGCAAGGAACGACCGACGGACCAGGCTTATCATGAGCTGGCTGGCAAGCTATCATCCACGCTCGATCGAGCGGCGGCGAAGAATCCGAATCCCGGTCGCACGGAGACCTTTCGCCGACTCAATCGAACCGAATACCAAAATGCCATCCGCGATCTGCTCGCTTTGGACATCGACGCGGCGGCGTTGCTGCCGAAGGACGATGCAAGTCATGGCTTCGACAATGTATCCCTGGGTGAACTCTCGCCCACCCTTTTGAACCGCTATATTTCCGCGTCTGAGAAAATCAGCCGTCTTGCAGTTGGTGCGCCGTATCGCCAGCCGGGTGGCGATACCTATCGGGCCAGCCCTGACCTCACGCAGGAGGAACACGTCGAGGGCCTGCCGCCCGGCACTCGCGGTGGCATGTTGTTGAAGCACTCGTTTCCTCGCGATGGGGAGTATGAGGTTCAGATCCGGCTGACGCGGGACCGCAACGAAGAGGTTGAAGGCTTGCGTGAGCCGCATCAAGTCGAGGTGCTTCTGGACCGCGAAAGAACGGCACAGTTCACCGTGGAACCGCGGGTGGGTGACAAGGATTTCGAGAAGATTGATGCGCACCTCAAAGCGCGCTTCCGGGTGACGGCAGGGCCTCATCAGCTCGGCGTCACGTTCGTGAAGAATCCTTCGTCGCTTCTTGAGAGCAAGCGCCAGCCCTACCTCGCCCGCTACAACATGCACCGGCATCCGCGGCTGACGCCGGCCATTTACCAGATTTCGGTCAATGGCCCTTACGACTCGACGGGGTCGGGCGATACACCAAGTCGCCAGCGGATTTTCGTGAGCAAGCCCACGAAACCCGCCGAGGAAGATGCATGCGCCGAGAAAATTCTCACCACCCTCACTCGACGTGCCTTCCGCCGTCCCGTTACTGAAACGGACCTGAAGAAGCCGATGGATTTCTATCGCCGCGCCAAGGCTCAAAGCGGTTTCGAGGCGGGCATCGAATCAGCACTCGGCGCGGTGCTCGTCAACCCGGAGTTCCTCTTCCGCATCGAGCGCGACCCCGCCGGCATCGCACCGGGCTCGGCATATCAGGTCAGCGACGTGACCCTGGCTTCGCGGCTCTCGTTCTTTCTCTGGAGCAGCATTCCCGATGATGAATTGCTTGCGACTGCCGAGCGTGGCGAGTTGCACAAACCTAGGGTTCTCGAGAAGCAAGTGCGCCGGATGCTGGGCGATGCGCGAGCGGAGAATTTCGCGAGCAACTTCGCCGGCCAGTGGCTGCACCTGCGCAACCTCGAATCATTCACGCCCGACCTCCGGCTCTTCCCGGATTTCGACGACAATCTGCGCCAGGCTTTCCGCCGCGAGACCGAATTGCACTTCGAGACCATGCTGAACGAAGACCGCAGCGTGCTTGACCTGCTGAAGGTGGACTACACGTTCCTCAACGAGCGGCTCGCGAAACACTACGGGATTCCCAACGTCTATGGCAGCCAGTTCCGTCGCGTCGCCCTGAGCCGGGACAGTGAGCGGGGCGGCCTGCTGCGGCAGGGCAGTGTGCTCACGGTGACGTCCTATGCGACGCGCACCTCGCCGGTGATTCGTGGGAATTGGATTCTTGGAAATCTTCTTGGCACTCCGCCCCCGCCCCCGCCCCCCAACGTGCCAAACCTGAAGGAGAACACCGTCTCCGACTCGCTTCCGATGCGTGCCCGGCTCGCCGAACATCGCGCCAACGCCGCCTGCGCGAGCTGCCACAACCTCATGGATCCCATCGGCTTCGCGCTGGAAAACTTCGACGCGGTTGGCCGGTGGCGCACCATCGAGGACGGCCAGCCCATCGACGCGACGGGCGGATTGCCGGACGGCAACAAGTTCACCGGCGTGGCCGGACTCGAAGCGGGCTTGCTCAAGCGTCCCGATCTGTTCGCCAGCACGCTGACGGAGAAGTTGCTCACCTTCGCGCTGGGCCGCGGCGTGGAACCGTCCGACGCGCCCGCCGTGCGTAAAATTGTCCGTGATGCACAGGCGAATGATTTCCATTTTTCATCCATCATCATTGGAGTCGTCAACAGCACGCCTTTTGTCATGAGGAGGGCTTTGCAGTAAAAGATCGACCCGTGCGCCAGCGGAACTCAGAACTGGCAAAGCCCATTTAATCTGACTAGATTAAATGCTTCCAAAGCTTGAACGGATTGAAGATCAGGTGATGCGCCTCGCCACAGCCGAGAAGGAAACGCAGCGAGTTTCCGCACTATCGGATGGCGGGATCCAGACAGGTTCAGATTGAGAGTCGGTGATTATCGGGTGATTTACCGATTTGAACCGGTGCGTGGCGAAGTTTACCTGGTGGCGATCGGGCATCGCCGGGACGTTTACCGCGCCTGAACAGCGAGGTGCGTTGAACATAAGTCGGTTGCTGATTGAACCATTGAGCAAATTATGATCATCACGAAGAAGTTCATGCCGCGACGCACTTTTCTGCGCGGAGTGGGTGCGACTATGGCGCTGCCGTTGCTCGAAGCGATGGTGCCTGCCGCCACGCCGCTGGCGAAGACCGCTGCCAGTCCCGTCCGCCGCCTCGGATTCATCTTCATGCCGATGGGTTGCGACATCACGCGGTGGACGCTGCCCGGTGACAACCTTGATACGCTTTCACCCATCCTGAGTTCACTTGCGCCCGTGCGGGAGCATGTCACTGCCATCACGAATCTCGAGTTGCAAAACGCCTATCCCGGCAGCCATGCCACGTCCAACTCAGCCTTCCTGAGCGCCGCCAAGGCACGGTTGACGGAAAGCACGGACTACTACCTCGGAACCACGGTTGATCAGATCGCCGCCCAGCGAATCGGCCAGGAGACGCAATTGCCATCGCTCGAGCTTGCGATGGATCACCTACAAGTGGTGGGCCAGTGCGACAACGGCTATGCCTGCGCCTATCAAAACAACCTCTCATGGTCGTCGCCGACCACGCCGTTGCCGGCGGAGGCGCATCCGAGAATCGTCTTCGAGAGCTTGTTCGGCGAAGGCGGCAGCCGCGCCGAGCGCCGGCTTGCGCTCCGGAAAAAGGCCAGCCTGCTGGATTCGTTCAATGAAGATCTCAGACGGCTGGAACGTAACCTCGGTCCCGGCGACCGCGCCAAAATCAGCCACTACCTCGATACCGTCCGCGAGGTGGAACGCCGGATTCAGAAGGCCGAAGCCGACACAACGGACAATCCGCTGCCGGATCTGGATCGGCCAGTAGGCGTGCCGGCCGCTTACGCCGATCATGCGCGCTTGATGTTCGATTTGCAGGTGCTGGCCCTGCAAGGCGATGTCACACGGGTCATCACATTCCAGCTTGCGCGCGAAACCAGCAACCGCACCTACCCCGAGATCGGAGTTCCCGATCCGCACCACCCCCTTTCGCATCACGGCAACGATCCAGCCAAAATCGAACGCATGTCCAGGATCAATCAGTTCCACGTGTCGCTGTTCGCGGAGTTCCTCGGGAAGTTGAAGGCGACGAAAGAAGGCAACGGGACATTGCTCGATCATTCGCTCATTCTTTACGGCAGTGGCATCGGCAATCCGAACATCCATGACCACACGAACCTGCCGATCCTTGTCGCCGGCGGCCGCGCGATCGGAATGAAAGGCGGACGTCACATCAAGTATGAGAAGCCGGTTCCGCTGGCGAATCTTCACCTGACGCTGCTCGACAAGGTCGGTGTCAAACTCGACTCGTTTGCTGACAGCAATGGCAAGGTGGATGAGTTGTTCGAGCCTCTCTCGATTTGATGCTCTCGATGCGCATGAAACGGCTGGTTACAATCGGCACGGCGATGTGGTTGTGCGCGACCGTTTTTGCTGCCGCTGACTCCAGGCTTGCCGACGCCGCCGAGAAATCCGACCGCGCCTCCATCCGCACGCTTCTCAAGCAACAACACACCGACGTCAACGCGCCGCAAGCCGATGGCATGACCGCGCTGCACTGGGCGGCCAGCCTCGATGATCTCGAAACCGCCAGAATTCTCGCCACGTCCAAGGCGAATGCGAACGTAACGAACCGTTACTGTGTCACCCCCCTCTCACTCGCCTGCCAGAACGGGAACACCGCAATGGTTGAACTTCTCCTCACTCGAGGCGCCGACCCAAACACCACTTTGCGCGGCGGTGAAACAGTCCTGATGACCGCGGCGCGCACTGGCAAGGCGGGACCAGTGAAGGCATTGCTCGCGAGCGGTGCGAAGGTTGACGCGAAGGAACGGCGCGGGCAGACCGCGTTGATGTGGGCGGCGGCGGAAGGCCATGCCGGGGTGGTTGAGTTATTGCTCAACGCGGGCGCGAATTTCCGCACGCCGCTGCCCGATTCCGGATTCACGCCGTTGCTTTTTGCGGCTCGCGATGGACGGAGCGAAGTTGTTCGCGTTCTGCTGAAGGCGGAGGCTGACGTGAATGAAGCGATGCAGCCACGCCGCGCTGCCGCCAAAGGTCCGGGCAAGGGAACCACTGCGTTGATCCTGGCGGTTGAGAATGGTCATTACGAACTGGCGCTGACGTTGATCGAAGCTGGCTCCGACCCGAATGACCAGCGTTCGGGTTTCACACCGCTTCACATGATGAGCTGGGTCCGCAAACCGCCTCGTGGCGAGGATCAGGGTGCTCCACCTCCCCTTGGCTCTGGAAATTTGAGCAGTCTCCAATTCATCCGAAAGATTGTGCAGAAGGACGCGGATGTGAACGCGAGACTGAAGAGCGGCAAGGCCGGGCCCGGTCACTTCAGCAGGGCCGGCGCCACCCCTTTCCTCATGGCTTCCGCAACCGCGGACCTTCCTTACATGCGCCTGCTGCTCGAATTGGGCGCGGATCCATTGCTGGCGAACGCCGACCACTGCACTCCCCTCATGGTCGCTTGCGGCATCGGAGTCGGATCGGACGCCGCCAATGAAGTTGCGGGTGAAGAACCTGAAGTGCTCGCCGCAGCCGAACTGCTCCTGAAGCTGGGCGCTGATGTGAATGCAGTCGATGCCAACGGCGAAACCCCCATGCACGGCGCGGCCTTGAAAAATCTCCCGAAGGTGGTGCAGTTCCTCGCCGACAGGGGAGCGAAGATTGAGATTTGGAATCGGAAGAACAAATATGGGAGGACGCCTTTGATGATCGCAGAAGGCCATCGTCCTGGAAACTTCAAGCCTTCATTCGAAACGATCGATGCGCTGCACAAAGTCATGCTGGCGGCGGGAGTGACGCCGCCCAAAAGCGAACGACCGGCGGATCTTAATAATTCAGATTGGGCTCCGCCCACTTTGATTAAAAAGCCATGACCCGTGCAGTTTTCGCCGCGATCTTCCTTGTCTCACTCCTGCCAGGTCCTGCCGCTGATTCAAGTCGGTTGAGATCGATTCGGGACATCGAATATGCCCGTGCCGGCGATCCGGGGCTGAAACTCGATCTTCATTTGCCAGGCAAATCACCGCGCTCACCATTGATCGTCTGGGTTCACGGCGGCGCATGGCGCTCCGGCTCCAAGGCCAGCATGCCGCTGGGGAAACTGGTCGAGGAAGGTTACGCAGTCGCGAGCGTGGATTACCGGCTTTCCACACAGGCAAAATTTCCAGCGCAGATTCATGACATCAAGGCGGCCATTCGTTTTCTTCGCGGGCATGGCGGCGAATGGCGGCTGTCGGTGAAGCAGATTTTGATCGCGGGTGATTCGGCAGGCGGACATCTCGCGGCGGTCGTTGGCGTGTCGAACAGATCGTCCGAGCTTGAAGGCACGGTTGGAAACGACCTTGCCCAATCTTCAGATGTTCAGGGAATCATGAGCTTCTACGGCGGCGCGAATCTCACCACGATCCTGAAGCAGTCCACCCCGCACGGTCTGAGCGTGCGCGTGCCTGCCCTGGATCTCTTGCTGGGCGGACACCCGGACGCCGTGCCCGCGCTGGCGCGGCTTGCCAGTCCAGTCTTCCATGTGGATGAGAAAGATCCTCCGCTGCTCCTGTTGCACGGCGATCAAGATCCGCAGATGCCGGTCAATCAGGCGCTGGAGCTACTCGGGGCTTACCAGAAGGTAAGAGCTCCCGTGCAATTGGAGGTGGTCCATGGGGCAGCGCACGGCGGGGCGATGTTCTACGACGAGGAACCATTGAAGGTGGTGAGGAAGTTCTTGCGGCGATACTTTTGAGCGAAGGCGGATCCTGATTTTCCCCGCTTCTATTCCCCAACTGGGCCAGATACTATCTGCGCGGACAATGTGCATGCGCAGACAATGATTCTCCTCCTCGACATCGGCAACACGCATACCCACCTCGGTCTTGCAAACTCGGTGCGCGTGACAAAACAGGTGAACATGCCGACCAGTGCCTGGCAGCGTCAGGAGGCGGATCGCCTGTTGCGGGATTTCATTGGAAAAGCCCGGATCGAAGGCGCTTCGTTATGCAGCGTGGTGCCGTCCGCCACAATCGCCGCCCGGAAGTGGGCCGAAACACTGCATGGATCAGTGTTACTGGAACTGAATTTCAAAACCATTCGCGTCGTAGGCATCGATTATCCGAAACCTGAAACCATCGGCGCGGACCGACTGGCGAACGCGATTGCGGTAAAACATCACTTTGGAGCGCCATCAGTCGTGGTGGATTTTGGGACCGCTGTGACCTTTGACGTTGTCAACCGGCTGGGGGATTATGTCGGCGGCATCATCGCGCCGGGCCTGTCAGCGATGACCAGCTATCTGCATGAAAAGACCGCCTTGTTGCCATCCATCGAGATCAGGGAGACCTCCGCGGTGATCGGCAGGAACACGGAAGAAGCGATGTTGATCGGTGCCGTTCATGGCTATCGCGGTTTGATTCGGGGACTGGTGATGGAACTCAAACGCGAATTGAAAGCCCGACGGCTGCCGGTGGTGGGGACCGGCGGCTACGCCAGGCTCATCGGCGCCCGACTGCCTGAAATCACAGCCGTGGAGCCGCTTCTCACACTGGAAGGATTGAGGCTGCTTTGGGAAGCTCACAGGTAGCTTCATCGCGTGGCATGTCTCCACGGTCATGACCGCGCATTGGGTCGTGAACTCGCCCGTGTAAATTCAACGCAATTCCTTCAACCGAATGCGCCGGTACTCCATTTGTCCGAGATCCCCCTCGAGCCCGATGGGACCGGTTAATGGCACCTTCATCGCGGCTTCGAGGACTTCGCCATTGCACACGCAGTGGGCACTCTCGCCTTTCACCGTGACGACCATTTCATTCCAATCCTGAGGTTTGTAATTCTTGAGCTGCTTGTAAGGCCCCGCCAGGGGGTAGTCGCGGCATTGGAGTTGTTTCCCTCGAATGAAGACGCCGCTGTCCGCGAATGGCGTGGCACGAAACTCGAGCTTGAGAATGAAGTTCTTCGGAAATTCGCGAGCCGTCCAGATCTGCTGAATCCTGCGCCCCTCGGGCGGAGTGGTTACAACAAGTCGTCCGCTCCTGACGACATATCGGCCATCGACGCTTGCCGTCTGGCGATCAAAGTCCACCGGTGTTGTAACGACCGGCCACGGCGGAGCGTTGGGATCGCTCTTTCGCCATCGGTCCGCTGACTGGATATCCGACTCAGGAGTCACGCGATACCCCCAGCCCGTCAGGTCACGGCCATTGAACAAAGAACGAAAGCCCGGCTCCGGCGTAAAGTCGTCCGCAGCGGTTTCGATGAATCGAAGCGTGGCAAAAACAGGACGAAGCGCCGCACTCCATTTGGCGTAGCCCGCTTTGTTTGGATGCAGCAAGTCTGGAAATTCCTCTTTCTTCGAATCGCCCGCTTCATTCGCGAAGAGTATCCATGTCTCCATGACCGTGATGTTTGGATCGCCTTTCACCGCGGCAGCGTAAAGCTCGTTGATCCTTTTTATCTTGGTGGCAGGGCGTTTCTTCGTTTCTGAACTCGGAAATACTTTGCACAAAACAACGGGCATTGAAGGATTATGTTGCTTCAACCGCGCGAGGATGAGTTTCACGTTGGACGCGACGGTTTCGGGCGTGGCGTTTTCTTCGAGGTCATTTGTGCCGATCAAAAGCACGACAGCCGAGGGATCGAGCGAGATTACATCCTCATCCAGGCGGATTAAAACCCCGCGCGTTGTGTCACCACTGATGCCGCGATTCGCCGTCCGCATCCCGGGAAAAATCCCGCTCATGTCGTCACCCCAGCCCTGAGTGATGGAATCTCCGAGGAAAACCACCGCACCGCGGTCCTGCCCGGCCTGTGCGGCCCATTGACTCCGGCGCTGTTCCCATAGCTTCTTGAACCAGTCATAGCGGCGGATCGGGCCATCGCCAGGAAGCCCGGCATCCGTGGCGGGGATTTGAAACTTCGAACTGCCGGGAGGACTCGATGCCGCCCGTGAATTCGCACCGGATACGAGAAGGAACACGAACGACCACGACAAGAATCGGAAACAAGTTTTCATCGATGGGACAAAGTTGGCAACCATGGTTGAAGAATGCGTTCAGGAATCGTCTGCGGAGTCTCGGCTGATCTGGCCGGGAGGGAAAGAGGAAAACATCCAGTCCGGTAATTACCCGTGCATCCACAAGCCGTTGGTGAACTTGGCTGGCAGCCTGGAGCGCGGTTGTGTGCGAAGCACCAGCCGCAGCAGGTTTGGCGCGACGGCGAGATCGCGACGTTGCTGCGACTGGCTTTCAGCACAGTCGCGCTCCACCGCTTGTGTATGCTCCGCATGAATACTCATCAGACACGTTCCCTTTTGCTGCTCAGCCTTGAGATGTGGTTGCCCACTTTAGGTTGCTGCCCTATCTCGCTGCCTGTGTTTTCCCTGGGTCGGCGTTTGACGGGTTCGAGAGGATCTTCTCGACCGCAGCTTTGACACCTTCCGCCGGGATGTCGCGGGCAAGGAGTTTGCCGTCCGGACCGATCACGAAGATCGAGGGGAACATGTTCAACCCGTAATCCATCGGTAATGAACTCTTGCTGGCATCACCCGCCATGGCGTGCAACCACGTCATCTGCCGCGCATCAGTTATTTCTTTGGCAGCTTTTGCATCCTCATCGAGATTCGCGCTCAGGATGGAGAGTCTTCCGCTCTTACGGTGTGATTCCTCGAGAGCGCGCAAGCCGGCCAGCTCGTTTGTCGTGGCACCAGCCCATGCACTCGTCCAAATATGCAAGACGAGGTAGCGCCCCTTGAAGTCCGCAAGCTTCACTTCCTTGCCATCGTAATCCTTCATCGCAAACCCCGGCGCGGCTTCACCCACTTTCGCCTGGCGCTGTACTCGCAGCGTGAGCGTGCCAAGATCAACAGGTTCATCGCCTTTAACATCGGCGACAACCACAGGTTGAGTAAGACTCCCCATTGGCCGCCCCATCCCACGGTTCTGACCTTCACTGGGCTCCATCACATTAATGTTGAGGTCGTAATTGCCGGGCACAACATCATCAGCTCGGAAAGTGCCATCCTCGGCAAACTCGAGAGGGAACGACCTGTGTTTGGCCGCTGCCGCTTTGAATTCATCGCTCTCATTCCATTTCGCGAATTCTTCGGGCGTCCTGAGATTTCGCGGCGGCTGCGGCCATTTGGTGGAAATCTGGCTGAACCCGCTGCGTTTCCAGTCGATTTGATTCGTCACACCCGGAGCGATCACGCGCCCAATCACACTTCGCCCTGTGCCACCCATCGCCACGGTCGTGGTTTCGCCCGGCTTGACCGTCACCGGTGTGTTCATGGAGTGCATCCACGAATTCTCATCGGTCTTGACCAGCCGCACCAGCAAGCGCTCACCCGGTGGGACTTTAGCAATGACGAATCGACCATCGGAATCCGTGGCTGCCTGGAACTGCTGAAAATCGTACTGCAGTGCCTCCGACCCCATTCCCATACCCGGAGTAAGCATGACAGATTGGTTGACCGCCGGTTTGCGTGCGATCTTCAGCACGCCTTCAACACGTCCCCACTGCTGAAGCTTGATCGGTTCGTTGGTTTTGAAACTGGCAACAGACACTTCCGCGTAACCGGCATCATGGACGGCATAAATTCTCTTCGCTTCTGCCTCGGGGTTGAATGAGAAAGCCCCTTTGCCATCCGCAGTCACAATCTGTGAGTCTTGGTTGTGATTGCCGAAGCGCCCCTGCGACAAGGACAGGTAACTGGAACCACCGCCCCGTATTGCCAGTTCCGTGCCGGCTGCCGGTTTGCCATCGGGGAAGACCACCAGACCGCTGAGGCCCACTCCCTTCTTCAATGCGAATGAAAGCGCTACGTCTTCACCTTCCTTCGGTGACGGACGCGCGATTTCCGGCAGATAACCTGGAGCGTCGATCTTGACGGCCAGCCGCTCGGATTCGGTCCACGTAAAAGCATGTTCGCCATTGCGGCCTGGCTTGGTTTGCCAGAAATGCCAGTTGACCTGGCTGACCGCATCTCCCCATTGCTGACCCGGAGTTACCTTGAATTCAGGGATGGGCTGTTTGGTCTCGGCATCCGTCACCTTGATGGCAACGCGCGGAGCCTTGCGCAATGTGAAGAGATGCTCCTGATCTCCAGGCGTGACCTGCTGGCCGTTGAGGTTGGCAAAGTCCTGCTTGTAAATGCCCAGCATCACCGACTCTTTGGGCGCACCGTTCCAGATGAACCGGCCTTCCTCGTCCGTGGTGGAATTCCACTCCACAGTCTGAGTGTTTGGGTTGTTCGCAAAATTCTGCAGATTTACCCGGGCACCAGAAATCCCGTTCCCTTTGGTATCCACCACCCGCCCTTTGAGAATCGCTCCCCTGGCCACCTTGACTTCCAATTCCTTCATGCCGGGAGTGATCTTGATCGTCTGGCTGGAGGGCGCAAAACCGTCGCTCGTGATGGTCAGTGGCATCTCACCGGGCGCACAATGCTCAAAGGTGAACCGTCCATCCAGATCGGTGTCCTGGGGAGGAATCGGGCGATTCCCCCAGCGCTGGCCCAGCATTACCCGGGCACCTGCGACACCCTTGTCTTCCGGATCTATCACCAATCCGGTGACAAGAATTCCCTCCTTCATCACCAGCCGGACTTTGGATGCACGCAGGTCTGCGATGGAGACGCGGTCGCCGGAAAATTTGTTACCCGGCGCGTCCGTCACGAACGTGGTTGCAATGTAATCGGGATGATTCACAGAGATGGAAAATTTACCATTGGCCCCCTTTGGAATGTGTGCGCAGCTCCATTTGCCTTCATTGTTGGTCCGTTCCGTGTGACCTCGCCTGTCGAACCGGTCCGTATTGTCGCGTGCGGAGTCATCCTGCACGGCGATGGTCAGCTCCAGGTCGGCGATGGCTTCTCCCTTTTCATTCTCAACAATCCCGCCTGCTTGCTCCCCCGCTTCAACTTTGTAGGCGTACTCGACGGGAATCACATCGTTGCGGGCCTTCTCCCAGGAGAGATACTTAGGCGGGTAAGAGTCATGAACCGTCCGGATGTGGAGATAGCTTGCGCCTTCGATGTACTCGACCGTCGCCCTGCCCTCTTCATCCGTGAAAAAGGGCCCCGGCGTCATTCGCGCTCGTTCGAACATCACCGAGACGTTCAATCGCATTCCGGCAATGGGCTTCTCCGTTCCGGCATCGATGGCACGGAACAACAGCTTCCGTGTCGGCGGTTCGACATCCGCCTCAGATGACGCATCCTTCTCCGGAGCAGCAGCGGTTACGGCGGGTGATTTCGCATCAGCCGGTGGATCGGCGGCGAAAAGACTTCCACTGGCAAACAACAGACCAACAGCAAACGAGACGATGAGCGCCAGGCGAGAGCAAAATGAGATGGAACGGTTCATACGAGTCTTGGGCGAGCGTGGGACAATGATTGTTAGTGCATCGAAAACCAGCGTGCGTGTGGGCATGAATCCAACTTGATTTCGAGGATGGAGAGTAGGAACGCTCGCGACATCGGCAAGCCAGAAAACCAAATCATTCTTCGCTATTCCGCCGCCAGATACGCAACGTTTCCATCTACTGCGAATGCACTACTGAGGAGACCGTGCATGGGGTCTCAAAAGATCGCGCACATCGTCCACCCTTGATGATCCGAATAAGCAGACTTCCAGATTGGATTTGAATCCATATTCTCCCAACCACGATTGATGGACTGCTTTTCAAAAATGTAAGACCAGTCCGCGTCGGAACCATGAGCGACGAGCCAAAGCAAAACGAAACCCGCCCCGGACCGACGAAAATCATCACTCCGAACGCGAGCCATGCTCGCTCCTCGCGACAGCGTTATCGTGGTTTCGTCCAGGACTATAAGCAGCGGCGGCTTGATGAGGTGGCGGAAGCCAGCGAAGACCAGAAAAAACTCAACGACCCTTCAAGGTCTGACGAGAAGCCGGCTGATCCGGAATCCAAAAGCCTGAAACGCGGCAAACGGCGCGAGTATCTGCGCGAGTATCTGCGCTGGCTTTGGCCGCACCGTTTCTCGGTCGGCACTCTCTTTGTTCTCGCCCTGCTGGCTGCGGGACTTGAAATGGCCGAGCCGCTCTTCATGCGGTTCATCATCGATCGCGTGCTGCTGAACGCCGGGTTGGATCCGGCATCCCGGCTGAGCCAGCTTCATCTCGCGGGAGGACTGTTCGTCGGCGTGGTTGTCCTCTCCAAGTTGATCGGTGTTGTGAAGGATTATCGCCAGCGGCTGGTGAATGTCCGGGTGATGCTCTCGTTGCGTCGCTCATTGTTCGACCGGTTCCTGCGCCTGCCGTTGCCAAAGCTTTGGGATATGAAGACCGGCGGCATCTTGTCGCGGCTGACCGGGGACGTGGATACCACGACAGGGCTTTTGCAGATGGCAATTGTGTCCCCTGCCATCTCGGTCATCCGTCTGATCATCGCCGTGGTTGTGCTCCTGACATTGAACTGGCGGCTGGCGTTAATGGCGCTCGCGATCATTCCAGGCGTGACGTTGATGAGCTTCGCCTTTTCGCGGCGGATCAGGCCCATCTACCGCGTCATGCGCAAAGACGTGGAACTCATCGACGGCCGGGTGGGTGAAACATTTTCAGGCATTCGAGTCGTCAGGGCGTTCGGCCGTGAAATGCGCGAACTGCTCGACTACATGCTCGGAAGGCACACCGTGCTGCGCAAGGAGATGTTCGCCCATCGGCGCGAGACGATTCTCTGGACGTCATGGGGGCTGCTGTTGGGAGCCGTCAACGTGGTGATCGTCTGGTACGGCGGCTACTTGAACATCACCGGTGGCGCTTCGATCGGGGACATCATGGCATTCCAGTGGTACACGTTTCTGCTGCTGAACCCGGTGTGGAACATCGTAAATTCCTTCTCCGAACTTCAGCGCTCCCTCGCCGCCATGGAGCGTGTGTTCGAAGTGCTCGCAATGCCGGAAGACAAACCGGACAAGCCGGACGCCTGCGATGCGCCGAAGGAAGTTAGCGAGATCCGGTTTGAGAACGTTGATTTCGAATATCGCCAAGGCCAGCCTGTGGTCCGCGACTTCAACGTCGTCGTTCCCGGTGGATCGGTGATCGCCCTGGTGGGCCGCAGCGGCGCTGGCAAAACGACGGTGACCGACCTCGTGGCACGATTCCATGATCCCACTCGCGGACGCATTTTGCTCAATGGCTCTGACATCCGGGACTTTCGATTAAGCACCTATCGAGAATTGCTGGCCCTGGTCCAGCAGGATGTCTTCCTGTTTGACGGCTCGGTGCGGGACAACATCGCGTATGGCCGCCACGATGCGACCTTTGCCGAAGTCGAAGACGCCGCGCGCCGCGCGAATGCCCATGAGTTCATCGTCAAACTTCCCGGACAGTACGAGACGTTCATCGGCGAACGAGGCGTCAAGCTCTCCGGCGGCCAGCAACAGCGGCTGGCCATCGCCCGGGCGATCCTGGCGTCACCGCAGATTCTCATCCTCGACGAAGCCACGAGCAATCTGGACACCGAGAGCGAGCAGCTCATCCAGGCATCAATGGCCACGCTGCTCGCCGGGCGAACCACC
>SXMN01000243.1 GCA_005777315.1 Verrucomicrobiales bacterium
GATGTTCATGAGTTGTTCGCGTTCTGGCGGTGACAAACGGATGCGATACTTAATTGGCATCTACTCCAATTAGACACGCTTATCCAAAGTACAAGCTCAATTTGTTTGACCCATCAACTCACGACTGACGGAGTACTAGACGCGTGCTTCCCTTTGGCGAGGCAAGAAAAAAGCATGGTGCGCGAGTTGAGAGAGTGATGAACGGTCCAACCATGTCTCTGTCAAACATTCGACCATGTTTTTTCGCTTTTGCCGCACCCATCGTGCCGCCATGCTTTGGATGATGAATTTGCTGCCATTTGAAAAACTTCCCGTATTCAGGGAGCGCCGTTTTGTGCCCGCCACCATTGACCCTGGCGTCTGGGATCAGATCGCGCCTCTGTTTGATCAACTGGAAACCGCCGCCGCTGCCTGCCAATCCGTCACAGAATTTGAGCGATGGCTTCTCGATGGAAGCGAATTGAGCGCGGTCCTCGACGAGGAAAGTTCCAGGCGTTACATCGCCATGACGTGCCACACGGACGATGCCGGCGCAGAAAAGGCATATCTGCAATTCCTCGAGGAGATCGAGCCGCGCCTGAAGCCGCGCCAGTTCAAACTCTCAGAGATTTTCTTACAGCATCCATTGCGCTCGCAATTGGATCGGGCGCGCTACGAAGTCCTCGACCGGAGCACAGCTCTGCACCTGGAGCTTTATCGCGAGGAGAACGTCCCGCTCGAAACAGAGGAAGCGAGGCTCGGCCAGCAGTACCAGAAATTGAGCGGCTCCCTGACGGTTCAATTCCGAGGTGAGGAAAAAACCCTGGCGCAGATGGGGCGTTATCTGGAGGAGCCTGAGCGCGCGTTACGGCAGGAAGCATGGGAGCTCGTGGCCAGGCGCCGCCTGCAGGAGGCCGAGAAGTTCGAGGAGATTTTCGCCCACCAACTGAAGCTGCGGGAGCAGATCGCACGCAATGCAGGCTATACGAACTACCGCGATTACGCGTTTCGGTCCCGTGGGCGGTTTGATTACACGCCGGACGATTGCGTGAATTTTCACACTGCCATCGAGCGGGAGATCATGCCCGCGCTCCGTGAGTTGCAGGCTGAACGGAAGCAGCAACTGGGGTTGGATTCGCTTCGGCCCTGGGATCTTGCGGTCGATGTCTTAAACCGGCCACCGCTCCGGCCGTTCGAGGCCGTCGAGGATCTGCTGAAGAGAACCCAGGCGATCTTCGACAAGATCGACGCCTCACTCGCGGAAGGTTTTGGAACGATGCAAACCTTGAAATTGCTGGACCTCGCCAATCGCAAGGGCAAGGCGCCAGGCGGCTACCAGGCGACTCTCGCGGAATCGCGGCTGCCATTCATCTTCATGAACGCGGTGGGGCAGCAGCGTGATGTGGAGACTCTGCTTCACGAAGCGGGGCACGCCTTCCACGCTCTGGCGACCCGCCCGGAGGATCTCTACGCTTATCGCGGCGCTCCGATTGAATTCTGCGAAGTCGCCTCGATGAGCATGGAACTGCTCGGTAATGAACATATCGAGAGCTTCTACCCGGCGACGGACGCGTGCCGGGCTCGGCGCGATCACCTGGAGGGAATCATCGAAATCTTTCCATGGATTGCCACGGTCGATGCGTTTCAACACTGGATTTACACCCATCCGGGCCATTCCAGGAGCGAATGCCAGGCGGCCTGGATCGAGTTGATGGACCGCTTCGGAGGCGACGTGGACTGGAGCGGTTACGGGGAGGCGCGGAGTAATCTCTGGCACCGGCAGCTTCATATTTTCCTTCATCCTTTTTACTACGTCGAATACGGCATCGCGCAGCTAGGGGCTCTTCAGGTGTGGGCCAACTCGCGTCGCGACCGCGCCGGCGCCCTGCGCGCCTATCAGAAGGGACTGGCGCTCGGAGGTTCGCGGCCGTTGCCCGAACTCTTCGAGGCGGCGGGCTGCAAGTTCGACTTCAGCCAGGCGACACTTCAGCCGCTTGTGAAGTTGCTGCGTGTAGAGCTGGCGAAACTGAGTGGCGCATGAAGTGTCTCGGAAGGAATCCAACACGACTGAGCTCATTCAGAAATGCCCGTTGAAATGTCAACACGCTCGAACTAGCTTCCGCCACAATGCTTGGTGATCGATCCTACATGCAAGAGCCCCGGAACCGGTTTGGCACCGCCTCCATCTGCACGATATTGATGGGGACGCTCATCGGAGTTTTCGTCCTTCAATGTTTCAACGATGTTTACCTCAAGAGCCGGGTGATGAATCTGCTGGCGCTCACGCCAGAGGCGATCCGGCACGGATTCGTCTGGCAGTTCCTGACCTTTCAATTTCTCCACGGTCACATTCTTCATCTTCTTTTCAACCTACTCGGAATCTGGTTCTTCGGGCGCTTTGTTGAAAGCGTGCTCGGAGCACAACGATTCTTACTGGCTTACTTTGGCAGCGGCATCCTTGGGGGCCTTCTTCAGGCCTCGTTGATGGTGGCGTTTCCCGCCCATTTCGGCTTGGTCGTGTATGGCGCATCAGCCGGAGTGTCAGGTGTCTTCGCCATCTTCTGCCTGCTGCTTCCCGGGTCGGAGATCCGCCTGAACTTCATCCTTCCCGTGCGCGCCGACGTCCTTCTCTGGATCACTGGCGCAATCGAACTGTTCTTCACGCTCGTCCCATCGAGCCGGGGCGGTGGTGTCGCTCATGCGGCCCATCTGGGCGGATTGTTGGCCGGCCTGGCATTTGTGAAACTAAACTGGCACCAGGATTTTCAGCCGTTGCCCTGGATGGAATTTTTTTCCCGGCTGGGCCGTCGTCCGCGCATCTCAGTCGTGCGTTCACCCGTCAAGGAAAGACCGCGCACAAACTCCAAACCAGCCACCAGCATCAAGCCGTTTGTGAGTGACGATTTTGTAGCCCGTGAAGTGGACCCGATTCTCGACAAGATCGCCGCGCATGGCATTCACAGCCTCACCGAACGCGAACGCGAAATCCTGGAAGCGGCTCGCGCAAAGATGGCAAAGCGGTGAAGAGTGCGGGACCAACGAGTAGGCCGTAACGCGTGCGGATCAGTTGAGCCTTCTCATTTTCACATCTTACGCGTTACTTCTCACGATTTGCTCATCACCTTTTCCTTCTCAACATCCCTGTCCCTTCCTAGATTCATTTCCACATGATTACGCGTTACTCGCGCCCCGAAATGCGGGCCATCTGGACCGACGAAAACAAACTCAAGATCTGGTTGCAGATCGAACTCCTCGCCAGTGAAGCCCTCGTAAAGGAAGGCGTCGTCCCCGCCAGGGATTTCAAGAAGATCAAAGCCGGTTGCGACAAATGGTTCGCCGACCTGCCCGGTCTGGTCGCCCGCCAGCGTGAATTGGAAAAAGTTCTCAACCACGATGTGATCGGCTTCACCACCGCCGTCGCCGAGGCCATCAACGATCAGGCCAGCCGATGGTTTCACTTCGGCCTCACCAGTAGCGACGTGGGCGACACCTGTTACGCCGTGCAGATGATGCAGAGCGCGGACATCCTTATCGCCGACGTGAAAGCAGTGCTGCCCGTCATTGCCCAGCGCGCGAAGGAACACAAGTTCACGCCCTGCATGGGCCGCAGTCACGGCATCCACGGCGAACCCACGACCTTCGGCCTCAAGCTCGCGTTGATGCACGATGAATTCACCCGTGCGCTGCGCCGCTTGGAATCCGTTCGCGATGTCGTTGCCGTCGGCAAGATTTCCGGCGCCGTCGGCACGAGCGCGCACTTGTCACCGCGCGTGGAGGCTTACGTCTGCAAGAAACTCGGCATTCAACCCGCGCCCATTGCCACGCAAGTTGTGCAGCGCGACATCCACGCCGAATTCCAACTCGCGATGGCCCTCGTCGGTGCGAGCATCGAACGTTGGGCCGTGGAGTTCCGTCACCTGCAACGCACCGAAGTGCTCGAAGCCGAAGAGCCGTTCACCAAGGGCCAGAAAGGCAGCAGCGCCATGCCGCACAAGCGCAATCCCATCACCTGGGAACGCCTCACCGGCCTCGCGCGCGTGTTGCGCGGCAACGCGATGGCGTCGCTGGAAAACGTCGCCCTCTGGCACGAGCGCGACATCAGCCACAGCAGCGTCGAGCGCATCATCTTCCCCGATAGCTGCACGCTGCTCGATTACATGTTCGGCCTGCTCACGCGCCTGATGGACGGCATCGTCGTCTATCCCGCGAACATGAAGAAGAACCTCAGCCTCTCGCTCGGCATGTGGAACAGCCAGACCGTGCTGCTCGCGCTCATCAAGAAAGGCCTCACCCGTGAAGCCGCCTACAAACTCTGTCAGGACGCCGCCATGAAAACCTGGGAAGTCAAACACGCCGGCCGCGACGACGCGGACTTCGTAGAAGTGCTCAAAGCTGAACCCGACGTGGCCAAGCACTTCAAGAAGGGCGAACTGGAAGCGCTCTGTTCGCTCGACTTCCACTTCAAGGAAGTGAACAACCGGTTCAAGAAGCTGGGGCTGTGATACCCTGACGAACGAGGAGCAGAAGCCACAATCGTTAGCGCCGTCGCTCACTCACAAGCTGTGCGATGTGCCGCACGTTTCACGAGAATTTGTGGCGAGAGTGGGGCCAGGATTCGGATTCACTGCCGACTGCCTGCCGTCGGCTTTGGATTCAGTTCGATTTGGAAATCCTTGAATCGAACTTCCAATGGTCCGCCTGAATGGAGTTGAAGCGCGACGATGCCTGCTGCCGCCCCTTTCGGGTCATCCAAGTCCACGCAAGGCTTCCCGTTGATGAATGTGCGGACCTTGCTGCCAACCGCCAGAATCTCGTAGCTGTTCCAGTCGTCTTTCCGAACGTGCTCCTCCCCCGACTTTTCCCAGAGCGTGGCGCGTCCGTGTTCTTCGTAAAGTTTCCCCCACCAGCCGGCACCCATGTCCGCCTGGTAACCTCGCACTTCCCCGTCCGGCAGTGGCTCGCTGCGGAACTGAATGCCGCTGTTCTCATTGTTTGGCGTGAGTTTCACTTTGCACGTGAGCCGAAAGTCGCCCAGGACCATCTGGCTCTTGAGAAACTCGTTTTTCTTCAATCCAGTGCTGGAGCGTCCCACGATCTCTCCATTGTCCACCTTCCAAAGCTCTTCGTTGCCATCCCAACCGCTCAGATCCTTGGTGTTGAAAAACAGACTCACCGTGTCTGGAGTCGCCATCAACGGCACCTGCCCTGGGCGGCTCAGATAGTAGATCAAGTCGCGCACTTCCTGGTCCGTAAGCTGCGCGAGCAACCCTTCCGGCATCATTGAAAGTTCGCTCTCGCCGGTCGAAGCAACGTCAGCCCTGGGGAGCACCAGTGTCTCCGTCGCGGTCGCCACGGTCAGGGAATTGCCATCCTGCTTCTTGATCAATCCGCTGATGCTTCGTCCGTCCTTCGTCTCGATCGATGAAGTGCGGTATTCATTTGGAATGACCGCGTTGGGGTCCACAATGTTTTGCAGGATGTAATCAAGGTCGCTCCGGTTGGATCCTGTGATGTCGGGTCCGACGGCTCCGCCTGTTCCGAAGAGTGTATGGCACTGCTGGCAGGTCCGGACGAAGACAACGCGTCCGCGGATGCCGTCGCCCGGCTGTGATCCACCGGCGCGATAAATACGCTTGTACTTTTCGACTTCAGCCACCTTGTCGGCGCTGCTGTCGCGGAATGCCCCATAGACCTTCGTTAACAGCCTCTCAACTTCCGCGTCCTTGAGATTGCGCAACTGTCGGATCAAGTCCGCGGGCAAATCCTTGACGGACACCGCGCCCTTCTCAATCGACGCGAGCAACTGCCGCGCATAAACGGTGCGTGAGCACAAAGTTGTGAGCGCGTCCCGCCGCTCGGAGCCGGCCATCGTCGCGTACTCGCCAAGAATGGCCGCCGCAGTTGCCGCATCATCGTAAGCCGCCAGGCCGCGCAACGCCGCGCCGCGCAGACCTGCATCCTTGAGCAATGCCTGAAGGGTCGGAGCAAGCGAGGAGTCTTTCACGGCGAGCAACGATTCAATTGCTGTCAATCGGGTGGCCAGTTCGGCCGAAGAGTCTTTGACCGTCGAGCGCAGCGCTGTCAGTGCCTTCTCGCTGCCGAACGTGAGCGAAATGGATTGCGCGATCGCCCGCACTTCGGAGTTCGCGCTGGTCGCCAGCTTCGACTCCACGGCATCCCACCCCGCCGGCATCGCGACCTGGCGCCGCCCCTTCAGCGAAGCTGAAATCCCGCGCAGGATGTCGAGCTGGAATTGAGTGTCGTCTGAAGCTGAAAGAACCTGAGTGAGCGACGGTAGAGCATCCGCCGCGTGAAGCCCCGCGGGGCTCAGGTGAAGCATGCCAAGCGCGGCAACCAAAAGGATAAATGTTTGTTTCATGATGAGAAATGTCTGGGCGTCGTCGAACTCTACTTCTGAGCCAGGCTCATCGTCGTCAATCGCCGGGCGATGAACTCACGGATCTTTGGAATCCTGCACTCTTTCAGCAGCGCAACCGCCCGGTCAGGGTCGGCTTCAATGCATGGTTCGAGAGCGTACCAATACATGAGCGGGAGGTTGTGATCAGTGGCGTCCTCGGCGTGGGAGATCAGCGCGGTTATAATTTCCCACCGATGTTCCGGACGCATCCGTTGCAGGGCGGAAGCCAATGAAAGCCGCACGACCGGGGAGGTGTCGTTGCGAGCCATTTCTGAGAATGCTTTGCGCAGTCTTTCCCAGTAGGCACTGTCGTTTTCGACTTTTCCATCAGGGCCTGGCAAACCGTTGAACCGGCTTGGGAGCTCCTCGGACACGCATTGAATAACCCACGAGCGGACGATTGCGTCATCATTGCGGAGAAATCTTCCAACGTTGGCGAGGCTTCCGACGGCATCCAGAACATGGAGCGTCCAGATAGCCCGGACTTTTGTTGCGCTGTCGTGGCTGCCTTGGATTTTTGCCATCAGCTTTTCCGCAAACAACCCGTGAAACGCCTGAACTTTCTGGCTCTGTTGGCGGTCTCGTTCAAACGCGGCTAAGAGCGCCGCCGCTCGCTCACGCAGGAGCCTCCGCGCCATTCTGCTCATCCATTCGTTCTTCGACACGGCCAGCGCAAGCAGCTCTTCATCACTCTTCTTTCCGAGATCCACCTTCGTCACGGGCTGGTTCTTATGGACGATCTTGAAGATGCGGCCGTTGACACGGTCATGGCCGTCCTCGCGATTGTGATGGCATTGGTTCTTGTCGTACCAGTCGATGAGATAGACCGATCCATCCTGGTCATAGCGCATGTTCAACACCTGCGACCACGTGTCATTGAAGTTCACAAAATCAGGCCCATGTTTGCCCACGTATCCGGAGCGCTTGCGTTCGAGGATGTCCGTGTTCAGGCGCTGGCCGTGAATGTTATTCATGAACGCCTTGTTCCGGTACTCCGCCGGCCAGCTATCACCGAGGTACATCATCAATCCGGCATGCGCGTGGCCGCCCCCCGCGGTGTCACTGCGTCCATTCGCGGCGTGTGGGCCTCGATCACCAGCGTAATGGACATGGTCGCCGTGCGTCTTGATGTCCTCGTAGATGAACGGGTTGATGTGCCGTTGACGGGAGTCCGCATGATACTTCTCGTGGGCGCGTGTCTCGGCGAGGTTGATGTTGAAATGTTGTCCGCCCTGCCGTTCGTATCGACCGCCTTGAATCATGTGCCAGAAGTGCGGAATGACACAGGCCTCAATGATGCACTGTCCATGCTCGTCGAAATCGACTCCCCAAGGATTGCTCGTGCCTTCGGCGAACACCTCGAATTCGTGTTTGGTGGGATGGTAACGCCACACACCGGCATCCATGCGCTGACGATCCTGGGCGGGCGTGCCGGGTTTGCCAACGAACGACGGACAAAACACACCGTGGCATCCGTAGAGCCATCCATCCGGTCCCCAGATGAACGTGTTTAGCGTTTCATGTGTGTCAGCTTTGTAGTCCCAGCCATCGAGGAGAATCTTAGGGTCGCCTGCTGGCTTCGGTGTATCACCGTCCGCAACAGGAATGAATAACAGGTACGGCGCCGCACCCACCCAAAGTCCACCGAAGCCGTACTCGATGCCACTGACAAGGTTCAGTCCCTCGGCAAAGACCGTGCGTTTGTCGAACTTGTGATCACCATTGGTATCTTCAAAAACAAGGATGCGATCTGAGCCGCCGTAAATATCTTTCAATTGCTCGGATGTTGGTTTCTGGCGGTCTTCTCCGGCGGGACGATTGTCCGCAGGCAATTGACCTCGCCGACGGGGATACGTCATTCCTTCGGCGACCCACAGTCGTCCACGCTCATCGAGCGTAAACGCGATGGGTTGAACCACGTCGGGTTCTCCGGCAAAAAGATGCATTTTGAAACCGGGCGGCAACGTTGCCTCCTTTGCCGCGTCCTCGGGTGAGAGGCCGGCGAACTTGACGACATCGGCAGGAGGAGGGGCGTCCGAGGTTTTGGCCGGGTCAAGGGCATTGGAGAAGGCGGGCTTGGCGGCGTGAAAGACAAAGTTGTCGAAATTCAAATGCCCCCAGGCGCCGCTCTCCTCGTCCAGCAGGCGGATGAAGATTTCCTTGTCGCGATGATCTTCAAGGTTCACGACAACGGGACGAAGGGTTTCACTTTGCGCACCGGATAGTTTGAAGAAGACCTTCTGCGTATCAGCGCGGACGAGTTCGATGCGCGTGCTTGGTCCATTGCCGCCCGCGAAGAGAAAGCTGCACCAGGGCTGCATGACTTTGAACGAGGCCGAAGTCAGCGTGCCCTGCGGGTTGTCTCCCTCCTTTTCGTAGCCGCCGATCCAGAATTGACCATGGTGCCCGCTCTTCATATCGCCTCTGCGGACGGCCACGGTGTCGCCCCTGATCGGCTGCCCGGCGAAGGTCGTGCCGGTTGCGGTCCAGTCACGCAAGCTGCCCTCCTCAAAATCCAAATTCAGCGCGCGACCATCCTTGGCGACCGGCTTGATCCCGGTGGCTGCAGCATCCGCGGCATGGAGAAAACCTGGAAGGATCAACATGCCCACGATGAATGAGCAGAGCGGCTTGGAACCTTTCTGAAATGAGTTCATAGATTGGCGGCCATGATAGACGGGACTGGCGACGTGCCCAATCAAATTCTGACTTTTCATGGTCATGAGTTGAACGAGTTTTTAAGTGCGGGAGGAAGAACTCGTTGAACACTACAGCGACATTTCGTCCGAAGGCTCAACCACGGATAGCCCGGATTCTCACGGAAGAGCAGAAAACTACGACCCTATCATCCGTGTCATCCGTGCTATCCGTGGTCAATTCCACGAAGTGTCGTTGTAGTGTGAAGAGGGATATGAGCACGAAACACGACAGCGCACCACAACAGCAACCATCAGCGCTGGTGCTCCGCAGTCTTCACCAAATCAGGAAAAGGACAATTGTCACAGAGCGGGTTCGAGTTCTGGCAGAAATCGCGCACGATTTGCAAGACGCCTTGTTGCGCCGCTGCTGTCCGGATCCCCTTCACATTTGCGCCTCCGAAAAGCCGTGTGCGAGCCAGCTTGAGCACGGCGTTGTCCTCCCCTTTCGGCCATGCGAAGTAACGACTTTTTGCTTCTCCACGGAGGCGTTCATCGTTCGCAGCCGATGCCCGCGCGTGGAACCAGGGCAGGATGACATTGATCGCCAGATCAGTGGTGCGCTGCTCTCCAAGCAATGGCTGTGACGCCTGGTTGCGCTTCGAGTTGAGCGTCCAGTGCCACGACCAGAAATCGTCGGACTTCACCTGCAACTTCGCGAGGAGTGATTCCACCAGGTCGCTTTCCTCGATTTGGGAGGCAAACCACCGCTCAAGACCAGGGACAAAATCCTTCCGCGCCAGCCAATGCGCGGCGAGCGCCAGGCGTCGTTGCGGGTGATTCGCGGGACGAAGCCCGGAGAAGTTCCACGTTTCGCGCGCCACGATGCGGTCACGCAACCGTTCCTGTTCCCGCCACCAAATCTCCCAAACCTGCCGCACGTATTCCGACGCCGGCTTTTTCCCGGCGGGCAACTCCGAAGGCAGCAGGCCGCTCAACCCGAGCAAGTGCGCCTGCCATGAAATCGCATTGTTAGTCATGATAGTTCGCGGAGCAGAGATCGAAGTGGCGAGCGCTTTCATTGGCCACACGTTTTTCTTGTAGCCCAGCGCACCAAATAATCCCTCCCACAAAGACTGTTCCCATCCGACGACGCGGGCGCGGGCCAGGAGTTGCCCCGCTTTGCTTTCGAATCGCACCATCGCCGCCTGTCGCAATAATTCCGACCACTTTTCGACTCCGACACTGCGCAAGGGCGAGCAGCATCGGCCTTTGAGGATCTCGAGCGATGCCTCCGCGCCCCCGTTTCCAAACCAGGCCCGGAGTTCATCGATCGAGGCGTCCATGGCATCGCAAACCGCCACTGTGGCAAGCGTGTCATCGCAAGACGCCGTCCTCCGCCAGACCACGTGCAAAATGACACCGCGATAATTTGGATTCGAGTGATGTCCGTGACCGCGCCAGCCCGAGCCGCTCAGATCAATCTCCACATCGCCGCGACGTGCTGCTGCGCCATCGAGTTGAATCACCGCGTCGCGGAAATCAGGTCCGGCCTCGTGATTCCAGAACCCGGGATGCAGGATTTTCACGGCCCGCCCATCCGATGTTCGGAGTTTGTCGGCTTGCAAACGTTGATTTTGCCAGACGGCTTGGAGCAGCTTTTCGGAAGGTTCCGAGCCTTTGGAGCCTTCCCGCAGGTCAATGCCCGGTGAACCACCCATGCGCCACTGGGCATATAAGTTTGGTAGTAGCGGGGGCACAGGTGCTCGTTTAGCGGTCCGCCTTCAGGAAAGTCAAGCAGGGGGACAGTCAGGCAATGTGTCGCGGTAGGGACGCCGGTTGCCCGGCGCCCCCCGCACAGATCCCGGCGGGCGGTTTTCCCGCACCGGGCTCTTCGCATCCGCGGCGATGCGATCCAGTTTGAACCGCAGTTCCCGCTCGCATCGGGCGTCCGATACGTTGCAGCCTTCCATCCTGCCCAAATCCCCGGCGCGGGCGGAGGCCGGCCTGTCACCGCGACGTTCATGTTGCCACGCGGCGCCGCGGTCTCGAATACGGTTGTCACGCAGATTTATCCCACGTCGAACGTGCTGCCAGAAAACCTGCTCAAGTTTTACATCCACTTCTCCGCGCCCATGAACCGCGGGCACATTTATGAACATATCCATCTGCGGAACTCAGCCGGGAAAGACGTGGCATCGCCGTTCCTTGAAATCGACGAAGAGCTTTGGAACCCCGAGATGACGCGCCTGACGCTCTTTATTGATCCGGGCCGGATCAAACGAGGTGTCACGCCGCTCGAAGAAATCGGCCCTGCGCTCGAGCAGGGCAAACAATTCACGCTGACGATTTCGCGCGCATGGACCGATTCCAACGGCGCGCCGTTGAAGGAAGGTTTTTCCCGGCACTTTGAGGCCGGGCCGCCGGATCGCTCTCCCATCGATCTCTCAGCCTGGAAAATCCAGCCGCCCGCCGCCGGCGCACGCACGCCGTTGGTGATCACTTTTCCGAGACCACTGGATCATGCGCTCGCGCAACGTGTCATTCACGTTTCAAACTCCGACGGCCGGCAGGTCGCGGGAGAATGCGCCCCGGAGGATCATGAGCGCCTGTGGAGATTCACCCCGGCAAGCTCGTGGCATCGCGGATCCCACACCGTGCTGGTGCAATCAACGTTGGAAGATCTGGCGGGAAACAACATCGGGAAGCCGTTCGAGGTGGACCTCTTCGAGAAGGTTGAGGCGAGGCTCGATCACGCCACGTTCCGGATCTCTTTCGAAGTTCCCTGAAAATAGGGAAAATTCCTCGCGGCGAGCCGGTCTGGTAATATAGTCGAGGCATGACGCATGCAGGCATCGGCTATGATGTTCACCAGCTTGTCGAGGGGAGGAAACTCATACTCGGCGGAGTGGAGATCCCTCACTCGAAGGGTTTGGACGGGCATTCGGACGCCGATGTCCTCATGCACGCGATCTGCGATGCGCTGCTGGGAGCCCTCGGTGAGAGCGACATCGGGCACTTTTTCCCCAACACCGACCCGCGCTGGCGTGGCGCTCCGAGCAAGGTATTCCTGCACGAAGCCGCGAAGCAGATTGAGTTTCGCGGTGGAAGAATCATCAATATCGACTCGTCGCTCATCGCCCAGGAGCCGAAGATTGCCCCGCACATTCAACGCATGAAAGAGAACATCGCCGGAGCCCTGAACATCAACATCCAGCGCGTGGGCATCAAAGCCACGACGAACGAGCGGATGGGCTTCATCGGGCGAGAAGAGGGAATCGCCGCGATGGCGGTGGCCAGCGTGGATCTTCCGGAGTAATTGCATGGGTGCCAAAGCTGAGATCAGTTGGAAGGGACAGACCGCGGAGGGGCTGAAACGGGAGGTTTACGCCCAACACGTGGGAAACCGATGGCTTTTTTACGAGCGAGAGAAGCGCTTCGATGTCTGGCAGGAGGTGACTGAGCCACCCCTGGAAGACTGGATTGAACTGCTTGACGCCGTCCGTCGGCGCATCAATCGACGTCTGCTGCGGCCCGAGGAAGAGAAGAATATCATGAAGGCCATCCGCGAACGGTTTCCCGAAGCTGAATTATGAAAGGCGCGCCACTGATCCTGATTACTCCGAGCACGGATCGGAAGGGGGTTGAGTTTCATGATTACTCGCTCAGCCTCTCCGATGCTTACCCTCGCGCTATCCAGGCAGCGGGAGGCGTTCCGTGGATTTTGGCGGGAACACCTACGCGGGAAGTGATCGCCGAGTCCGTTCGACGCGCGGATGGTGTTTTACTGACCGGCGGAGATGATGTTCATCCGGATTTATACGCGCCAAAGATGCCGGAGAAGCTCCGCAAGACCGTTTCGGAGGCGGACCCGGCCCGTGATTGGGCGGAGCTGGTCGTGATTGAAGAGGTGTTCAAACAAAGAAAGCCGATGCTGGCGATCTGCCGGGGGCAGCAGATTTTGAACGTGGCGTTTGGAGGAGATCTAATCGTTGATATTCCTTCCCAGGTGCCTGGAGCCCTCGGGCATAAGCGACTCGACTTGAAAAGCAAAGTGGTCCACGACATCGGGCTGGAGGCGGACTCGTTGCTCGCGCGGCTGTTTGGAAGAAGAAGCATCGGCGTCAACAGCACGCATCACCAGGCGGTGGGCCGCATCGCCAAGCCATTCCGCGCCACGGCCATGAGTTCGGACCGCATCGTTGAGGCATTGGAATTAAACTTGGCAGAGAGCGGATTATTACCCTATCTATTGGCCGTTCAGTTTCACCCGGAGCGCCTGCTGGATGGCCACCCGGAGTTTTTGGCGCTGTTCCGCAGCTTCACCGGGGCCAGCGCTGCCCAAGGTAACAAACCTGTATGAGTGCAAGAGTAATGGTGGTGGATGACGAGGAGAGCATACGCTCGCTCCTCAACGCGGTCCTGGCAAAGGCGGGCTATGAGGTGATCGAGGTCGCCGATGCCAACGCGCTGCAGGATGCATACAACGGTCCCCAGCCGGAGGTCATGCTGCTTGACCTAAAGCTTCCCGACGCTGAAGGCCTGGATCTGCTTCCCCAGGTCAAGAAGCAGTGGCCGCAGACAGAGGTGATCATCCTGACAGGCAATGCCACCATTGATGCCGCAGTCTCCGCCACCAAGCTGGGTGCGTACGATTTTCAGAAGAAGCCGTTTGATCACAAATCTCTCATCCTGCAGATCGAGCGCGCGTTGGAGCACAAACAACTCACAGAGGAGACCAGCTCCCTGCGGCAGGCGCTCTCGACGATGAGCGGCGGTCAATCGCCGATCTTTCAGAGCCCCACGATGAAAACCGTGGTGCGCACAGTCGAACGCGTGGCTCCCAGCGATGTCTCCATTTTGATCACGGGCGAGAGCGGGACCGGCAAGGAAGTGGTTTCGGACCTGATTCACGCATTGAGTCCGCGCTCCAAAGGGCCGTTCATCAAGGTGAATTGCGCCGCGCTGCCTCGGGAGCTGATTGAGAGTGAGTTGTTCGGTTCAGTGAAGGGCGCCTTCACCGGAGCACAAAGCGATCGAGAAGGTCTTTTCCGTCAGGCACAAGGTGGGACGCTGTTGCTGGATGAGCTGGCGGAAATGCGGGTGGATACCCAGAGCAAGCTGCTTCGCGTTCTCCAGGAAAAGGAAGTCCGCCCGGTGGGTGGACGCAGTAGTTACAAGATCGATTGCCGGCTCATCGCGGCGACCAATCAAGTGGTCGAAGAAGCGATCAAGGCTGGCAAACTGCGCGAGGATCTTTACTACCGGATCAGTGCCATCTCCATTTCGTTGCCGCCACTCCGGGAGCGCCGCGAGGACATTCTCCCGCTGGCCAACAGCTTCTTGAAGCGGTTTTCCGCGCAAGCCGGACGAGTGATCAACGGCTACACGACCACGGCTGCGGATGCGATGCGCAAATACGACTGGCCCGGCAACGTCCGCCAGCTTCAGAATCAGGTGCAACGCGCCGTCCTCATGTGCGAAGGCCAGCTCGTTGATCTTCCAGATCTCTCCATCAACAACAACGCCGCAACGCAGGATGACCAGGATCTGACTCTTCTTGAGGGCATGGAACGGAACACGATTGTCCAGCTCCTCAAGGAAACCGGCGGCAACAAACTGGAAACGGCCCGCCGCCTTGGGATTGGCCGCCAGACTCTCTACAACAAGATCAAGGGCTACAACATCGAGGCGTAGGGACTCGATGTATCCAGTGTCACCTTGACGCCCTGGCCAGCCGGTCCCTGATTGCCCGCCAGGGCGGCGTCTGAGGCACGTCCTCGACAACGATCAATTCAGCGCCTTCGTCATCGCACCGATGCAGCTCGGAGTAGATGGCACGGGCAAAAGCCTCCGCATCGTGTGGGATCACCGCGACGTGATCAAATCTGCCAGACAATGGCACTTGCGAATGAGCGATTATGGAAACTCCGCGAGGAGATTCTGGCCAGATCTTCACGATCAATGATTCAAGTTCCGCCTCGTTGGACCATCGGCAAACCACGAGCCGCGCCTTGGGCGCATAATGCTTCAGCAGCAGTCCTGGACTTTTGAGCGGGCCTTCAGGATTGGCGGCGGTCGTTGCCAGATTCCCCACCACGGCGATCAGCGATTCCTCGTGAATCATGCCAGGCCTGAGAAGCCGTGGAGTTTCGGTTGTCAGATCCACCACGGTGGATTCGATCCCCACTTGAGACTGCCCGCCATCCACGATCAACGGGATGGCCAAACCAAGACTTCGCTCCACGTGGCTCGCGTTCGTCGGGGACAGCTCATTGGAAAGGTTCGCGCTTGGCGCCGCGAGCGGGAATCCACACGCCTGGATCAATGCCCTGATAAATGGATGACCTGGCAACCGGACTCCCACTGTGTTTCCGCCGGCTGTCACGACGTCAGGGATCAACAGGGAACGCCGGAGCACCAAAGTCAGAGGCCCCGGCCAGAACGCGGCTGCCAGGCGATCAGCCAGCCCTGGCCATCCCGAGACACATCGCCGCGCCATCTCGATGTCGCATACGTGGACAATCAACGGGTTGTGCTTTGGACGGGACTTGACGGTGAAAATCCGGCTGACAGCCGACGGCACAAGTGCATTGGCCGCGAGGCCATAGACCGTCTCGGTAGGCACCGCGACCAGATCTCCCGCTCGCAAGACACGGGCCGCCGCCTCGACCGCTTCCAGAAAGAGCGAGGGGCTGTGCGTTTGTAGAACTCTGGCGGAAGTGTGGTCCTTCATTTGGCACCGCGCATGTTGTCGGATCGGATGGCTGGGATCAACAGGTGGACCTTGGGATTACAGGTTGATGCCTGATGCCTGAATCCGAAAAATCAGCGCCGGGTTTGCGCCGATATGATTCCCCAAGCCATGCCGGAAGCGAGGCCGATGGTATGCGCGCCATTGGCAATCGCCATCGCTCCAGTGAAACCAAAGCACAACCAAATCAACATCATCACCACCGTCGTTGGGTGGAGATAAAAACCTGACCCGGGATCAAACTTGCCCCTCATCCAGATATAACCAAGGAGCCCGTAAACCACTCCGGACATTCCACCGAACGCCGGTCCCGCAAGGTAATACTGTCCCAGGTTAGAGATCACGCCGGTTCCCGCGACGAGAGCCAGCAGGTAGTTTCGCCCGAGCCGGATCTCGATGAGCGTTCCCAGATCTTTCAACCAAAGCATGTTGAAAAATATGTGCAGGATGTGGAAGTGGAGAAAGATGGGAGTGATAAGCCTCCAGATTTCGCCATGCCGGATTTCGACAAGCCCATCCCTCAGCCGGTCCATCGGCGTGTTGCCGATGAGATACTTGCTGATGTGCAGCGCACGCTGGAGGGTTGGCTTGATGCTGGGCACTTGGGAGAGCAACCAGATCGCAACGGAAACCCCCACCAGCACGAGAGTTGTCGAAGCCATTCCGAGGATCAAATTCCGGTGAAACAGATCGTCGGCAGTGAACGTCTTCTTCGCAGACTGCTTCTCAACCTTCTTCTGCTCTTGAAGCCTTCGTTGGACCTCCTTGCTGGCATCGTCAAAGACCCGGGCCTTTGGCGCTGCCAGGAATTGCTGGAGAAATCCCTGCGCTCGAGGAATTTCATCCTCCTGATGAACCCAGACAACCCACCGACCGTCGCGCTCGGGCTCGACCAGGCTCTCGATGCCCTGCATGGAAAGATAATCGCTGAACTTCCGCGCTTCGCTTTCACCCGGCACTTGTCCAATGATTCGCATATTTGCTCCGGCTAGCGGTATCGGTTACTTGCGGGGGGTGCAACCCCAAATCGGAATTTGAATCAGCTCGCAGTGGAATCCCCTGGTTCTCCAAATGCCATTTTCGACTCCACCTTGCGCCACCGAGGGAGAATGATTAGAGATAGGCCATGAGAACCAAGCTCGTCACAAATATTTTGAAAACGCACTTCCTTCTCACAACTTTCCTCACCATCAGCCTCAATCCCGTCTTCGCAGCCGAGTCCGCCCCGCCCAACTGGCCCCAATTCCGCGGACCGGGCGGCAACGCTGTCGCCCCCGCGCAATCCATCCCACTCACGTTTGGTCCTGAAAAGAACGTGCGCTGGAAAACTCCACTTCCCGCCGGCCATTCATCCCCATGCATCTGGGGCGACCGCATCTTCGTCACCGGCCACGTGGGCACGACCTTGAAGATGATCTGCGTGCGCCGCTCCGATGGGAAGATTCTTTGGGAACGGGAGCGGACAATTTCCAAACTTCTCACCTACGAACACGTGGCCGGCAGCCCGGCGAATTCGACTCCGGCGACTGATGGCCAACGCGTGGTTTTCCAGTTCGACGATTATGGCGTGGTCGTCACCGACATGGCGGGTGAATTGGTTTGGGAAAAGAAGTTTCCCCCGACAGCGAACGCATACAGCTACGGAGCCTCGCCGGTCCTCGACGACGGCAATTTGTATTTGAACCGGGATGGCGGCCTCGATTCGAGCCTGGTCTGTTTGGACGCTGCGACGGGGAAGGAGCGTTGGAAGGCCGCGCGACCAAACATGATCGCCAGTCATTGCACGCCATACGTGTTGGGCGAAGGCACGGCGAAACAGATTCTCGCGGGCGGTACCGGTTCGCTCCAGGCGTATGCGGCGGCGACGGGTGAGCCTGTCTGGCAAGTTGGCGGCTTGCCGGCCATCGTTTGTCCCTCGCCCGTCGGGGCGGATGGCATGATCTTCTTCGGCGGATGGACCACCGCGCACGTGACCGGACGGACCCGGGCCGAGTCACTCCTTGAAGAAGCCACCGGCATCTCGGCAGAAGCGCTGAAAGATCCAGCGGCCTTTTTCGAGCAATTTGACGCAAACAAGGATGGCCGGCTGGCGGCTGAAGAATTCCCGAAGAGTCGCGCGCGTGATGCCTTCAATTTTCTCGACGCGAGCAAGAATGGTTTTGTGGAGCTGGAAGAATGGAAAATCGCTTACGGCGTGCAACAACCCTTTCCCGGGCGCAATGTGCTGCTCGGCATCGCGACAGGCGGCAAGGGCGACGTCACGACGACGCATGTGAAATGGGAGGCGACAAAAGGACTCCCCTACGTCTCTTCGCCGTTGGTCCATCGCGGGCGGGTGTATCTCGTGAAGACCGGCGGCTTCATCACCTGCCTCGAGGCAAAATCCGGCACGGCCCATTACGAATCGGAACGCCTGGGAGTCCCCGGTGAGTATTACTCCACACCCGTGGCAGTGGGTGAGCACATCATCGTCTGCGCCCAGCGCGGCATGGTGTTTGTGCTGAAGGACGGAGTGAAGCTCGATGTCGTCTCGCGCAACGCCCTCGGCGAAGCGATCTCCGCCACTCCCGCCGTGGTGGCGAACACCGTGTATCTTCGTGGCGAGAAACATCTGTGGGCGTTTGTGGAATAGTCGCGGATACTCTCTATCGCTTCCGGACTGCAGGGTGAGGTATCGTTTTTCCCATCGACGATCAAAATCTGCCGGGACAAGCTTACGACTCAACCTGCCCATCCAATCAATGATCAACCAAATCAAACTGATTCAATCCATCCGTCCAACACGCTGGCAGGTTCGGCTCCGCGCTTTCGCTCTGGCGCTCGTCTGCGCCGTCTCCAGCCTCGTCATACTGAACGCAGCCGTGAAGCCCCAGCCTCCCGTTGCCGATTCCTTTGCTCCGGATCATGTCCTGGATATTTCCATCACTCTCCCGGAGGCAGAGTTTGAAAAGATGCGGACGCAGTCGCGCGATCCGGCGCTTGAGTTCAGCAAGTCCCGGCTCGAACGCGCCGCTGAACGCCCTTACACGTGGTTCGAAGCTGAAGCCGGCATCGACGGAGTGCGCTTCGCGAAAGTCGGCGTGCGAAAAAGGGGTTACTTTGGTTCCAACAATAATGATCGCCCCGCGCTGAACATCGATCTGGCACATTTCAAGAAGAAGAATCAGTTCGCCGGCGAGACGCGCTTCAAGCTTCACAACAACAACCAGGATCCGTCGCAGATAAAGCAGGCTCTCTCCTATCATCTGTTTGCCGCGGCGGGCGTGCCCGCGCCGCGCTGCAACTTTGCGCGGGTGAAAATCAACGGCCGCGATCTTGGCATCTACTCGCACATTGACCGCATCGACGACGGATTTCTCGACCGGCACTTTGGCGGTCACGGGGGCAATCTTTACGAGGCGGCGATCAGCGATTTCCGGCCCGGCTGGGTCGAGACTTTCCAGAAGAAGAACGAGAACGGGCATGATGGAAAAGCAGAGCTTACCGCGGTGACGGAGGCATTGCAGAGCACCGATGCGGAATTGCTGGAACGCCTGGAGCGTGTGCTGGACGTGGACGCGTTCATCAACTTCTGGGCGGTGGAAAGTCTCATCAACCATTGGGACGGGTTCGCGGGCCATCAGAACAACGCCTTTGTTTATCATGATCCGAAAACCGGGAAGCTCCGGTTCATCCCCTGGGGACCGGACTCCACATTCGGGAACCAGCATGTCTTCGTGCCCTTCCAGGCGCCCGCCTCGGTCTGGGCGGTCAGCTATTTGACTCGCCGGCTTTACAACCATCCCGTGACACAGGAACGGTATCGGCGGCGGATGAAGGAATTGCTGGCGACGGTCTGGAACGAAAAGAAGCTGCTGGCGGAGGTGGATCGCATGGAGAATTTGCTGCGCGGAAAGATGCTCGTGCCAGAACCAATGGTGAAGATGTCCCTCGCCGGTGTGAGGAAATTCATCACCAATCGCAGGTCCGCCATCGAAGCGGAACTCGCTCAACCAGCTCAACCGTGGAACTTCACACTAAGGCGCTCGATATCCCTTGATGACGTGGCCAGGGCGAAGGTGAGCTTTTCAACAAGCTGGTCCACCAACTTTTTCCGGCCACCCGACAAGAGCAGCACGGCGCGAGTGGAGCTCGATTTTTATGGCCGGCACTATTCGGGAACCTTTACCGAACTCAGGGCGGGTCCCGACATGCAGAATCCGAAAAACGCCGGGATCATTCTGACCTGCGCATTCCCTGGAGTGTCGGTGCCGATCCATTTCGCGATCAGCACTCCCACAAAGTTGTTTCAGAATGGCACACAGAAGTTCACACCTTGGGAGACCGGAGTGACGTTGATGGCCGGACAATTTGATCGGGAAGATTTCCGCATCTTGGGTTTTTCCAGCACCGGCACCTTGAGCTTGAAGCAGACGGGCACGAGCGAGGGCGCACCCGTGACCGGAGAATTCGAGGGCAACTTCGGGTTCCTGCCTTGGGAGGATTTCGATTTGAAGGATTTGAAACCAGCACCGGTCGCGAAAAAGTAGCGGCGTTCCCTTTCCATGCACATCTCTGATGCAGCCAGGGGCTGTGTCATCGCCGTCCCCATTGCCTTTTCCAGGAGTCGCTTTTGGAGTTGCTTGAGCAACCCATGTTGACCCAACAAATCTTCGGGCTTCTGGTACTCTTTCAGTAGTTCGTTCAATACTTCGTCGGTAATGGCCATAGTCATTTATCCTCTCAGTTTTCTTTGGCCACTTACACGATTTCCTTTATAGCCCCAAGCCGGCTCACGTCGGCTGCCACGGAGTTTCGAAAGTGGTTCCATGTTCACACAATTACCCCCTGATCTTCACACTTCTAAAATATGCGAGACTCGCGCATCGAGAAATGGACAGGGCTCCAATCCGGAACTTCCACGCAATCCCCGCCTGATCGCCAGTCCAAGGAATCCCAGCAGTCGCTGGTCGTGTTGTGCTCCGGGACGCTCACTCTACCGCGGCCCGAAGTTTGCTAACTTTCGACCATGAGTTTGCGCCGGGCCATTTGCATCCCTTTGTTCATCATTGCCGTCCTGGCCGCCGTCTTTATTTGCCGGGTTGCCGGTCCAGATTCAGGTCATGTCGGGACGACGGCGGCCGACATCTTCCGCCCACAGTTCCCCGCTGCCTCTCAGGCCCGGGCAGTCCTGGACCGTTCCCATGAACAGGCCGGCCTGGTTGAACCTCCGAGGGGCGAAGTCGAACCTGCTTCCTCGAATCCAAGCACCGCAATTCCCGAATCTCGATTTTCCCGGTTCGATGATTGGACTGAACGTTATATCCGGGCCACCGCTCTGGAGAAATCCCGGCTGGAGGCCGAAGGGGTGGAACTTGCCCGAGAGCGCCGCGCAAAGATGGCAGACACAATCCAGGCGGACCCAAAAAAGGCGCTGGAGCTGGCCGTGCCGTTTGCAGTCCGACAGGAATTGCCCGGATCCGTCATCTCTCAACTGGAGCGTCCGTTGTCGCGGCGTGGGACATTGGCGGTGCTCGCCGCGCTGCCTGCAGCGGGGCAGGAAGGCGTGGTGCCGTCAGTGTGGCGAATGGCCGAATCGGGTGATCAAATGTTCCGTGCTTTTGTTTATGGCCGACGCCTTGGCGAACCTACTCGACAAAACATTCCGATCCATGGCGTGGCGCTCGACGATCTGCTCGCCGTGCATGAAGACTCCGCCCGTCAGCTCGATCTCACCGAGGTCAGAGTGCGTTCGATGTCGCTGGAGACATCGGTCGATCCTGTTTGCAGGGTTTGCGGCGAACCAGTTGCTGCTTCCGGTGAGACCACTCTCGTTGAAGTCGGAGAGGAGCTGGTCCCACTCTGCCAACCCGGTCACGTCGCTGCATTGCAAAACCATCTCGCCGCGGCCGAATCCTCGGGAGCAGACGGCAACATCAGCTTCGATTCACCTGCTGCCTCGGCGCGGACTGAAGGAACGAAACAGGTGATCATCATCCGGGTGGATTTTTCGGACCTGGCTGGCGATCCCTTCAGCGACGCCACCGCAGAAAACCTGGTGAAGGGAGTGGACGCCTTTTACCGCGAGATGTCGTACGGCAAGACAGGCTTTGATCTGATCGGTGCCGGCTCGGATGTGACATCGACGTTTCGGATGCCTCAAACCGCCGCCTACTACGGAGCCAGGGATGCCAGCGTTCTCCGCAAGGATGCGCGTGCCGCAGCCACTTCGGCTGGCTACACTTTGTCCGATTACGGTTTCGATCTGATCTGCTTCGGAGCCGTTCCCGGTTTCAAATTCGCGGGATTGGGTTACATCGGCGCCGCCGGGGCGTGGATTCGCGACAGCTCATCTGTCGGCGTTGTAGTCCATGAACTCGGGCACAACTTCGGTCTGAATCACGCCAATTTCTGGGATACCGCGGGACAAAGTGTGATCGGCACCGGAACAACCGTGGAGTATGGAGACAAGTTCGACACCATGGGTTCGGCCAATGCCGGCAGCAAACACTTCAACGTCCGTTACAAGAATTTCCTGAATTGGCTGACGTCCGCCGATGTCAGCGACGCCACGCAGAGCGGCACTTACCGGATTTTTGCGCACGATTCGGAGGAGGCTCGCGGAATTCGCGCCCTGCGTGTGACGAAGAATTCCGGGACCAACTACTGGATCGAGTACCGTGCGAATTACGCCGGCAACAAATGGCTGGTGAACGGCGCCAGTGTTCGCTGGGCGGGCAGAGGTGGGGAGGCCACGCACCTGCTCGACCTGACGCCGGGTTCCCCTGCGGGCAAGGATGATGCGTGCCTGCTCATCGGGAGGACATTTTCCGATCGCGAGGCGGGAATTCACATCACTCCGATCTCCAGAAGCGTTGCGGCTCCTGAATGGCTGGAGATTGTCGTCAACAAGGGAAGTTTCCCGAACAACAGGAGTCCGGCAGTATCCCTTGGCACCAAATCCGTGAGCGGCAGCGTTGACCAGGATTTGCTTTTCACTGCAAGCACTCTGGATGCGGATGGTGATTCACTCGCTTATTTCTGGGACTTTGGGGACGGAAGCTTTGGCTCGAATGATCCCAACGCAACGCACCAATGGACATCCAGCGGAGAGTACCTTGTCCAATGTACTGTTTCGGATATGAAAGGTGGCCTGGCGAGCGATTCGACAGTTGTGCGCATCGGCACGCCAAACACCTTCCGACTGGCCGGCCACATTTTTGCCGAAGGCGTGCCATTGGCAGGCGTGCGCGTTTCCATTTCCTCGACGCGGATGACTTACACGGACAGCGACGGCGGTTTCACCCTGGTCGGGCTTGGGGCTGGTTCCTACACCCTCAAGGCTCTGCTTGATGGTTACACATTCGCCAGTCCCGTATTCTCAAATCCAGTGCGCCTCGGCCCCAGCCGGAGTGATCTGGATTTCTTCGCGACACCTTTGGGCGGCCTGGTCACCGAAAGTCTGGTGGCCGCCGGCTCGGTCTGGCAGTTCCTCGATGACGGTTCGAATCAGGGAACGGATTGGGTGAAGCCAGAGTTTGACGACTCAGCCTGGACCGAAGGGCCGGCACCCCTGGGGTATGGCGATGACAACGAGAAGACCGTGGTTCGTTTCGGCTCAAACTCCAATAGCAAACATGTCACAACCTACTTCCGCCGTATGTTCACGGTGGAAAACCCGGGGAAATTCTCAAACGTTACGCTAGGCTTCAGGCGTGATGACGGGGGGATTGTTTACTTGAACGGGCGGGAAGTTTTCCGAAGCAACATGCCTTCTGTCGGGGTCACCTATAACACCCTGGCGTCAACAACCACGGGTTCGGCAGACGAAATGACGTTTTTTCAGATGGACATCAATCCGTCTCTCCTCGTTTCGGGTGGAAATGTTCTCGCGGTGGAAATTCACCAGGTGTCACGCACAAGTTCGGATGTCGTTTTCGACCTTGAACTGCTGGCAGTGGCATCGCCTGTTCCATCGCCGCCAAAGCTTTCCTGGGAGATCCAGAATGGGGCCATCAACTTTTCGTGGCCCGCTGGATCCACGCAATGGATGCTTTACTCGACGGATCATCTGGGGCCTGGCAGCACGTGGACACCGGTACAGACTCCCACCACCTTCTCCGGCGGCAAGCGATCCGCCCTCATAGTGCCTTCTGAGCCGGGGCTGTTTTATAGAATAGGAACCGTTACCAGCCGCTGAAATATCGCTTCCAGTGAGCATGGCCCTCGACAAGGAGGGTGGAATGAAGTTTGAGGGCAAGGAGATGGAATGAATTTGGTGGCGCGCCGCTGTGGACTCTGATTGGATTGGCGCATGTCCATCGCGCATGCGGATCAAATGTTGGCAGGATTGCCC
>SXMN01000244.1 GCA_005777315.1 Verrucomicrobiales bacterium
ACACGGCGCGAACGGCGGAGCGCGGACGGCTCCCGTGAAAATCGGGGAGACAGTCGCCCAAGCGGCGTTTTTCTTGTCTCCAGCCGCTCCGACAAGCCTTGGCCTCGTCGTAACGTGGGAGTTTTGAAAGAGCGTCTCTTGTCCTGAATTGCTGCCGCAACTACTTTTGGTGGCAGATGGATAAACTTGATGCCCCGGACACTCACCTCCTCGGTTTTGCAACCGGCTGGTTGGAACTTGGCAATGCCGCCGAAGCAAAGGCGGAACTCGCGAAACTTTCACCTTCCACAGCCGGTCATCCCGATGTGCTTGAAGTGCGGTGGGCCATCGCAGCCACGATTGCGGACTGGAAGCAAGCTCTGGAAGTCGCCCAGCGGCTGGTGGAAACCGAGCCGCGGCGCGCCTCGGGATGGCTTCATCGTGCTTACGCCATACGCAGAGTTGAAGGCGGTGGGCTCCAATCCGCATGGGATGCGCTGCTGCCTGCGGCGGTGAAATTCCCGGAGGAACCAACGGTTCCTTACAATCTCGCCTGCTATGCCTGTCAGCTCGGACAACTGGAGGAGGCCCGCGCAAGGTTGATGAGCGCCCGAGCCATCGGCGGAAAGTCGGAGATCAGAAAGATGGCACTCAAGGATGAGGATTTGAAACCGCTTTGGGCCGAGGTCTCCGAGTGGTAACGGACGGCCAGGCGATTTTTCCAATTTATGAAAGCAACTGAAATCCAGGTTCAGGATGGCTTGCGTCATTTGCGCGATACCGACCCAATCCTCCGGGAAGTGATCGACCGCGTGGGTCCATTTCGTCTGAAGCCGCGCGCTGATCGGTTTGGATCACTCGTTCGGTCCATCATCTCACAACAGATTTCAGGAAGCGCCGCACAGTCCATCCGCCGAAGGCTCGAACGGCTGACAGCGCCCGGCAGAATCACGCCTGAGAAGATTTTGCGACTGTCGCCATCAGCCCTTCGCAGTGCCGGACTTTCCGGTCAGAAACAAACGTATCTGAGAGACCTGGCCGGCAAAGTCCAGCGAAGTGAGGTCCGGCTTAGATCCATCGCCAGGTGCGACGACGAGGCAGTCATCGCGGAACTGATCCAGGTGAAAGGCATCGGTGTCTGGACGGCGCAGATGTTCCTCATGTTTTCCCTTGGACGACTTGACGTTTTCCCCCATGACGATCTTGGAATACGAAACGCACTCAGGAAACTCTACAGCCTCCCTGAGCTTCCGGACAAGCAGGTGAGCCTGCGAATAGCGGAGCCCTGGCGTCCATACGCCACAATCGCTTCCTGGTACTGCTGGCGAAGTCTGGAGCTGCCAGATCTCAAAGGTGGTTGAAGTGGATCTCTGAGGAAGAGCCCGCTCGTTCGATACCGAAGCTTGATGAGTTTCTGGATCTTGATGCTTCACGCCTGCTGGACATGCCTTCACATCAACGTCACGACTGAGTTGGGAGTCAGTTGAGGCAACCATCAAAGTGCGTGCCACGCCAGCACGCTGATATTACTGTCTGCCCATGGACACTGCGCTTTCAGACCGTCTCCAGAAACTGGAATCATCCCTTGCTCACATCGAACATCTGTTCGAGGAATTGAACAAGGTAGTCACCGAACAGAGCCGTGTGATTTCCAGGTTACAATCCCAGCACCGGCAAGTGTCAGAAACTGTCCGAACAATCGAGCTTGAAAGGATTCGCGCCACGAATTCGAAACCGCCACATTACTGAGGAGACCGTGGGACAGGCTACGAATGATGGCGAGCGCCACGGAAGCAGATGCGTCTATGCCGCCGTCAAGATTTGTAGCCTATCCCACGGTCTCCTCGGTATCAGTGATCGGAGAGCATCTTCGGCACGAGCCGTTGCAAGAATGGCCTACTCTGATCTTGAAAATGACAGCCGGATGCCCTTGGGTTGCAGGGATTTTGGGAGTGGGTGGGAATTTTGTTTCGCCAGGAAACGAGGCGTCGAGCGGTTGATCAATGCTTTGCCCTGATTTTTGGAGCGCGCAATTCTCCTCTTTTTCCGTCCGGATCAAAATGTTGCGAAGTCTTTACAACCTGCTGTTTTCAGTGTGTTTCGTACTCTCGGCTCCTTTCTACTTCTTAAAGATGTGGCGCCGCGGGAGATGGACGCAGGGATTCGGCCAGCGTTTCGGGCGTTTCGACGGGAAAGTCAAACAATCGGTCACCAACAGTCATGTGGTGTGGATCCACGCAGTCAGCGTGGGAGAGGTGAACATCTGCACACACTTGATTCGAGCGCTCGAGCCCCGGTTACCCAACGTCAAGATCGTTGTCTCCACCACCACATCCACCGGCATGGGCGAGTTGCGTCGCAAGCTTCCCAGTCATATCAGCAAGATTTATTACCCGCTCGATTTTCGCGGCGTGGTGTCCAAGGCGCTGCGCACTCTCCGTCCCGAAGCAATCGTGCTCGTTGAAGCCGAGATTTGGCCGAACTTCCTCTGGCGCGCCATCGACAACAAGATCCCCGTCTTCCTGGTCAATGCGCGCATGTCGGAACGTTCTTTTCGCGGTTACAAACGGTACGGCTTTCTGTTCAGGGAACTCTTCCATTCCTTCGCCGGCGTTGGTGTCCAGAACGAGACGGATGCGCAACGCCTGCGGGCCATCGGCTGTGCGCAGGATGCAGTTCATGTCGTCGGCAATCTCAAGTTCGACGCGGCAAAAGTAGAGGAACGTCCGTTGATGGATGTCAGCGTGCTGCTGCGACAATTGGGGGTTCCTCCGGAAGCGCCGGTTCTGGTGGGCGGAAGCACTCATGCAGGCGAGGAAGTCATCCTCGCGGACGTCGTCCGTCGATTGCGCGGTGAGTTTCCAGATTTGTTCCTGATCGTCGTTCCACGCCACTTTGAGCGAGGGCGGGAAGTGGGTGATCAGCTCAAGCAACGGGGCGTGAAGTTTGTTTATCGTACTGAGATCAGCGCGACCACCCGGCTCAAGACCGGGGAGGTGGAATGCCTCCTCGTCAACACCACCGGGGAATTGAAGTATTTCTATCAACCAGCCTCGGTGATATTCGTCGGGAAGAGCCTCACTGCGGAAGGTGGACAAAATCCAATCGAACCGGCGGCAATCGGGAAGGCGATTGTGTTCGGTCCCAACATGCAAAACTTCCAATCCATCGCCGCGACTTTCACCGAGCAAGGGGGTGCCATCCAGGTAAGTGATGCAAAAAGCCTGGAGCAAACCCTCCGCGATCTTCTCAAAGACGAGGACAGACGCGAAGCCATCGGCCAGAACGCCCTCAAAGTTGTGCGCCAAAATCAAGGATCCATCGACCGGACGGTGGACATGATCGTCCAGCGTCTCCACGGCGGCGATATGTACGTGGCTCCCAGAAAATGACCAGCCTTGGCCATTGTCGGTCTTATAGGAGGCCACTTTGCTCATGCCACGGTGTCGTCGATCTTCACGTGCGTGTTCCTTCCTTAAGCGGCATTGCTCTGAATCTTTCGCCTTTCGCTGAAGCGTGACTTTCGATTGATTGATGACCCATGAAACAGTTTGCGACGATCACGGTCATAGGACGGGACAAAACGGGCGTCATCGCGCGGGTGACGAATTTTCTCTTCGAGCAACATGCGAATATCGAAGCGCTTGAGGAACAGGTGACGCGCGGGCAGTTCAGCATGACTCTGCAAGCTTCATGGTTAAAGCGTGATTGCGATGGGGCCGCAGTGAAGTCTGGCCTTGAACATCTCGCGACCACGCTGGGGATGGACATCACCTTCCGGCTGACCGATTCTCACCGAAAGCAGCGCATGGCCATCATGGTGACGAAAGAACCGCATTGCTTCGAGGCAATCATGGCCGCGTTGAAACCAGGACGATTGGGCGCGGAAGCAGCCTTGGTGATTTCGAACCGGCGGGACTTGGAACCGGTTGCCAAACGCCATGGTTTGCCTTTCGTGACGGTGCCGTGGCTTGAGCGGGACGAGGCGGAGAAACGGGTGGTGGAAGTGTTGGACGACCACCAGATCGACTTTGTCGTGCTCGCTCGATTCATGAAGATTTTGTCGCCGACCTTTGTCTGGCGTTACAAAAACAAGATCATCAACATCCATCCTTCCTTGTTGCCGAGCTTCCCCGGGCCGCAGGCTTACCGTCAGGCGTACGAGCATGGAGTGAAGATCGTGGGCGTCACGGCGCATTTCGTCAGCATGCACCTGGATGAGGGGCCGATCATTGCGCAGGATAGCTTTGTGGTGCGCCCGAACATGACACTGAAGCAAATCGTCGGCGCAGGCCAGCGTCTGGAAAGCAAGACACTCGTGAAGGCGCTCAAGCTTTACCTGAAAAATCGACTGGATGTTTACTGGGGCGTGGTCAGGGAGGTTTGAACTGTCACAAGTCGCCTGCCGTTCCCTTTCGCCGAGTGAAAGTGGATTAGCCGCAAAGCCGTTTACGAATTGGCGTAGTTTTGGAGAATGAAACGAAGCATAAGTTGCTGTGGCTGGGTAATTTTTGCCTTGTACTTTGAGCCGTAATGACCCACTAACCTTGGGATGCGAAATGTATCTGTGCTTCCCTGTG
>SXMN01000245.1 GCA_005777315.1 Verrucomicrobiales bacterium
CGGGGTTTTCGTGGCCATGGACCTCGTGCTCTTTTACGTCTTCTGGGAAGTCATGCTCATCCCCATGTATCTCCTGATCGGGATCTGGGGTAGCGGGAACAGAATCTACGCCGCAGTAATACCGGTGCCAGATCAAGTGTCACGCTCTCCCTCGCCACTGCGTCACGATCTTCGTCCAGGCAAATCAACCTCGCCAGCCCTGTGGGTATCCGTCGCACCAGAGCGCCGTGAGTCAGAATCAGCTTTGCGCCGCTGGCTTGGATGATGGAGGCAATTCTCGATGCGGGAAAATCGGGTTCGATCGGTAGATATGCACCACCAGCCTTAAGGACTGCCACCACTGCCACCACCATATCCAACCCTCGCTCGACACATACGCCCACAATTTCGCCAGGTTCCACCCCGAGAGATCGAAGAAGATTGGCCAGTTGGTTGGAATCGGAATCCAACTCTCCGTACGTCAGCGCTTCGGATCCTGACTCCACTGCCACCTGGTCGGGCACACGCAGCACTTGCTCGGAAATCATCTGGTGGATTGTCCTGGGCAAGTTCTGCGGCAGGACAATTGGCGAGTCAATTTGCTGACCGCCGGTATTCGAAGCTTCGTGCAATCGAAGAAGTCCTACTGCCTGGCTGGGATTTGAAATAGCTCCCTGAAGAAGAGTTTGAAAGTTTTGCAACCACTCCCGAATGACATCACCATCGAATAAATCGCTGTTGAAATCACACTCGATGAGCAGGGTCGAACCTTCATCCACCAGATTGAATCCCAAGTCGTATTGGAAGTATCGCCGAGGGGCGGCTGTAATCGTGGTTTCGCAACCGGAAAAGCGGATCCGATCCATTGGCACATCCAGATTGAAAATCACTGAGACCAATGGAACGCGGCTGGAATCGCGAGGGATGTCGAGTTTCTGAACCAGATTGCCGAAGCCGTGATTCCAGTATTCCTGCGCATCAAGGAACGCTTCCCGAGTTTGTCGAAGCCAGTCCGTAAATTTTGCGCTGGGGTCCAACGTGGCCCGGATCGGCAGTGTGTGAACGCACTGACCGACCAATTTCTCGACACCCGCGCCAGCTTGTCCCGCGAAAGGGACTCCCACCACCAAATCCGCCTGGCCACTTAACCGATACAACCAGGAGTAATAAGCCGCCAGCAGTACAGAAAATGGAGTTGCCTTCATCTCCTTCGATGCCTTTTTTAGCGCACCGAACAAATCAGCACTGAGTCGGAGGCTCTGCCGGTTGCCGGTAAATGTCCGCGTCGGCGGCCTCGTGTTAAAGAGGGGCAGATCCAGGGCCGGAGGCACCGTCGAAAACCGTGAAACCCAGAACGCCTCACAATCCGCAATCTCTTTGGCGCGCTCAGGCAGACGCTGCCATCGAACGTACTCCCGCATTGGCGTTGCCTGAGGAAGACTGATTTTCCGCCCTTCGACCAGAGCAGAATAAATGGCACCAACATCTTCGAGAACGATGTTATAGCCCCATCCATCACATACAATCATCTGGACCGTGAATGCGAGCAGATGTTCATGGTTGGACAACCGGATAAGCTGGAACGAAAAGAGGGGGCCATTGACCAGGTCAAACATCCGCCACCCTTCCTGGTCCAAAAGCATCTCGACGCGCTTCTCCCGTTCAGGTTCCGGAAGATCCGTGAGATCATGCAGTGGAAGGTCAAAAACGAAGTTCTCCACCACGATAATCTCGGCACCTTCCGGGTCAAATGTGGAGCGAAGCGATTCGTGCCGGTCAATCACTTCTCCTATTGCCTTGCGAAGAGCCTGTAGATCAAGGTTGCCGCGAAGACGAACCACGTTGCTTGCGTTATGAGTTCCAGATGCTTCAGGACTGATTTGAGTTGCAAGCCACATCTCCAATTGGCCATCAGTGAGTGGAAACCGATTCCCAGATGAAACCGAGCGGTCGATCTCGCCTCCTCGCAGGTCTGAGTTCTCCGTCCTGATCGAAACCTTCGAATCCGTGCTGCTGCTCGATCTCTCAGCAATGTCTAGTGGCAGCCCATCAGCTGTACCCGTGAGAAGTCCCGCTCTGACCAGCTCCAGCGCACTCTCCTTGAACGCGGAGATGACCTGATCTACATCCGCTTCCGAATGAGCTGCGGTAAGATAACTGGGGAAACCTTCGAGCAAAAAGATTCCCTTCTCCCGCAGCCGATAAAAGAGAAGGTTTCCATACTTCTGATCATCCTGAACGCGAACAAACATCTGAGAGCAGAAGTGAGGAACGCGAATTGGAATGCCATGTTCAATGAAGAACCGATCCAATGATTCCGCCAGTCGGCTGGTGCGGCTATTCATTGTGTTCCAGAATTCCGGTCCTTGGACCTTCAGGTGTTTCAGCATGGCATGCACCGCAGCGATCGCAAGCGGGTGCCGGACGAAGGTGCCCGCGAAAAAGGTGACCCCCTTCGACGGAAAAGAGTCATCCCCATACTGCCAGAAGCCTCCGTCAAAAGTGTCCATGTACTCCGACTTACCAGCCACGATGCCTAGCGGAATGCCAGCGCCGACCACTTTTCCACAAGTCGCCAGATCGGCCTTCACACCATAGAACGCTTGCGCCCCCCCGGGCCCGCTTCGCAGTCCGGTAATCACCTCGTCGAAGATCAGCAAGCAACCGCGCTCGGTGGTGAGCGCGCGAAGTTGCTTGATAAACTCGGCCGGGCGCCATTCGGGGCGCCGGCTCTGAACTGGCTCGACCAGCACGGCGGCGATTTGATCGGAATGATCTCGAATAAACTCCAAGGCCGCATCCGTGCCGTAATCAAGAACGTAAATGTCCTCAACAGCTCGTTTCGGTATCCCAGGGGCAGATGGCACAGTCCTTAATTGAGGAGGGGCCCCGACGGCACGGACGAGCACCTCGTCAAAATTTCCGTGGTAATCCTTGGTGAAGACCACGATTTTGTCCCGTCCTGTCACCGTGCGAGCCAGACGCATCGCGGCGTAAACCGCTTCAGATCCGGTGCAAACAAAACTCGCTCTCTCGTTGCCCGTGAATTCACAAAACATCTTCGCAGCCTCTCCCGCCAGCGGCGACTGCGGGCCAACTTCGATACCTTTGGCCAACTGCTCCTTTAATACGTCTGTAATGAAGTCTGGGGAATGTCCGAGAAAGCTGGGTCCAAATCCGTTAAGCAGATCGATGTATTCATTGCCATCGATATCCCAAAGTTTTGAACCCGAAGACCTGGTCACAACAACCTGATAGACCATCTCCTTCCAGACGCGGTTGAACCCAGATGCGGTGCGAGGGTCCGCATACCATTTCCGATATTTTTGAGTCAGCGCTTTCGATCCTGCCGTCCGTTTTGTGTATCGCCCGATCAAAGTCTCAAGGTAAGCCACCTGGCCTGGTGACAATCTGGCATCCGCGGCGCGTTCAGTTTTCTTCTGAGGTGCGGAAGCTTTCAATTCGCCATTTGGAACCGCATCTGGAGCCAGTTGAGCCACCGACGTTGCCGGACTGGTCTCGGACGCAATGACAGGCACAGGCCTTTGACCGGCCGGCAAGGCGAACGCAGAGGGCGTGCTGCTGCGTAACAGTGTCAATTGTTGCTCCATGACACGCAATTGCTCTTTCATCACCCGCTCGAGAACGGTGCCCGCCATCGGACGGTCCCCAACCGGCAGCGCGACCGCAGGGCGTTCGGACACCGCCTCCAGTCGCGGTTCCGCGACAGTTTGAGAAAAGGCGGAAGCCACAGCAGTGTCTGATTTACCTGAAAGGAACTCCGCCAAAGAGCCGATTGTAGTCAAGTCCTCCATCAATTGCCGGAATGTTACCTTTACCCCAAATCGGTTCTTCAATGCCGTGGCAGCTTGAGTGAGAAACAACGAATCGAAACCAAGTTCGAGAAAACTGGAGCCCGGTTCGACGGCGGCCAAGTCTTGTCCAGCCAGTTCGCCCAACAGCGACTTTAATCCGTCGATCACTTCCGTGTTGCGATCACTCATAATTACGAAAATATATATTACAGGGAGTTGGTTTCGTCAGAGCGCTTTCTTTGCACGTGTGGACAAACCTGTTTTGGCCATACGGTTTTGGATTTGCAGAGGAAACTCCCATGAGTTCCGGATATTCTGTGACGCAGGAGAATGTTCCTATTGCACGGAGCCGGATACTCCAGGTCTGACGCCAAGGTAAGGTCAACAATTTCCTTCAGAGGGTAGTCCTTGCCATCGACAATGACTGCTCTCTCGCCATAGGACCGTTTCCAGAATGACGCCTCCCACTTCTTGAGAGCTGGCCAATTGCTGATCGCGTCCTGGAGGATCGCTGGCTTTCCAGGAATTACGTACTGCTCCATGAATTCATCATGTGTGAGCCCCTTGACACGATCCAGACGTTTGAGCGGGCGCTTCTCATCTTGAGCGGTTGTGTCTTGTTGAGTTGGATTCATATTAGTCAATCTAGAAGTTGGGATTGCGCAGGCCCTTTCGGCGTCAATCGATCAAGTTGCTCCCTCATCGCGGCCAATTGGCGGAAAATAGTCGCCTCCACGCCGTCCCCGTCTTCCCCGGTGCCCTCCAGCCGAATCTCAATGTGCTCCTCCTGGGAGCATGCCGAGGCGTCCACCCAAAAACGCCGGTGTTCGAAAGCATAACCGGGCAACGCGAGGCGGTTGCGGCGCTCGTTGGAATAAAAGCCGGCCCAGTCTGGCGCAACTCCTGCGAGCCACAATCGCCCAAGCGCCCTCAACATCGCCTCGGTCTCGCCTGGCTTCTGGACCGGCGGCATGGATGGGACAACAGGTTGATCCTTCGAACGCGAGGGATGTTGTTGCGCCAGCGTCGAGAGCACCTGACCCGGACCAACTTCGAGCAGTATCATGTCCGGCTCCAGAGCCAGCACCTCCACAGCGTCGGCAAATCGCACAGAATGACGCAACTGAGCTGTCCAGTACGCGGGATCGGCCCAGTCCTTGGCTTCAATCCAGCCGCCCGTCATGGTGGACACGGCTCGAATGGCCGCCGGGGCGAGTCGAATGGAGCGGACTTCACTCTCAAATGCTTCAAGCACGGGCTGCATCATCGGCGAATGGAATGCGTGCGAGGTATGCAAGGGCTTGCTGGCGACGCCAGCCGCCTGGAGTTTCTCCTGTAGCGCTGCGATTGCCTCATGCGTTCCAGAAGCCACACAGTTCTTAGGAGAATTGATCACCGCGACAGCCAGGGAGTCGTCCAGCAAAGACCGCAAATCCGCTTCGGGCAGTCGGACGGAAAGCATCGCGCCTGAGGGTTGAGCCTGCATGAGCCTGGCGCGAGCGGCGACGAGCCTCAATCCGTCGTTCAGCGTCATCACGCCCGCGAGCACCGCCGCCACAAACTCGCCAATGCTGTGTCCGACGAGCGCGCTTGGCTGGATGCCCCAGGCCATCCACAACTTCGCCAGCGCGTATTCGATGACAAACAGAGCGGGCTGCGTGAAGCTCGTCAGGTTGAGCTGCTCCGAAGCCGACGCCTCGAGATCTGCGGCGGGATGAAGCAGCGTTCTCAAATCCAGATCCAAATGCGGCTCGAGCATCCGGCAACAATCATCAATACACTCGCGGAAGACCGGCTCCGACACGTAGAGCTCGCGCCCCATGTTCACATACTGAGAACCCTGGCCGGGACAAAGAAATGCCACGCGCGGTTGAGGCGAACGACGCTCCTGGTTGAATACGCGCTTCGGATCGGGATTGCGCAAGAGAGTTGCCGCGCCGGCTGCATCAGAAGCAATCACCACTCGTCGATGATCGAAAACCCGGCGGCCCGTCGCGAGAGTGAATGAAGCGTCGGCGAACGCCTCCGGAGTAGGCCCTCGTTCCAGCCAGCAAGCAAGGTTCTCCGCCGACGCGTCGAGAGATTTTGGGGATCGTGTCGAGAGCACTAGAAGTTGTACCGGGCGCGAAGGCCCGGCGGGTGCGCGTTCAGGCGCCTCCTCAAGAACAACGTGGGCATTCGTGCCACCCACGCCGAATGAACTTACCCCAGCGCGGCGAGGCAGGGGCACGCCCTCCCACGAGGTCCGCGAGGCCACGACTTTGAAAGGGCTGTTGGCAAAATCGATTTGCGGATTTGGGTTCTTAAAATGCAGCGTCGCCGGCAATTCGCGGTGATGCAGGGCAAGCGCGGTCTTGATAAGCCCGGTCACGCCCGCGGCGGATTCGAGATGACCAAAGTTCGTCTTCGCGGCGCCAAGCCAGCAAAACTGCTTCTTGTCCGTCGTCGCTTGAAACGCTTGCGTCAGTCCTGCGATCTCGATCGGATCTCCCAGTGGCGTGCCCGTGCCGTGAGCTTCAACGTAGCTGATCTCGTCAGCAGTAACGCCCGCGAGCGCGTGTGCCAGAGCAATGACATCCGCCTGGCCTTCAGGGCTTGGCGCCATGTAACTCACCTTGCCGCCGCCGTCATTGTTCACTGCCGCACCCTTGATCACCGCGTAAATCGGATCCCCATCGGCCACCGCATCCGCAAGCCGCTTCAACAACACGACTCCACAACCCGAGCCGAACACTGTCCCCTGCGCGGCCGCATCGAAGGCCCGGCAATGTCCATCTGCCGACGCTATCGCGCCTTCCTCGTATAGATAACCACGGACCTGGGGAAACGAAATCGACACGCCTCCCGCCAGGGCCATGTCACACTGAAAGCTGTTCAGCGCCGCGACGGCCTGGCAGATGGCGACAAGCGAGGTCGAGCAAGCCGTCTGAATCGTGATGGCGGGACCGCGTAGGTTGAGCTTGTACGCCACGCGAGTGGCCAGGTAGTCCTTGTCATTTCCGACGAGAATATTGTAGCCATCCACCTGAAAGCCCCGGGTGAAGCTCTCTACACTTTTCCGCGATGCGAGGACATTCGCCAGGAGATAGGTGTTCATGCTGCATCCGGCAAACACACCAATGTTGCCCCGGGCAGTGGCGGGATCCACGGCCCCGTCCTCCAGCGCCTGCCAGCACGCTTCGAGAAAAAGCCGGTGCTGGGGATCGGTCAGTTCAGCATCACGGGGCGTGAACCCAAAGAAAGCCGCGTCGAACAAGTCCACATCATCCAGCACAGCTCGCGCCCGAACATAAGTGGGATCTTTCAGCAGCTCCTGATTCACGCCGTTGGCGATCAACTCATCATCGGTGAATGTGCGGATAGACTCGCACCCATCGCAAAGATTCCTCCACAACTCGGACACGGAGGCCGCGCCGGGAAAACGGCCAGCCATTCCGATGATGGCGATTCCTTCAAGCATGGAGCTGGTGGGTTCGGTCATGGATCAAATCAGTGCCGGGATTGCGGGCGGAGCGCCGGTGTCTGGGCCTTCAAAAGAGCTTCACGCTGGCGGGTCGCCCGATCACGGGCGTTCTCAGCACGGATGGCGGTTTGCCGTCCCGCACCATCAAGGTGCTGTGCCAAGCCTTGGATGGTGGGGAACTGGAACAGAACAGCAATGGCCACTTCGCGTCCGAGTGATTCCTGAAGGCGCTTTTGCACACGGACCATCGTTACCGACGTGCCCCCAAGCTCAAAAAAACTTTCGGTTGGCCCCACTACGGACAGGTCAAGCATCTCAACCCAGACTTTCCCGATGGCAGATTCCGTTGGACCGTTGAGTGGGGTCATGCCCTCACGTGCTGCGGAATGGGAGAATTCCGGCGCCGACAATCCACGACGGTGCACCTTGCCGCTGGGAGTCAAAGGCAGCCGGTCCAGAAAAACGAAACGCGAAGGAACCATGTAATCGGCCAGCGTAATCAAAAGGAACTCTCGAAGTTCGCCCGCAGTTGGAGATATTCCTTCGTGCGGAACTATGTGGCCGACCAGCCGTTTCTCGCCAGACGAGAGTGGATGAGCAGTGACCACCGCTTCTTTGACTGCGGGATGACGACCCAAGGCCACTTCGATCTCTCCCATTTCGACCCGGAATCCGCGGATCTTCACTTGCGTATCAATCATGGCCCTCGACAAGGAGGGTGGAATGAAGTTTGAGGGCAAGGAGATGGAATGAATTTGGTGGCGCGCCGCTGTGGACTCTGATTGGATTGGCGCATGTCCATCGCGCATGCGGATCAAATGTTGGCAGGATTGCCC
>SXMN01000023.1 GCA_005777315.1 Verrucomicrobiales bacterium
AGACTACCTTCCAGCCGTCCGTTGGGAACAGTCCGCACGACCCGACCTCTCCACTCGACCCACTCACGAAAGCACCAATTCAAGGGATTTGAACCGGTCACTGTCTTTTCAGGTTTACCCCGCTCTTTCTGAGGTCAGAGCCTTACTGCTCACCCACCCGGTGAGTGAACTGATCGTGGCATGTGTTTCTTCTTTCGTGGCTTTCGTTTGCTTCGTGGTTCCAACTGCATTTTCAAGAATGAAGAGCCCGCGAATTTCGCGAATGAACACGAATGAATGAGTTCAGGCTGTGAGGAGCAGGCGGGAATTCGGATTACCAAAAGGCGATGGTTCAGCCGGTGGAAGAACCTCCAGATTTCGCCTCTCAATTCGTTTGATTCGCGATTCGCGGGCACTGGAATTGATTCGTCCCAGCTCAGGGACTCTCATCCTCACAGGTTTCGGTAGAGTTCGGTCATGCGTTCGCGGTCGTCCCCCTCCGGCGTGTGGTCCAGCAGCCATTTCAAATCTTCGCGCGCACCGTCGCGGTCGCCAGTTCGAATCCGCAATTGCGCGCGTTGGAGACGGTCCTCAGCCGCATCGGGCGTGAGCGCGAGAACGACATCGAGGTAAGGCAGGGCGCTGGCGGGCGTTCCACCGCGGGCGGCCACACCGATGAGATTGCGCAACATGCGGACGATGATTTCGCGGTTGGTCGCCGGGGCCATCAGTTCGCTCCGTACCGGCAGCCGTTGAAAATCGGACGCGATTTCATCGGCTTCAGAAAAGCTCAAGGTCCGTCCGCCATCAAAGACATCGATGATCTGTGGTTCCCCTTTTGTCGGCGTGAACTTCACCATGAAATGGCCGGGCAAAGGAAGCCCCGCGACATTTGGCAGACCCGCCTTCCTTGCCAGCTCGATGAAGAGCACTGACAGCGTGATGGGCAGCCCCTCGCGATCATCCAGCGTGTCGCTGAGATAGCTGTTGGCGCGATTGTAGTAATCGCTCCGGCTGCCGTGGAATCCGCTCTCCTCGAACATGAATTTCTTCAGCGCAGTCAGGCGTTCAACTTCGCTGACGTCGCCGGTCCACCGGCTCGTGAGATCCTTCGCCATGTCGTCGATCTGACGCCGGTAAGCCGCGACGTCCACATCCGGGTTGTCCAGCCGGGTAAGTAGCAGCGCGGCATAGGCGAGGTCCACTTGAGCCTCAGGTTGAGCAAGGTGGCGGATGAGTTCCTGCTGGACTGATTGCCGGTGAAGCTTCCCAGCGGTCTCGCGAAGCTGGGCGGCCTCACGCTCGAGTTGTTGGGCGCGCTCGATGAACAATGGCTGGCCCTCAGTGGCGTGATGCTGTAAGGCCGTGAGAAGGTCGGCACTGGTCTTGCCGGAAACGGAGGTGATTGTCTCCCGGAGTTTTGCCGCTTGCGCAGGATCAAGTTCATCCTCCGAACCGCGCACGCTCGCGCCGACCTGGAAATTCTTGAAGCCCGCCTTGGTGTCGCGGAATTTCGCCAGGCCCGCCCGGCCGCCGGTCAGCCCGTCGTCGTCGGATTCAATGACCAACTGACCGTTCACGTAGCAGAGGATTTTCCCCTTCTCGACACGCACCTTGAGTCGATTCCATTCGCCGGGTTGGTAATGAATGCTGGGAACCTGGCGGAGGATCGTCCACGCGAATACATTTGGCCCATCAAAGCGCGTCAGGCGCAACTGGCCCGCGCTCGGATAAAAGCCGTAATGCTTGTCCTCGCCATCCGCCGCCCACGTGAGCCCCGCTGCTCCGCTCTCATCATCGAGGCGCACGGTCACGCCGATCTCGAACGGCCTCTCTGGCGGTTCCGCTTGCGAGAGGCAAAGCGCGCGTCCACCGAAACCCTGTCCTGCGCCATCCACTTCGATGCGCCCGCCACGCTGCCGCCAGCGCGCACCGAAGATTGGTTTCCATTCGCGAGGGTTGAGTGAGTTCAATGTGATCCATCGCGACATCGGCACGCGGTTCGGTTTTTCGAGAAGCGGCTTCAGCGCGTTGATCGGCGTGGCGAAACCGAGGTTCGGCGCGATCAGGGATTTCATGTTGAGGATACCATGCACCCGCCCTTGACGGTCCAGCAACGGTCCGCCGCTGTTGCCCGGTTCGATGGGAATGGCGAGCTGGATCATCGGCAGGCCGTTGAAATCGCGCCGGGCGGAAACGAGCCCTGAAACAAAGCTGAGTTCAAGGCCAAGCGGATTACCCATCGCGACGACGCTGGCACCCTGCTTGAGCGCGTCCGAATCGCCGAGGGACAAAGCTGGCAAGCCTCGCGCGTCGATTCGAACAATCGCGAGGTCCAGCTTGCGATCCCAAGCATGAATCTCCGTCACGTCGTGGCGTTGACCATTCGCGAACTGCACGGTAACGGGACGAGATTCACCGATCACATGCAGGCTCGTGGCGATCAGACCGTCCGGTGCAATGACAAAGCCCGCCCCCACGCCGCCCTCTCTCCCGTCGCGTCCAAGCTGCGAAATGATGGCCACGGATTGACGAGCTGTTTCGGCGAGCTTCTCCGCCGGGAGTTCAAGTGCGGGTGGGACCGTGTTTGCGGATGCTTCAGCGGCGGTGACATCGTCGCAAAGTATTTTGAGCGAGATGCTGATCACGGAAAGCACGAGGATCCGGGATACAAGAGACCAGACGTTGAACATCCCGCGAATGGGTTTTGGCAAATTCACAAAGTGATCGGTCAAGGATTCACCGCCAGGCGACTTCAAGGCATATTTGATCTGATCGCGGCTTAGCGACGCCCAGGCAAGGACAACGGGGGAAAAGGATTTCATGAACCAGAAAAGTGTAGGGAAGTTGATCACTGGGAGGAAAGCATGTTCTCGACAGGTGAGCGCAGGAGATTTTCATCCTTTGTCTGTGACGTATTTCGTGAGACGATTGACTGCATGAAAGCCTCAATTCCTTCCGGCTCGTTTCCTGCCATTGTCTCGTGCGGGCTTCTCACAGTGGTCCTTTCGCTCTTCACCAGCAACAGGCTTGGCGCGGCCGAAATTGAGTTGACCCTGCAAACTCGCGATGCAGCCACGGGGAGAATCGTGCTGAACCAGGAAAAGGTTGACCCGAAGCGCGTGGGCGTCATCGCGGTGGATGTCTGGAACTTTCACTGGTGCAAGACGGCGACAATGCGCGTCGATGCGATCGTTCCGCGGATGAACAAGGCGCTGGATGCCGCGCGCGAACTCGGCATGACGGTGATGCTTTGCCCCAGCGACGTGGTGGACAATTACGTCGGCTACCCGCAGCGCGAAATGATTTTCGCCCTGCCAAAGGTTGTCGTGCCGACGGTGATGAACGTCACCTGTCCGCCCGTGCCGGATGCCGGAGGCTGCGCCTGCGGTCGGGAACGCTGCGCGGTGAACTACGGTTGGGACGGCATGCATCCCGCGCTCCGCATCGCCGACGCCGATCTGATGCCTGACACGCAGGCCGAGGTGTATTCGATCTGTAAAATGTACGGATTGACGCATCTCATTTATGTCGGCTTCCACACCCAGGTTTGCCTGCTCGGCAAGCCGATGGGATTGAAGGCCATGAAATCCGCAGGCTTGAATTGCGTCCTGGCTCGCGACATGACTGATGCCCATCCCGGTTACGATCCCTCTCGCAACTTCACGCCAGACCTCAACACCGAGCAGGTCGTGGAGCATTTCGAGAAACACCTCGCTCCCACGATCAGTTTCCAGGACGAGCTGACCAAGCAGGGCAAGTGGGACCGGAACTGGGTGGTTGATCCGGTGCGCATCACGCCGTGGGGCACGCCGATGCGCCCGCATCTTTTTGAACAACCCATCACCGTGACGCTGACGACGCCGCTCCAGCCCGGTGCGGAGATTCGCTACACGCTGGACGGCACCCAGCCGACCGCCAGCTCCATGCTTTACACCAAACCTTTCATAATTGCGGAAACGACGCATCTGCGCGCCGCGGCCTTTCGCGACGGGCGTTCGGTGTGCCTTGAGTCCGAGGGTTCATTCGCGCGAATGGGGCCTATGCCGCCATCCCCTGATGTTTTCATTGGGAACTTGAAGCCGATTCGCAACGTCGGCTTTGGACACACCTATGGCGGACAAGTGCGCTACTCCGGCAACACCAGGCCACCGCAGAAGGACAAATCGAACCTCGGCCAGGAATTGAAGATCAATCGCCAGGTGTACCAGCATGGCATGGGCGTGCATGCTCCATGCGCGTTGATGTATGAGATCAAGCCCGAGTACAAACGATTTGTCGCACTTGTCGGCGCGGACGAGAATCTGGTGAGCATCAGCAATGGCTCGAACCTCGCGAAGCATCCGAGCGTGGTTTTCAAAGTTTTCATCGACGGCAAGGAAGCCGCCGCCAGCCCGGTCATGCGTGTGCTCTCGCCAGCATGGCGTTTTGACGTTGAGATCCCGCCGGATGCCAGGACGATCAGTCTCGCGGCCATGGGTGCAGGGGACGGTTCAAGGGAGGATTTTGCGGACTGGGCCAACGCCGGGTTCATCACCAAGCGGTAATCTGTGCGAGGTTGGTTCCAGTGATGTGTTTCACAAATGACTGGTGTTATGCCGCAAGGGATTTTGGTCTCCCGCAAGGCGCGAGCGACGAGCATACCCGCAGCGGTCTGTGAGGAGCGATCAACGCAGCGGGAGGCCAGAAGAACTGCGGCCCGGAGGGTTGCGCCCCAAATGGCCTGGAGCTTCGTTGCTCCTCGGTCACGTATCCCTGCGGATATGCTCCCTCGTCGCGCCTCGCCCCAGGCCATTTGGGGCGCAACATAACACCAGGCATTTGTGAGACACATCACCAGCTTCAGTCCGCATGGACAGTCCCGCCCGGAATCGGAGCTCCGGCAGGAAGAAGACCACCGAATACATGGGGCGATATGCTGATCGTGCTCCTCCCGCTCCCCTTCATTAGGCTCAATTCATGATTACGAGAAGGATTACGATTAGGGTGCGACAACAAGATCGCAGCGCAGGCGCTTCCCGGGTCAGATCGATTCCGGCTGCCGCTGAAGACCTGCAATCTCCGGACGATTGTTACAGACGGCGAACTGTTTCCTGTTACGTTTGATCACTTGGCATGAAGAAAATGCCGGAAAATGATGAGTCGCCAAAAATTCACACCGCGCGCGGATTACCGCCAGCAGGAAAGTCAGCGTGTCAACGAGTCCGTAAGCCTGTCCGAGAAATATCGGGAACTGAAATCCTTGACGGTGGAGTTCGCCCACTTCAGCGCTGATGGCCTCAGCCGTAACGGCCAGATCAAGTACATGGTCAACCCCAGCCACGCAAAGTCCGTGTTTCGCCTGGATTGCCCCAACGCCGAATGCATCCGAGGTGATTATGACTTGAGCGAGGCGCTCGCCAAAGCTGTCGGCGCGCGGGACGCCACGGTGACAGGCGAATTATGCTGTCAGGGGTGGCTCAGCAAAACGACCATCGATTCAATCCATTGCAACAATATCCTGAAGTATAAACTCAATCTTGAATACTGAACCTATGATTTCAATTCTCGCTCAAGCCAATCCTCTGTCGGGCAGATTGGATCTCGCTGTTCTCGGGATCGTAGCAGTTCTGGGGCTGGTGGCGGCCATCGTCGTGCTGAACTTTGGGATGATCTACATCCGCGCCCTATTCTCGGGGGCCAAGGTTACCATCACCGAACTGATCGCTTTGCGGCTGCGCCGCGTTCCGGTGGGCTTGATCGTGGACAGCCGCATCAGCGCGGTAAGATCAGGCCTGCCACTCAACATCGATGATCTCTCCACGCACTTCATGGCGGGCGGAAACGTGCCGATGGTGGTGCTCGCTCTCATCGCCGCCAGAAAAGCCGGCATCAATCTCGTCTTTGACCGCGCTTGCGCCATCGATCTCGCCACAAAAGGCACCGGCAAGACCCTGATCGAAGCCGTCAGAACATCCATCAACCCACGAGTCATTGCCTGCCCCGCCCCCAACACAGGCAAAGTCACCATCGACGGCGTGGCCAAGGACGGCATCGTGATCAAAGCCAGGGCCCTGGTGACGGTGCGCACCAATCTGGACCGATTCGTAGGCGGAGCGACAGAGGAGACGATTATCGCGCGCGTTGGGGAAGGCATCGTCAGCAGCATCGGTTCTTCGACAAGCTACAAGGACGTGCTGGAGAACCCCAACCTGATTTCCAAGACCGTCCTCGACAAAGCGCTAGATGCCAACACCGCATACGAAATCCTTTCCCTCGACATTGCCGATGTGGATGTGGGCGAAAATGTCGGCGCAAAACTCCAGGCCGAGCAGGCCGAAGCCAACAAACTCATCGCTCAAGCGCACGCTGAAGTCCGCCGCGCCGCCGCCGTGGCGGTGGTGCAGGAAATGACGGCCCGTGTGGCCGAGATGCGCGCACGCGTGGTCGAAGCGGAAGCCCAGGTGCCGTTGGGGATGGCGGCGGCGTTCCGCTCGGGCAAGCTCGGGCCCATGAATTGACAGAAGGACGGCCTGCCCATGCACGCCCTGAAGCGCCTTTGTCTGACCATTTACCAGATGGCCAAACAGGCACTGAAGCAAAGGCGTCGTCAGACCGATGTGGATGAAATGGAACTCGAACGGCTCGATCGAATCCGTAATCCCTCGAAGTACTGAGGAGACCGTGGGATAGGCTACAAATCTTGACGGCGGCACAGACGCATCTGCTTCGTTGCTCGCTTGGTCAGAGGCCGCTGCGGGCATCCTCCCGCGTTCGCGCCTCGCATCTGCATCTGTGGCGCTCGCCATCATTCGTAG
>SXMN01000246.1 GCA_005777315.1 Verrucomicrobiales bacterium
GCCGATCCGGTTCGGTCCGCCGCCAAGGATCATCACCTTGCGTTTGTCGGAGCGCTTGGTTTCGTCGTCACCGCGATCGTAGGTGGAGTAGAAGTAGGGGGTGTAAGCCTCGAATTCCGCCGCGCACGTATCGACCAGCCGGTAGCTCGGCACCAGCCCCAGCCGATATCGCTCCTCGCGAATCTCATTCTCGGTTGTGCCCGTCAAATGGGCGATCTGGCGATCGGAAAATCCCAGCGATTTGGCTTTGGTTAACAACTCAACATTCATGATGGCGGCAAGTCAGGCGACAAATTCGGCAAAGTAAGCCGCGAAGATTTTAAGTTGTCGAGAGTTGAAATCAGATCGTGAAACCAGCGCTCCAACTGTGGCCGCGGATGGTCGATACCTCGTCCGGGGTTTAGCGCCCGAACGCGAAGAGCTTGGTTTGTGTCCGCAAGTAAAGTTTGTCCCCAACCAACGCTGGCGTCGCCGCGATGCGTTCCGCAAAGTCGGCCTGGTGCAGAATCTCGGGCTTCTCTCCTCCAGCGCGGAAGACGGTTATCTTGCCATCAAGCGAGGCGACGTAGATCCGTCCATCGGCTGCGACCGGAGATGCGTAATAGCTGCCAAGCGCTCCGAGACGCTCCTGGGAGTAGTACGGTTTGCCAGTCTTCGCGTCGAAGGACGAAGCCATGCCGCCATCCTTCACGAGATAAACCCGTCCCTGGTAGTAAAGCGGCGAAGGAACGTAAGGCAGGCCTCGTTCAAACTTCCACGAAACATGAGTGGCAGTGACGTCGCCGCGACCGCCAGGTTTGATTCCCAGCAGCACATTCTCACCTCGTTTCATGAGCCCGCCGATGCTGTTCCAATCCTGCTCCGTCAACCAACCGTCGCCGTCGATGTCCTGCGCCTTGAACCACACCGGTCCACCCGAAAATTCAGCCAGGGCAATTTTTCCATCGCCGTTCTTGTCCATCTTTTCAACGTTGCTCGCCCACGGTGGCCATGGGGAATCGCTTTTACCAGGCGACCAACCGGCGAAGAAAATCATGCCGTCGCCGATTACGGGTGTTGTGCAGGTGTAGGAAGGAAGCCCGCGCACGACCCATCGTTCCGCTCCAGAAGCAGGATCGTAGGCGCGTATTGAGAGCGAGCCCGCCATCAGGATTTCCGTCACGCCATTGAAAGTCGAAACCATCGGAGTGCTGTAACTGGTCGGTGCGTCGGCTCGTGGCGTTTCCCAAAGTTTTTTGCCCGTCTTCAAATCGAACGCGAGTATCGAAGCGGCGCGGGCGAGATCCCGGTTGAGAATGACCTTGTCGCCAAGAATGAGCGGTGATGTTCCCGAACCGAAATTACCGGCAGTGTCGGCCACCGGCAATGGCTGCCTCCACAATTCTTTTCCATTCGTGTTGTAACAAACCAAACCCACCGAACCAAAATAGGCGACGACATGCTCGCCGTCTGTCGCCGGAGTCGCGGCGGCCGGGCTGCCCTCCGTGCCGTGAAATTCTTCCAGCTTTTCCGCTTGAACCACCCGCATCCACATCTGATGCCCGTCCTTTCGTGAGTAAGAACGCAATTGCAGCCGGCCTGAATCGAAGGTCGTGAGGTAAATCCTGTCGTCCCACACGCACGGTGAAGACGGCGATGCTGGAACATCAATCGTCCACAAAGGGTTCTCGCCTGGACCGATTTTTATGGGTGGCTTTGCCGAGTCGGACACGCCTGAGGCATTCGATCCCCGGAACATTGGCCAGGCGGGAGCAGCGGCGTGAGTCCCATCAACGAAGGCCGTAGCGAGCAGAATGAGGAGGATACAAAATTTCATGATCCGGATGGGTAGCTGTTTCGGCAGGTCGCATCAACTTAGAAAACGCAGGTGTCGGAACTCTTTAGGAATCTTCTCCTTGGCTGGAAGCATCGCTATCACAAGCCAGGAGTTCAGTCGCTACCTTCTGCCTCCAGGTTGGCACAACCAATGAGTTGCGGGAACGCCCAGCCGCTCTCGTCAATGCCGCCAATCTTGCTCTTGCCGGATCCGTTCTGCTAATTTTGCACAGGTGAAACTGCTCCTGGAAAACCTCCCGTCTAGTCTTGACGCACATAGGGACACGCTCGCTCGCTGCCTGGAGGCGATGGACCGTGCGCTGCCTCTGCGGGCGGTGTATCTTTTCGGATCGCACGCGAGGGGCGAGAGCCACCCGGACAGTGACGTGGACCTCTGCCTCGTGGCCGACGGAGCGGAACGGCAGTTGCAGGCGGCTCAGAAATGTCACTGGGCAATCTGGGACATCCGAGGCAAGCCATCATTGACCTTGGTGCCCATCACACCCCGCCGTCTTGATGAGAAAATTGCCATCGGAGACTTTTTTTTGGAACGGTTCTTAAGGAAGGAGTGCTGCTTGCCTCGTAAAACGGATTCAAAGAATCCCGGCGGACTGGCTGTGGATGGCACAAAGCGACATGGAGATGATCGCGCCGGCGCTGGCGCAGGAAATCAGCTTCATCGCCTGCCGCGCCAGGATGGCGGAAATTGTGTAGAAAGTCGCCAAGGCGGAACTGATCCGGCTTGGCTGGCTGTTGGAGAAGACCCACGATCTCAATCGGCTTGGAGATGCGCTGGAGGAATTTGGTTCACCGCTCGCAACCAGGGCGATTCCTCTCTGCCGCGCTTTCGTAGGTGTGTATTTCACAGATCGCTATCCCGGGTTCGACCTGGACGATCCTGACTGGCCAACGCTTCACGCGCAGGTGGATCAGATCGCAGTGTTGCTTGCGGCCGTGCAGGCTCATCTTCCGTCCGCCTGAAGCCGCATCAGGTTTGGTTGAGGCTTGAATTGACGGATTCTCACGCTGCCGTGAGCGCTGCGCGGGCGTCATCAGCGGTTCCCGTCTTCTCCAGGAAATAGTCATATCCACTGACGTAGGGCACGATCTGGCCGGCATTGACGTGCAATACCTTGGTCGCGAGGTGGCGAATGAAATGGACATCGTGGGAGATGAACACCAGCGTGCCTTCATAACGTTCCAGAGCCAGCGTGAGCGACTCGACGGTATGGATGTCGAGATGCGTGGTGGGTTCGTCCATGAGCAGGAGGTTCGGCGGGTCCACGAGGAACTTGACGAGATTCAGCCGGCTCTTCTCACCACCGCTCAGCACTTTGGTCGGTTTGAAAATATCATCCTTGCGGAACATGAAGGAACCGAGAATGCCGCGCGCCTCATCCTCGCGCATTGCCGGTGCACTGGCCAGCACCTCCTCAAGCACGGTCCTCTCAGGGTCGAGGGTGTCCGCGCGATGCTGGCTGAAGTAACCGATCTTGGCGTTGTGTCCCAGGTCACGCTCGCCTTTCTGGAATTCCACCACGCCCGCCAGGATTTTAAGCAGCGTGGATTTCCCCGCGCCGTTCGGCCCGACCAGAACCGTGCGTTCTCCCCGTTCAATGGTCAGATCAAGGCCCCGGTAAACCTGGGTCGCACCGTAAGCCATATCAATGCCCTTCAAGGAAACGGCACGTTGCCCGCCGCGTGGCGGCGGAGGGATTTGAAAGCGGAACGGCTTGCGCGGGGGCATCGGCTTCTCGATCAGCTCCAGACGTTCGATCTGCTTGAGCTTGCTCATTGCCTGCGAGGCCTTGGATGGAATTGCCCGGAAACGATCCGCGAACTGCTGGAGCGCCGCGATTTCCTTCTGCTGATTTTTGTGCGCCGCCAGTTGCTGTTCGTAGCGCTCCTCCCGCTGCCGCAGGTAGTCCGTGTAATTGCCTGCGTAGGCGATGAGTTTCTTCTCCGAGATTTCATGCACCTGGGTCACCACTTCGTCCATGAACTGGCGGTCGTGCGAAATCAGGAGCAACGCCCCGGAATAGTTTTTCAGATAATTTTGCAGCCAGAGCAGCGCAAGCAGGTCCAGGTGATTCGTCGGCTCGTCCAGCAGCAGGAGGTCCGGCGCGATCACCAGCAGCCGCGCCAGCCGTGCGCGCATGATCCAGCCGCCGCTCATCTCCCGCGCCTTCCGGTTGAAGTCTGTGTCCCGGTAACCCAGACCTCTCAACATCCTCTTCGCTTTGGTTTCCACCTGCGGATCATTGAGCGCGTCGTGCTTTGCGTGCGCTTCCAAGTATTCCGGGTCGGAAACGGCACCCGCCGCCTCCAGCTCATGCAACCGTTTCTCCAAACGCGGGAGTTCATCCATTCGACCCGTGGCTACATCCAGGATCGTCTCATCGCCGTGCGCCTCGGCTTCCTGGGGGAGATGACCGACCATCGTCCATTCGTCACGCTCAACGCTTCCCGAGTCCGGCTGCTTCTGTTTGAGGATGATGGAGAACAACGTGGTCTTGCCCGCGCCGTTTGGCCCCACCAGTGCGACACGGTCGCCGTAGTTCACTCCGAACGTCGCGTTCTCAAACAACACGCGCCCGCCCAGTGTCATTTTCAGATCTCGAATTGTAAGCATGAAAAAAGATTGTTCGCCGACGAAAGACCGACGCTGCGCGAGGAGAATCTGTCCTGCACTCCGCGTGAGCCGGAGCATTGGATTTGCCTGCGGCGACGAGTGGCAAAGGCTACGTCCTGATCATCAGGCGTCAATGGCGCTTTTTGGTAAAGTAGCAGACCAGTGCGTCCACAAGTTGTCGGTTAAACTTGGTTGGAGACCCGGAGCGCGGTTGTGTGCGAAGCATCAGCCGCAGCAGGTTTGGCGTGACATCGAGCCTGGGATGCTGCTGCGACTGGCTTTCAGCACAGTCGCGCTCCACCGACAACTCGTGGATGTAACGTGACAGACGGGGCGTGATGGAAACTGAATGGGGGAGGAACCCGGTCAGATCTGGGAGCGCCGCAAGGATTACGGCGCTCCGGCCCTCACACGCTTTTACTGAGGAGACTGTGGGATAGGCTACAAATCTTGACGGCGGCACAGACGCACCTGCTTCGTTGCTCACTTGGTCGGAGGCCGCTGCGGGCATCCTCCCGCGTTCGCGCCTCGCATCTGCATCTGTGGCGCTCGCCATCATTCGTAGCCTATCGCACGGTCTCCTCAGTAACTGCCTCATGGGTGCCCATGCTTTTCGTTCATTCACAAGCTGGCGGTAGTGGAGCGCGGAATTCATTCCGCAGGATCGTGGAAACCGAGCCGCGCCGTGTTCTCATCCAGGGTCCGGAGGACTCGCACCTCCCTGCAGAATAAATTCCGCGCTCTGGCACCACGCTCGGCCGCGTCCGGTCTTGAGGTCATATCGTTGCCGACGACTCCGGGAGGCACCGCATGTTTTCATCCGAGTTTTCTGTTCTGCTTTTTCATCAGTTAACGACGCTATTGACCGAGACCTTCTGGACAATGTTCTATCCTTTCATGCGCACCACCTGTCTGGCCGTCTTCCTCAGCCTCGTCGTCAGCGTGTCCGCCGCCGAGCTGCCAGAGGGTGTGCGGCGGGTCAAAGTGTTGAACTACCCCGATTGCTTTGAGCTTTCGAACTCCGAGACGCGGGTCACGCTTTGCCATCAAGTTGGCGGGCGTGTGCTGGAGTATGCTTTCAAGGGGATCAACGCGCTCTACCTTGACCCGGCGGAGGCCAGATGGGGTACACCAGGCGGGCCTCGCTCGCCGGACAGCGCGGGCCGATTCGACATCGGACCGGAGTATATCATTCCCAGGCGCGACAAGCTCTGGAGCGGAGCATGGCAGGCCGAGGCCATCGGGCCGCGCGCCGTGCGATTGACCAGCCAGCCGGACGAATCGACCGGCGTGCAACTCATTCGCGAATTCCGTCTCGATGCCAAGACCACGCACCTGGCGTGTACTCAGATCATTCGTAACGTGTCGAAAGAGACGAAACATTGGTCGCACTGGAGTCGCACGTTTGCGGTGCATGGCGGCATCGGCGTGGTGCCGCTCACGCTGGAAACGCAGCGTTTTCCCAACGGGTGGGTGATGTATGATCAGGGAGGGATTCTCACGCATCCCACCGATCCGAACGTCCGGCGGCATGACAAGTTTCTTGAAGTACTCGGCCCGACACGCCAGGCGAAGCTGGGTTTCGATTCGAATGCCGGCTGGTTTGTATACCTGATGCCGCATGGTCAGGCGTTCGTGAAGCGTTACCCTTCGCCGCCGGACGGCGTCTATCCTGAAATCGCCGGTCTGACTCTTTGCTTCTGGTATCCGAAGGCTTCGCAGATCCCGGCTTGCGAGCTGGAGCCGCACGGTCCGCGCAACAACATCCCGCCCGGAGGTTCGGCTTCGTTCACGGAGGATTGGTATCTGCTGCCGCACCCGTTTCCCGCACCGGGTGCGGAGATTGATTTGGAAAAGCTCGCTGTGCAGGTAGCCCGCGAGGCGCGGTGATTTGCAACGAAATTCTGTTCTCACAAAATTCTGTTCTCAGTTCGGTGAACCACCAAGTCACCAAGTCACGAAGCAGAATCAGTTGAGACCAGAACAGTGTTCGACTGGACGGTGAAACGACCTCGCGAACACGCGATGATTCGCTCCGGTGCGGATCAAGTCAGGGGACAAGCACGACACGGTAGAAACGGGAAGCCTGGCTGCTTGAGATGGCGTCCGTGAAGGAAATAAGCCCATTCGGCGGCACGATTCCGGCATCCAATGTCGTCCACGTGATCAGGTCGTTCGAGCCTTGGATTTCGTAGCGAGCGCCTGCCGGCGCGGAGAACGAGAAACCGAAGGATCCTGCTGCGTTGAAATTGAAGTTTCCCAAAGCCAGCGTGCCAGTCGGGTTCACCGAGACGGTGACGAATCCGGCGACGCCCCCGCCCTGGTCCACCACGACAGCGTAACTCCTCCCGGCAACCGCGGGGAAAGTGAAGACGATCGTCGAGAGATTGATCCCATTCGCAGGAACGGACGTTCCGAGGCCACTCTCCACTTCGGTCAGAGCACCAACTGCGTTGCCGACATAGACTGCGGCAACCAGAGAAGCAAGATTTGTGGCAGTTACCTGCACTTGAAAATTCCCGGTTGAAGGCGCAGTCCACGACCACCAGATGGATCGCCCGCCGCTCGTGGATGCGTGTTTGGGTTCAGCCGCCTCTCTTGTCGCACCAACCGTGTAACCAAGCGCGGTGGTAGCCGTGATCAAGGGCGTGCGGCTCAAAAAATTGTCGTTTGCGGGAGGAACGGGAAGGACCGTGAGCGTTGCATCGGCGCTCGTCACTTTCTGCACGGCATTGCTGACCTGCACGGAATAAGAACCCGCTTGCGCTGCGGAAATACTCGTGAGTGACAAGATCGCATTGGTTCCCGCAGCACCGAGACTCACGCCATTGCGGAACCATTGATAGTAGAGTGGCGGCGTGCCTCCCGTCATCACGCTGAAAAACGCACTGGTGCCCTGGGGCGCAACAAAATCTACGGGTTGACCGTAAATCGTGGGCGCGATGGTGCCCGCAGTGAAGCTGACTTGATCGACCCAAACGCCATTGGTGATCGAGAAGTTCAAGGTGCTGTTCGTGTACACCCAGCGGAGCGTATGGCTGCCGGGCGTAAGATAGTAAGACTGGATTCGCCACGGAGTTTCTCCCGAAATCGCTCCCGGCTGCTCAGTGCCATCGATAAGGAACCGCGCGAAGCTAACGTCTGTGCGAGAAGATGCCTTCCACCAGAACGTAAGCGTGCCCGGTCCATTCATGCTGGTTTCCATTCCGCTTTGTTGATTGAAACCGACTGGTCCGGACTGCGCGGCATCGACGCCGTCGTGCGTGATGTTCGTCTGCCCGAACCACCCGATGTTGCCGAAGCGCGTCCACGTGAGAGCCGGTGTTTCGAGTGCGACGGGCAGCGGCGAACCGAACACGGCCGTGATGGTCTTGTTACCGTTCATTAAGAGGCTGTTCGTCGTATTCGTGCCGGCGACGGCGCCATCCCAAATCACGAAGTAGTTCGTGGGATCGGGCACGGCTTGAAGCTGTACCCTTTGGCCGATTGTGTATTTCGGGAGATCCGGCGTGCGCGCGACTGTGCCGCCGCTGCCGGTGACGATGGCGGTGAGCCGCGGTTGATATGAGACGATGTTGCCGGGATCCGTTCCGTCGCGGTATTCGTCGAGATTGGAAATTCCATCGCCGTCGTAATCACCATTTGGCGCCTGCCCGATCCCATCGAAATACCGAAACTCCCAAATGTCCGGCATTCCGTCGGCATCGCTGTCCCGCAACGGATCGGGCCAGACTGCGTACGTAACTTGATCCACCCAGCCGGCGTCCAAGGGCGCGTAAAAGAGGCCATTATACTCCGAGACTTCATCGCTGACTTTCAGGTAAACCCATCGAACAAGATTGTTCCCCGCGGGCAAATAGTAGGTCCGCAACTGCCAATTCGTGTTGGTGCCGATTTCGCCGGTGCGCAGCAGGTTGTTCCGATAAAATCGCAATCGGTCTGCGGGAGAGCCATCCACTTTCCACCAAAAAGTGATCGTGCCTTCGGCGTTCAGCACCACGTTCGACAACTCCAGCCACGCGTCAGTAACACCCAACATACGCGCCGACTGCGCAGCATCCACACCATCATGCGTGATATTCGTCTGGCCGAACCAGCCCCCTTCATCAAGGCGCCAGGTGTTGGTCACGTCCAGGGCGGTGGAAAGGGGAAGTCCAAACATGGCGCGCACCGTCAGCGAACTGGTCAGTCGAATGGAAGCCGGGTTCGTCCGCAGATTATAAATGGCTCCGCTCGCGCCCGCGAGATAGTCGAGGAACTGCAGACCGGAATCGGGAACGCCCGTCAAGGTCACCACTTGGCCGTTCGTGAAGATCGGGACGCTGGGCGTGACAAAAACTTCGCCGCGGTCGCTGAGGATCGTCAGCCGTGGATTCACCACACTGGCGAACCGTGGATGCGTGCCCTCGAGAAATTCATTGCGCTCGGTAACGCCATCCGCGTCGAAATCCTCGATGCCGGAGCGATTGGTGATGCTCAGGAAGTAGGTGATTTCCCACGAGTCCGCCATGCCGTCGCGGTCGGAATCCAGTTGCAGCAAGGCATTGCCGCTGGTGACGGAACCCAAGGGGTTGCTGACGATGACGCGGTAGGCGCCGAAATCGGCGAGCGTGAGGTTGGTCAATAGGAGCGTATCAGCGGCAGCACCTGGAATGTTGTTGCTGTTAAGCTGCCATTGATAACTCAACGGCAGGGATCCTTGGGCAAGGACAGAAAGGCTCACGGAATCGCCAACCGCCGCGAGCCTCGACAACGGAAGTCGAACGATTGCCAAGGCCGGAATATTGCGGCTGTAAACTTGCAGGAGATTTCCAGAGGCATCGCTGCTGAGATAGACTTGCTGCGCATCGGCTAAACGTGTGGTGGCGGAAAGGCAGAGTGCCAATCGCAGCATCAGCAGGAACAAGTTGGCTGATCGCGTCAATCGGATGTTTGAATGAGAACATGAGATCATTTGGCGCGTCCTTTCAATCCTCGCGCCCAGACAAAATGCGCTGTACCGCTTGGCCTGACTCACTCTTTCCACCAAGGAGTCCGTGCGATTCCTCGATGTGCTGGATGCCCGTGTCGAGGATTTGCTCTCCCAACTCGGTTGCTGGTCCGGTCACCACCTGCGAACCCGGAATGTCGCCCGTCAATCGCTTCAGCCATTTATTCAATGTCTTAAAAATCTCGGCCCCCTCTTTTCCGGAGTTCTTTAATTCATTCCAGGACGGTTGATTCGAACCATCGCTCCCGGTGTCGCAACCGCCTGCCAGCTCGCTGACTTTGTTGACGTCATTGTAAATTTCGATCCCCGTTTCGATCTTTTTGTAAAAGTTCTCAGCTGGTTTGGTGGTCTTTTTGGCCCAGGGAGTCTTGTCCCAAAGCCATTTGAGTTTTCCGAAGAAAGAATTGGCAGTCTTGTTGCCCGTGTCCACTTCGAGCAAATTTGGCCGGGACTCATCCAGACCCAAACGATCCACCAGGTTGATGGGGTTGCCACGAGCGTAGGCGTAAAGATTCGCCCGCAAAGCACCGGCAGGATCACGGCTGAGCCAGCGCGCCAAGTTGTCATCGTAGGGCCGATACAAAGTCAGGTTCAATTCGCTCGGCGGGTGAAAATACATGCCGGTAAAACCGAAATCAGAATCAAGATTGCCGGAAATGCGCGTTCGCTTTCCGTAAGGCGTGTAATCGTAAACGGCTCGCGGTTGTCCCAGTGAATCTGTTAATTCGCGGATGGAGGACAAGTGATCCTGGGTGTAAAAATAATTCCCCGGTGGCGGGCCAGCTTGCGTGCCAATCTGGACCCCGAACGGATCGAACCGCTTCAACACCACCGTGCCGTTCGCATCTCGTTCTTCACACAACTCGGATCCGCACCAAACGTAGCGCCGATCGCTGACGGTTGCGCCATTTTCCCTTTCAACTATTCGCGTACGGCGGCCGAAGCCGTCGTAACTGAACTCCGTTCGATGCGTGCCCTGGTTAAATGCGGTGAGGCGATGCTCGGCGTCCCATTCGTAGGTGCGAGGTGGATGCACATCGTTGGCGACTGAGGCTGGTTCATTGAGCGTGTTGTAAGAGAATGCTCGCGCGGTGCCGTTAGCCGTTTCATTCTTCAAATTCTGCGCGCCATCGTAAGCATACACGAACGAAGCCATCATCACGCCGCCCTGAGTACCGACGCCGTTGGTCAATTGATCAGCGTTGTCATAGTCGAAGTGGTACGTGATCGCTTTCGCGCCAGCGCGCTCCTGTCCCCAATCCGTGATCTGGCGAGCGGAATTGTAATCGTAGGTGAAGCGTGAAAGCAGACTGGAATCGGGCTTGAGGTGAGTGATCTGCTGAATGAGGCGATCCTTCAAATTGGGAAAGTAATTAAACGTGGAGTGTTGGCCGTTCGGGAAAGTCATCGCTGCCAACCTGGAACTGGCGCCGTCCCAAGTAAAACCGAACGCTCCCAAGAAGTTGGTCAATTGCGTCAGCCGTCCCGCAGCGTCCCAAGTGCGCCGAAGGCCGATCCCGTTGATGCTACGGACGGCTTCACGGCCAAGCTCGTCATAAGCGAACGTGATCGTGTCATTCGGCAATGGACCATCCACGGAGGCCAATTTTCCCGCGCCCGGCGAGGGAGTTCCAGTAATCGGATGATAACTGTAAGTCGTGAGGTTCGTTCCGTCCTCCATGGTGAGTGCCCTTCGATAATTTGGATCGTAGGTCAATTTTACGGCGGGTGTGGCGATGAGCGCGTTCAAATACCGCTTCTGCCTTAAAGTTCCGTCGAGGTAGTAATCGAACCTCGTAACCTGATTTTGCTCATCGCGAATCGACTTCAACCAGCCGGTGGCCGTGTCGTAATCGTACCGCACTTGTGAGCCATCCGCATAGATCTTGGCCGTGGCGCGTCCCTGAAAGTCCCGAATCCAGGAAGTCATCCGGCCCATTGGATCGATGATGGAACTCAGACCGCCACAGCCGCACCAGTCGTAACGCCTGATTCGTCCGAGCGGATCCTCGACCGCGATCAACTGCCGAAGGCTGTCGTAAGTCAGCCGGGTTTCCCGGCCGGCGCGATCGCGCAGCACTTGAGCATCGAGCAGGTTGTAAGTGATCTCTTCGTACGTGCCGTCGGGATACGTAACTCGCGTGAGACGATCAAGCCCGTCGTAATCAAACGTCAACGTGTAGCTCTCCACATCGCTCGCCGTTCGCAACCGGCCTATGCTGTCATAAGTGAAGCGGCTCGTGTCGCTCGGGCCGGGCAGCGGGCCATCGACCGCGAGCAAATAACCATTAGTATCGTAGGCAAATATCGTTACTTGTCCCAGCGCGTTGGTGACACTCAACACCTGCCCGCGCGAATTGTAGCTGTAGCCAGTCGTTTGACGGGCAGCGTCGGATATCGTCAATGGCCGATGCTGCCCGTTGTAAGTCGCGCTAAAGAGCAATTCGTTCTGCCCGGCGCGAGTCTGTCGGACCTCGATCAAGTCGATTTCATTCGTGGCGTAAACAAAGGTGAGTTCGCGTCCAAGCGGATCAATCGCTTTGGTTGGATTGCTCAAGGAATTGTATTCGAATTGGTAGAGCTGGGTGGTGCCGTCCTCCAGCGTGCGGCCAATTTTTGTTGGCTGATCGGAGGTGCCGACGAAAGTCGCATTGACCTGTCCCTCGTAATTGAACCAGACACAATGTTCCAACGGCTGTTTGACGCTCTCCAGAATGGGCGAGGCGGTGAAGTAGTCGGACCCGTGGGTCCAGTGATAAATCCGCGCTTTGGAGTAATCATTCGGCGCGTAGCCAGCCGCATAAGCTTTGCGATCCCAATGGTAGGTGTTGCGTGCGTACATGAAGAGGTTCCGAACTTGCATATTCTTGGGGACAATGCCGAGTGGTTCGGTCCGGAAGACTTGCGCCGGCGCCTTCTCCGAGTACTCGACCCGTTCCTTCTCGCCATTGGGATACGTGACCTCCATCCAATTGGCGCGATAACTTCCGAGATAATTACCTGGCCGAAACTCAGTTCGCCCGTAAGGTGTCGTGATCACTTAAATCCCCAAGCCGAAATGCTGCCCGGTGCCCCCGGTTAAACTCGAACTAAGCCCGATCGAATCGATGATATTCGTCAAATAAATGAACGTGGTACCGTTGCCTCCAGACGCAGTCTGAAACGTCGCGGTCCGGCCGAACGGATCCATCGCTCGCGTCACCAGAAAGGTGTTCGTGAAGATATTGGTAGTAAATGTGGCGGGGCCGGTGCCGCCAACGAGGAAGAGGTTGGTAACGACAGATTCATAGAAGAGCCGCGTTTTCTGTCCAATGGCGTCGGTGATGCTCGTGATTTTTCCCGGGAACTCGTACTGGATCGTCGCGGCATTTCCCGCGGGATCGACCACTGCGGTCATGAAAATCTTTCGCGCCGTGCCGACCGAGCCGTCCGGCAGGCCAAAAATCTTTTTCGAACCATCCGGGTAACGCAATTCGTAACCATTCGTGTCGAAGCGAACGAGGTTCGCCCGGTTGCGGAAAAGGTTTCGGAAGACCTGGTTTGTGGAATTGAAATCCGTGAACGTCAGCGCTCCGCCTTCGCCCCCGGTCAACCGAATATCACCAGCGGGATTCATGGGATCGTCCGTGACATATTCCATCCAGTTGATTCGCCAATCCGGGGCGATGTGCGAGTAGGGCGGACCTGAAGCAAGTCCTCGGAGAGCGGCTGAATTGAATGAAACCGTGAAATCAATCGCGGGGCCAAGCGGGGGAGTGTACCCAATCGGGGTGTCTTCAAAATGCAGGCTGGCGAGTAGCAAGTTGATGTTCCAGGCGGCCATGCCTTTCCCCGGAGCGCGGCAAACCTTGAGTTTGTGGTCGAGTCCCGACTCAGCGTCTTCGTAACACTGATTGGTAGGTCCCTTACCCCAAACCTGGTCGGCTTCCGCGTCGGACACTTCACGCCATCCGGACGGTAAGGGTCCAGGGCGCACCAAAAAATAACCGCTGGCTTCCTCGTCCAGCGCGTTGTCGGAAAACCAGGTCTTGTTGGGAAACGTCGGATCCTCCGTGCGCAGCAGGTTGCCGTCGCGGGCAATCATCGCGGCATAATGTCCAACTTTCCAATGGACGACCGCCGGCAGAATGATCTCCGCGCCGGAACTTCGGAACGCAACCTGGCAATTCATTCCAAGCTGGCGTGACAGTTCGGCGACTTGTCTCGCCGAGAAGCCGTTGGTTGTGGACTGCGAATCCTGGATCAACTGATTGCCCGCTTTGGTGCGGTCCGTCGCCGCGCAAATGCGATCCAACGCCATCGGACCACAGCGAAAAGCGACTTCTGGCCGGTGTTCCATCGTCCATAAGCCGTCGCGGGCGGATTTCAGTTTGCGTGAAACCAAGTCACGAGATGGCCCGTTCTCGATTTCCGCGAGCAGCGCGCGGAGTTCCGGAATGCGGCCCAGCGAAGTGTACATCATTGCGAGTTCGCTCGCAGCGCGATGCGCCGTCACCCGCGTCGGATCGTCGGTGGCCGTTTTGTTCGCGTTCCACGCGTTCTTCCATGCTTCGATGGCTTTTGAATAGCGGGCCACCCGGTAGTACTCGTTGCCCAACTGGGTCTCCAGTGCCAGCGCCCACGGCGAGTCCGGATTCCGGGAGAGGCATTCCGTGAGACTGGAAAAATCATCGCGCACGGTGCGTTGCCCGAATTGCTCCAACGCCGCGACCAAAGCCTGGTTCTCTTCCAATGTTGGTTCCCGACTGGGGACCAGCGGCACGTCGAAAATCTGTGCCTGGCTGATTTCAAGCGCACTCGGGGCAGGCGACAATCCGAACGGCAAATGGGTGGCCGTTATTTTCCGTGTTTCGGACAACTCCCCAGGACGGACTACGAAAGAGTTTTCGGCGCCACGACAGGTCACACCCAATTCAGCGAAAGTGAGGCAGCAGACGACGACCATCGCCACCGATCCGGGGCGGATCGCTTTTTCAGGATGCATCTGCGCCTTTACTGCCAAGACTGCGGGATATGCTACAAATCTCGGCGCCGGCACGGGCGCATCTGCTTCGTTGCTCTCTTGGTCAGAGGCCGCTGCGTGCATCTTTCCGCGTTCGCGCCTCGCACCTGCGCCCGTGGCGCTCCCCGTCATTCGTAGTCTATCCCGCAGTCTTGGCAGTATTGCCGCCGGGATAGCGGAGAATAGGTGCCAAAGGATACTGACTCCCTCGAACGAGAGATTGAGGACAATCGCCTTTGAATTCATTCAAGCTCCTCGGTTCATCATAGGTGCCTCCCTCGGCCAAACGCTGTGAACGACATCCGGGGTTAGCTTGGTTGCCACACCGGAAAAGAGAAACGACCCATGGGTGAGGTTGACGGAGGATTCGATCACGTAGTTCGTCCCGCTCTGCCCGAGCAAGGACAGTTTGGGCTGCCGCGCCTCGAACATCAGGGGTTCGAACCGAAGTTGCGCCTGAGCAGAGTGGCCAGACGCCAGCCAAAGAACACCCGACAACAAAGCCCAAACGACTCGTTGGGAAAATGGCATGGTTCTCTCCTAGCATAATGGTCTGACCGCTACAATCGGATTTCCGGTGTCACATCGGATTCTGCGGCGTGAGGGTGAGCTGACCACGGCAACTCCAATTCATCTCCGATCGCAACCGCGACGATGCGCCGGACCGCGTGCCTGAGAGATGACATGAGTTGCATGGGGTGCTGCAGTGAGTGGGGCAATGCGGCGAGGTCGGAGCAGCACCGCAGCGGGCTGTCTGGAACGTTCCATGTGAGCCTCCCGTGTCCGAGGCCGGCGTCCGTCAAACTGCAGCCGGCACCATCCAGCTCCACGGTAGCGCGAAAATGTCGGTGTCCAGCGGGCGCGCCTGGCCTGCGTGCAGCACGACGCTCCGCACGAGGGATTGATTCTTCTTGAGCGAATCACGAAACGCCCGGATGCCAGCCGCATCCGAACTGGTCACGGCGCTGCCGGACTTGATTTCCAAAGCCACGAGTTTTCCATCTTGTTCGAGAATGAAATCCACTTCGTGAGCAGGCCGGGCGCGCCAGAAATGGAGCTTGCGCTGGAGGGGGGCCAGGGCGCGCCACGTTTGCAGGGTCTGGTAGAGGGTTTGTTCCAGCCAGAAGCCCGAGTCGGGACGGGCCGTGGCCTCCGCCGGTGCCTTGATGCCGGCCAGCGACGCCGCGAGTCCACAGTCGGTCCAGAGCAGCTTGGGGGTTTTGACGAGGGCCACATTGGGATTGGTGGCGTAGGGCCGGATGCGCGTGACGAGGCACCCGGTTTCCAGCAGATTCAAATAGCGGTGGGTGGTGGGGTGCGTGAGCGCGGCGTCGCGGGCGACATCCGCCTGGTTCAGCAGCCGGCCCGTGCGGTGAGCGGCCAGCGCCATCACGCGTTGGAAGTCCGGCAGGCTGGAGACGGCGCTCAACTGGCGCAGATCGCGCTCCAGGTAAGTCTGGACGTAGGCGGAAAACCAGTGGGCGCGATCGGAGTTGTTCGCGATGGCCAGCGCCGGGGGATAACCGCCTCGCATCTGCATCTGTGGCGCTCGCCATCATTCGTAGCCTATCCCACGGTCTCCTCAGTAATCATCGCGGGTCGTTGGATGTGCTGTTGTTTCCAGGCTTATTTCCGCCAGGACTGGCTCCCCAGAAAGAGAGCGACAACTTGCGAGCGTCGGCGCAGGCCCAGCTTGTCGAAGACCCGGCTCAGATAATTTCGCACGGTCTTCTCGGTCAATCCCGTGGCATCAGCCACTTCCCGGTTGGAGTGCCCCCGCCCGACCAGCTCGAAAACGCGGCGCTCCTGCCCGGTCAAACTGGCCGGTGACGAGGCCACGGATGGAGTCTTCCGCGCGGAGGATCCGTCGGGCCGAGGCGTCACGACTGCGTCAATTGCGATTTTGCGGATGGCTCCGATCAAGTCCGCCTCCGCGACATCCTTCATCAGATAACCGTCTGCCCCGGCCCTGAGCGCGGACAGCAGCAGTGTGTCATCCGCGAAGGACGTCAGCACCAGCACGCGCGCGTTGACCGCCACGCGCTTGAGCCGGTCAATGATTTCATCGCCTGAGCCATCGGGCAGACGCATGTCGAGCACGATCACTTTGGGATCAATCTCCGCTGCCAGCCGCAAGGCTTCCGCGCAACTCGAGGCTTCGCCCACCACGAGAAGGTCTGTCTCATCATTGATCAGATTTCGAAGCCCCACCCGGACGACCGCGTGGTCATCCACCAGAAGGATGCGAAATTGTCCTTTGGCGTCGGTCATTTGGGCACCTCGACAATGAGGTGGGAACCCTGGCCGGCGGACGTTTCCCAACGATGGACGCCGCCCAACTCGCTCACGCGTGCCACCAGATTGGATAGTCCCCGACCGTCGCGCTGCGCCTCCTCCGGATCAAAGCCATGCCCGTCATCCGCCACTTCCAGCCGGATGGAGCCGGACGATTGACTCAGCGTGATACGCACGTAACGGGCCTGGCTGTGTCGGACACTGTTGCTCAACGCTTCTCGGGCGATGTTGAGCAACTGGAGCGATTGCGCGGCTGTGAGTTCATGATCGGCGCCGGGAGTCACATCGAGTTGCAACTCCATTTCCGAGGCGGATTTGAAATGGGAGACCACCCCCTGCAATGCTTCGCCGAGCGGCACCTCTTCATGGGCTGCGGGATCGGTTTCGCGAATGAAGTTGCGCAGCTCTCCCACCACTCGTTGCAGCCCGAGCGTCGTGTCCGCGAGCTGTCCGGCGGCGGCGTCCGGCCGTTTTGCCAGCAGCCGTTGCGCCCGTTGCAGCCCCAGGCCAACGCCATAGACGGATTGCAGCGTGCCGTCGTGCAGATCACGACTGAGCCGCTCCTGCCGTCCGAGCGCTTCTCGGAGCTGCGAGGCCAGCGCGACCTCACGCCAGCGCGCGCGTGTCTGCCACGCGATGGCCGAGGCCGTGCCCAGACTCAGCAAAGCGCCAATACATCCCACCAACCAGGCCCGGTAGCGGATGGAGCCGGCTTCGAACACCGGCGTGCTCGAAAACCGCGCGAGCCAGCGCCGGCCGTACCACGGCATGATCTCATCGTAGGTGAAGAGGGGCGCGGACGGCGGAGGCTGGGAGGGGTTGAGCCACTGATTGGAATCGGGTTCCCGGCTGGTGAAGAGCCGCACTTGCACCGGCTTTGGGCTGTTGGTCGAATTGTATTCAGCGAGAAAGCGGTCCCCGCTGAGAAACGCCACCAGCACCCCGGTCGCCTGCTCGGCTCGAGCCGCACGCCGCCTGCGCACGCGCGCCTCATCGGTCTCCCCCCGGTTCTGCCACGCGATGAATTTCGACAACGCATCGGCCCGCAAAGGAATCGCGAACCAGATGCCGTCCGTTATGGCCCCGCCCCGCCTTGGCACCCGCCAGACCCGCGGACTCACCCAGCCGAAGGACTCGTCCAACGCCGGCACGAAGGACGGACGCGTCGGTCCCTCCTGCGCAAGGTCCGCTCCCCTTGGAGGCGCCTCATGCAAATCCTGGGAACTGACCTGCGATACCGGCAGCCGGATCGCGGCGGTCCCGTTTGTCTGTTCGGGACCCGCTGGTGTGTTGGTTTGCTTGGAAGCCACGGCCGCGACCCGCAAGGCCGGATAATTGATCCCCGTGTCCAGGATATGGCCGATCCAGGCATTCCACACGGCAGTGGGAACTTCGCCACCGTGCTGGGCGCAGACGTCACGCAGCCGCGCCAGCGCCGATTCGTAGCGCTCCATCTTCTGCTGGATCATCCCTGCGATCAGGCGGCATTCGGCGACGAACCGTTCCGTGTCCCGGTCCCGTGCCCAGTGGTTCATCTGCCAGCCAGCGACCATGCTGACAATCAAGCCCGCGAATCCCAGCACGAAGGCCAGCCAGTAGTGACGCAGTTCCGGCAGCGCGCCATCCCGGACGGCTTGAGCACCGGGCGGATTTTGGGAACGCGGCAGTGGTTCACGCTGCATGATGCGGCAAGGTACTCGTGTGGCCAACCTGACGGAAGTGTGAAAACCGGGCTTCCGACGAATTAGAGGCAAATGTCCCTAGCGGTAAACTTTCCGTTCCTGCTAACTCGTGATGCGTTCAATGGACCCAATCTGCTCAATCTATGCACATCGCCTCCAAGATGACTCTTTTCCAACCCTCGCCCAGCGATGTGGTTGAACGTTTGCTTTCGGCGCTGTTACCGGTGCTGCTGATGATCGGCCTGCCAGGATTTGTCGGGCGGACCATTGCGGACTGGACACCGCCGGAATCGAGTGTCACGCCCCCCTCGGTCCTGACGGTGAAGGCGTTTGCGGCGCAGGATTTGACAGGTAAGTACCCGTTCGCGCCACTGGTTGTTGGAGCGGATGGAGCTTTGTACGGCTCGACTCCGACAGGCGGCACTCATGGAGGAGGAACCCTGTTCAAGATTGCGGTCAATGGAACATTCATCAAACTCCATGATTTCAATGGTGCCGATGGGGCTCGACCGGAAAGAGAGGCACTCGTGTTGGGATCAGACGCGGTCTTGTATGGCTCGACATCGCAAGGTGGCACTGCCGATGCCGGAACCCTTTTCAAGTTGGAGGCCAACGGTACGTTCACCAAGCTTCATGACTTCAACGGTACTGACGGGCGCTATCCGAACTCAGCGATGGTGGTCGGGCCAGACGGAGCTTTGTATGGTTCAACGTTTCAAGGTGGGGCCGCTGGTTTTGGTACACTGTTCAAACTTCAGCCCAATGGCACGTTCATGCACCTGCACGATTTCAACGGTATCGACGGGGCAGTTCCAACGAAGGCGATGGTGGTTGGTTCAGACGGTGCCTTGTATGGCTCGACGGTGAGTGGCGGCGCCGATGACCACGGCACCTTGTTCACGTTGGAAACCAATGGAACATTCACCAAGCTGCATGAATTTTACGGTCTCGATGGGTCTCATCCTAATGCGGCGTTGGTGATGGGATCTGATGGAGCCATGTATGGGTTGACGGGGCACGGAGGACTGAGCAGCGATGGAACGCTCAATAGCGGCCACGGCACGGTCTTCAAGCTGGAGGTGAACGGCACCTTCACCAAGCTCCATGATTTCAACGGCACCAACGGATCCGGACCGGAGCCAGCGCTGGCGGCAGGTCTTGATGGTGCTTTGTATGGATCGACACCCCGCGGAGGCCTCCACGGAAAAGGAACGGTGTTTAAAATGGAGATCAGCGGCACCTTCACCAAGCTCCACGATTTCAGTGGCGGTGACGGTTTCAATCCACTGTCGGCGCTGGTGGTTGGAGCGGATGGAACTCTGTACGGCTTGACCAACGAAGGTGGACAGAACGGCTTCGGCACACTGTTCAAGTTAGATACCAGCGGAATATTCACATCGCTCCATGATTTCTATGATGGCATCAATGCCCATCCAGGTTCCTATCCACTGGCGGCGATGGTGGTGGGAGCAGACGGGGCTTTGTATGGTTCAACTGAGAATGGCGGGGCTGCAGACGCTGGTACGCTTTTCAAATTCGAAACGAACGGCACGTTCACTCAGCTCCACGATTTCAGCGCCGCCTCAGTCGCCAGCACACGAAGCGCGCTGGCAGCAGGAACGGATGGAAGCATGTATGGCTCCACGGAGTTTGGAGGCGTCGGCAACCTCGGCACACTTTTCAAGCTTGAGGGCAATGGCACGTTTACAAACCTCCATGAATTCCACGGCTTCGACGGAGCTCACCCGATTGCGGCGTTAGCCGCCGGACCGACGGGAGCCTTGTATGGAGCGACCGCGGCTGGTGGCACGAGCAGCGATGGGACATTCTACGGCGGCCACGGAACCCTTTTCAAACTGGCGGACGACGGCACGTTCACCAAGCTCCATGATTTCACGGGTGTCGATGGTAGTCATCCAGAGGTAGCACCACTGGTCGTTGGTCCGGACGGAGCATTGTATGGCTCAACGAGGAGTGGAGGTGCCAATGATCTCGGCACCCTGTTCAAGTTGGAGGCCAACGGTGTGTTCACCAAACTCCATGATTTCAGTGTGGCCGACGGCGCGGAGCCACGGAGCGCTCTGGTCGTGGGCCTCGACGGAGCTCTGTATGGCTCGGCAGTCAGCCTCGATGGTGGCAACGGTACGCTCTACAAGGTGGCAACCGACGGCTCATTCACCAGACTCCATGTTTTCAACGGGATGGACGGTACTGACCCCGAGGGTGGGCTTGTCGTGGGACCGGACGGAGCTCTGTATGGCTCGACTTATTCAGGCGGTGCCTACGGCGATGGGACGTTTTACGGTGGCTTCGGCACGCTCTTCAAGTTGGAGACGAACGGTAATTTCACCAAACTCCATGATTTCAACGGTACAGACGGTGCCGGTCCAGCAAGCGCGTTGGTGGTGAGGGCGGATGGGGCTTTGTATGGCGCTGCGGGGAATGGCGGCACCGATAACTACGGTACGCTATTCAAGCTGGAGACCAACGGTAATTTCACCAAACTCCATGATTTCAACGGCACGGATGGCTATTATCCGCGCGGGACGATGGTGGTTGGGTCGGAGGGCTCGATCTATGGCTCCACATGGAGGGGTGGACCACAGGATCACTCGGTGCTTTTCAAACTTGTCCTGCGTCCAATTCCGAAAATGCCGGTTATCAACTGGGCCAACCCAGCGGACATCATCAATGGAACACCTCTGGACGGAACACAGTTGAATGCCACCGCATCCTTCAACGGCTCGCCCGTGGCCGGCACCTTCAATTACAATCCCCCCGTCGGCACCGTGCTTCCGTTGGGGAATGCTCAGACGCTTTCTGCAACTTTCACTCCCAATGACGCGGTCCAATACTCCGCAGCCAACGCCACGGTGAGCATCAATGTCCTACCGGTGAATCATCCGCCGGTGATTGGCAACTCGTTGCCCGACTCCATCACTGGTCCATTTGGCAGCGGGTTCTAATACAGCCCGGCAGCCAACACGTTTATTGAACCAGATGCCGGTCAGACGCTCACTTACTCTGCCACAGGAATGCCGCCGGGAATCACATTTGATCCGCAGACCTTCTCCTTTTCGGGCGCGCCGACTTTGGCCGGTGAATACGTGATCACGCTCACGGCCACGGACAACGGCACACCCAGCCTGAGCGTCCAGGACACCATACTGTTCATCATTATGCCGTTCGGCAACGATACTGGCTTCAACGCCGGGGTGGATGCGTTCATTCGCAGCACTTCGGTGCAGCCTGATGGGAAGATTGTGATCGGTGGCTTCTTCACCAGCGTGGGCGGTGTGACGCGCAATCGGATCGCCCGGCTCAATGCCGATGGCACTGTTGATGCCGGGTTCAATCCCGATGCGAACAGCATTGTTTATAGCACTGCCGTCCAAGCTGACGGAAAGATCGTGATTGGCGGCCAGTTTACGACCATGGGTGGCGTGCCGCGCAACAGCCTCGCCCGCGTCCAGCCCGACGGCACGCTCGATGCCGGGTTCAATCCTGACGTCAATGGCCTGGTGCTTTGCACAACGATGCAGTCTGACGGAAAGATATTGATCGGCGGTTTCTTCACCAGCGTCAGTGGCACATCGCGCAATCGCATCGCCCGGCTCCATGCGGACGGTACGCTCGACGCCAGTTTCAACCCCAATGCGAGCGGTGACGTGAATAGCGTCGTGTTGCAATCGGATGGAAAGATCCTGGTTGGCGGAAGTTTCAACACGGTGGGTGGCGTCGGGCGGAGCAAAATTGCGCGCCTCAATGCCGATGGATCGATCGACCTGAGTTTCAACCCTGGTGTCCTTGGCGGCATTTACGTCCTCGCGTTGCAGGCGGACGGGAAGGTTTTGGTCGGTGGAAGTTTCATCACGGTCGGCGGTGTTGCGCGAAACAACTTCGCGCGCCTTAACAGCAACGGCACGGTGGATGCCACCTTTGACCCAAATGTGACAGGATCTGTATCAACTCTGGCAGTCCAGGCGGACGGCTTGATTATCGTGGGCGGCACCTTCACGGCTGTCGGTGGCGCGGTTCGCAACAACGTCGCGCGGGTGCGTGCCGATGGAACCGTTGATCCAAACTTCAATGCCAACGCCAATACGTCGGTGGCCAGCGTGGTGATTCAGGCCGACGGCAGAATCCTCGCCGGCGGCAACTTCATCAGCATTGGCGGCGCGTCCCGCAATTTCCTGGCGCTACTACGGAACGATCCGGCCAATCAGAACCTCACCGTGCCTAACACGGCTCGCACCGAATGGCTGCGCGGCGGCGCGGCACCGGAAGCGGAGGCGGTGACATTCGAGCTGTCCAACGACGGCATGACATGGACGTTGCTCGGCTCGGGTACTCGTATCAGCGGCGGATGGGAACTGACCGGACTGGGGCTGTCCACCAGCGGTATCATCCGTGCTCGCGCCCGCACCTCAGGAGGCCATTTCGGCGGCAGTTCCGGATTAGTGGAGCAGGAGACAGTGTTCAACGATCTGCCGTTCGTGCCGCCTACGCCGGTCATTACTTGGGCAAACCCAGAGGATATTCTGGATGGGACACTGCTGGACTCAACTCAGTTGAACGCGACGGCGACATTCAGTGGCTCGCCCGTGGCTGGTTCCTTCACTTACAATCCCCCGGCAGGCACAGTGCTTCCGGTGGGGAATGCACAAACGCTTTCGGTCACCTTCACTCCTGATGACCTGGTCCACTACGCCGCTGTCAGCAGTGCGGTAAGCATCAATGTTATCGAGAATCAGGCCCCGGTGGCATTCAGTCAGTCTGTCGGGACCTTCGAAGATACAGCGCTTCAAATCACGTTGAGCGGGGAGGATCCTGAAGGTGCCATTCTGAGCTACTCGATCACCCAAGGTCCGAGCCAGGGCATTTTGAGCGGCACGCCACCCAATCTGATCTACACTCCAGCGCCGGATCACGTCGGCACGAATGGCTTCATTTTCACGGTATCTGACGGGCAAAGGACCAGTGCCCCGGCGACGGTCCACATTCAGGTGACAGATGTGGTGATGTCTGTTTCCAGCATCAGTCCGACCAGCGCCGTGGCGGACGCGACTCCGCTGACACTGACGGTCAGTGGTAGTGATTTCGAGCCGGACTCAGTTGTGTACTGGAACGGCAACCCAAGGCTGACGACATTCGTCAGCGCCAATCAAATCACTGCCCTATTGCTTGAGGGCGATCTCGCTGCTGTGACGGATATTGTCACCGCGTTGGTCCAAGTGGGCGAACCGACTGGGCCGGAATCAAACTCGGTTGCTTTCGCCATCCTTCCATCTACAGGTGAAGTGGGGGTCGTTGAGGCTGCGGTGGCAATCGCCGGAGAAACCACCACCGTCAGCGCCGTTCCTGTGGCGGTGGGCGATGCCGGAGTGGCTGTTGAGGTGACAAACATAGATGGTCCTCCAGTGACCGTGCTGGCAGCGACGTACGTCACTCAACCGGCAACAACAGAAACCGGGTTTCAAGTGGACACGGGCGGTTTCGTGGACGTGCAGATCACCGGCGCCGACAACGAGGACGTGGCGGAAGTGAACTTCCACTTTCTGCTTCCCGACACCACCACCGCGCCCGAAGAAATCAATCTTGCCTACTTCGACGGCTCGGCCTGGGCCACGGTTCTGGACAGCGACGGCAACGCTCCTTCGCCAGTGATTGCGAACAACGGGAACGGAACCATTTCGGTTCACTTCATGGTGGAGTTTAATGCCAACAGCACGCCTCCGATTACTGGCCTGACTGGAACAATTTTCGTCATGACTGACACGCAGCCCCAGATTCAAAGCGTGGCCGGTCCGATGGGTCCCGTGGCACTCGGCGACGACGTGACGATTTCGGTTCCTCACGCGGTCGTGGGGAACCCAATGGCGGCGCAGATCACTGTCGTGTGGGGTGACGGAACGCAGACGATTGTTACGCCCACAGCAGCCGGGCAGGCTTCAGCCACAAAAGAGTATTCTTCACCTGGAGTGTATAGCCTGATTCTCCGCGTTACTGACGAGCAGGGAAGCATCACGGACTCGCACTTCGATTACGTCGTGGTCTATGACCCGAACGGTGGCTTCGTCACAGGAGGCGGCTGGATCAATTCACCGGCCGGTGCTCACGTGGCGAACCCAACGTCAGCAGGCAAAGCAAGCTTCGGCTTCGTGGCCAAGTATCAGAAGGGTGCCAGCGTGCCGACGGGCAATACGGAATTCCAATTCAAGGCCGGCAATCTGAACTTCAAGAGCACCGCCTATCAGTGGCTGGTCGTGGCCGGTGCGAAGGCTCAATACAAAGGCGTCGGTACCAAGAATGGCGACCCAGGCTACGGCTTCTTGCTCAGTGCCATTGATGGCAACCTGCTGGGAACCGGGAAACCTGATCGCTTCCGCATCAAGATCTGGATCGAGGCGACCGGCGAGGTGATCTACGACAATCAAACAGGGGCCGGTGACACCGCAGATCTCACCACCGACGGCACGCTGCTCGGCGGTGGCAGCATCGTCATTCACAAGACCAAGTAAGTACTCGTCCAGGGCATTCAATTCACATCAACTATGAAATCAACAGCGTTACCTCTCCACCAACAAAGCTTCACCGCTCCTTTCGCGTCTTTTGTAAATTCGCGTTGCCGGGCGGCGGGCAGTTCCACGCTCCTGACGGCGCTCTTACTGTTGTCCAGCCTTTGGCTCGTCACGGAAGCGCAGGCGCTAAACAGCCTGCCGACCATCACCAGCATTCCGGCGCAGACAGCTTTGATGGGAACGCCCACTGCAGCGATTCCGTTCACGGTTGATGATGCCGAGACAGCGCCCGGTTCCTTGGCGCTCAATGCAAACTCGTCAAACGTCGCGCTCGTTCCCAACGTGAAGATTGTCCTCGGTGGCACTGGTGCCAATCGCACCGTGACGATCACGCCGGCGGCAGATCTGTTCGGTGTCACCACAATCACGCTGACCGTGACGGATGCGGATGGTGGATCGAGCAATACGGATTTTGCCCTGACAGTGAATGCGCTGGTCGGCGGATTGCGCCGCGAGGTTTACCTCGACGTGCCGGGCTATCAATTGCCAGAGCTCACCAGCCATGCGAAATTCCCAAACTTGCCGGATATTCGGGATGCTGTCCTTGCTTTCGAAACTCCATTCGAAATTGGCGATAACTACGGCCAGCGTTTGTCCGGCTATCTGCGGCCACCCGTCACGGGCGAATATACGTTCTACATTTCCTCCGACCATGAAGGCGCTTTGTTCATCAGCACGGACGAGAATCCCGTCAACAAAGTGCAAGTGGCGTCGGAACCTGAATGGAATGGCGTTCGCGAGTGGGTCAATGGTGGAAATCAAATCTCCCGGGGCAATCCGCCGGTAAATGTCTCGCAGCCCATCCAGATGGAGGCAGGGCGTCTCTACTACGTCGAAGCGCTTCAAAAGGCGGGCGGGTTTGGGGACCACATCGAAGTGACCTGGCAACGGCCCGGTGAAGCGCCTCCTCTCAACGGTGCCCCGTCCATCGCGAGTCCGTTCATCGTTTATGAAGACAGCACGGCCGTCGCTGTTCAGTTCCCCGATACGAATCTTGCCGCGCTCATTCGTGAGGCCATCGGCAAACCCAGCGGCCCGATCTTTCAAAGCGAAGTGGCGGCGCTGGGCAATTTGACCGGAAACAATCGTGGGATCACGGACCTCACCGGACTCGAGGCGGCGGTCAATCTTTGGAATCTGAATCTGGACGACAACCAGATCACGAATCTCAGCCCACTGAGCGGCTTGTCGAAGATCGCTTACCTCTCTCTGCAACGGAATCAGATCAGTGACATCACTCCACTCTCCAACCTCACGGAGCTGGTCCTCATCCTCCTGACGGAAAATCAGGTGAGCGACCTGACGCCGTTGAGTGGTCTTCCCCGGTTGGATGGCTTGTACCTGTCCAGCAATCAAATTTCCGATCTCGCCGGGTTGAGTGCGATGGACAGTCTCCGCCGCCTGCACTTGAACGGAAACCCTCTCAGCGACCTGGGTCCGTTGTCCGGCTTGAGCGGTTTGATGGAATTTGCGGCCGAGTATTGCCAGATCGACGACCTCTCTCAGTTGGCGGGATTAACTTCGCTCCAGACGCTGTACTTGAGCAATAACCAGATCAGTGATCTGACGCCTCTTGCCGGACTGACCCAACTCCGGGAACTCCGGCTCAATCAAAACCAGATCGTCAGTGTCGCGGGGCTGCAAAACATGACGCTCCTGACCGACCTGGTTCTGTACGGCAACCGGATCAACGCCGTCCCGTCCCTCGCCGGATTGGTAAACGTGCGTCACTTGAACTTGAGCGATAATTTCGTCTCGGACTTTTCGCCCCTAAACACCATGACCGCCCTGGACGCGCTGTTCCTCGACAACCTGGCCATCGCCGACCTCGGTTTTGTGAACGGTCTGCCACAAGTGAGCCTCCTGGGGTTGAACTGGAACCAGATCCTTGATCTTTCCCCGTTGAGTCGCTTCACGCACCTTTCCTATCTCCGGTTTGAAGGGAACAACGTGACGGACATCTCTGTTTTGGCTCCGATGACGACCTTGCGAACCGTCATCGGGAAGGGCAATTTCCTGAACCTCACCGATGGTTCCGCAGCCGAAGCCGTGATCGACATTCTCCAAAGCCGCGGGACAACGGTGGAGTTTTCCCCGCAAAAACCGCTTCCTCCCGGCCTCAATTCACTGCGCGACCAGGCCCTCTTTGCAGGCCAGTCCACTTCTCCGTTGCTGTTCACTGCCGGTGACCCGGCGCGGGCGCAAGACATCATCTCCGTCACAAGAAGTTCATCGGATCAATCCATAGTTGCGGATTCAGGCGTCGTCATTGCTGGCACAGGGCTGGTTCGGACGCTCTCCGTGTCATCCGCCCCGAGTGGATCCGGCGTTGCCTTGATTACGGTGACGGTGAACTACTCAACCGGATTGCCAGACACCGCAACATTCCAGGTGACGGTTCTTCCTTCCGGTCCCGGAAATTTCTTCATCGAAGCCGAGGATTTCAATTACGACAACGGCAAGCATCTGACCGTGGCGGATTCGATGCCGTATGCGGCCAATGCCTACGCCGAGTTGAGCGCGGTGCATCGCACGGACTACACGGATGCGAATGGGGCGGATGACTCCGATAACTACCGTTTGGGAGAAAATCCGAATGTGGGGATAAGCTCCACAGGAGACAAGAGGCGTGGATTGTTCGACATTGTGACCGATTACAAGGTCGGATGGATGGATGCGGGCGATTGGTTCAATTACACCCGGGCATTCCCGGCAGGCGTTTACAATATCTATGCGCGCATGACTTCCGGCGGGGCGGATATGCATGCGCAATTGGACGAGGTCACAGCCGGCGCGACGACATCGTCGCAGACCACAACCAAGCTCGGCAGCTTCGATGCACCGGCCACGGGAGATTGGGACCGGTTCACCTTCGTACCGCTGAAGACGGACGGCGGCTATCTCGCCCGGGCTCACTTGAGCGGGGAGCGCACCCTGCGGTTCTCTGTGCTGCCTGGAAATCACGACCTGAACTACCTGGTCCTTGTGCCCGCCGAACCCGATCCCCTCATCACGGCGCAACCGTCCGACCAGACGATTGCACTCAATGCCTCAGCGACGTTCGCCGTTACGGCCACCGGGTCCGGAACACTCTCGTATCAGTGGCTGAAGAATGGCCTGCCCATCCCCAGTTCCACATCGGCAAGCTTCACTCTGGACAACGCCCAACTCTCGGACGCTGGTTACTACTCGGTGCTGGTCATGAGTGCGGTCGATAGCACGGAGAGCACGCCGTTCTGGGTGGCGGTGAGCGGCCCGACATTCACCACCGGCAGCATCAGGCGCGAGATTTATCGGAACATCCCCGGTGTTTCCATCTCCAGCCTGACCAGTGAACCTGCTTTCCCCAACTACCCGGATCAGGTGGACACAGTGTCCGCCATTGAATCGGCGCTCAACGAGGACAACTATGGCGAACGGCTTTCGGGCTTTCTCGTTGCGCCCGCCACGGCCAGCTTCGTCTTCTACATCGCGGGGGATGACAACGCGCAACTCTGGTTAAGCACGGATGAGAACCCAGCGAACAAGGTGCTCGTCGCTCAGGAACCGCAATGGAACCCCTCGCGTGAATGGACCAACGGAGGGAATCAGGCGTCACGTGGCGATCCAGCCGTCAACATCTCTGGTCCGATTCCGATGGTCGCGGGTGGACGTTATTACTTCGAGGTCTTGCACAAAGAAGGTTCACAGGGTGAGCACGTCTCCGTCACCTGGCAAAAGCAGGGCGATCCCATCCCCGCCAACGGCTCCGCGCCCATTTCTGGTAGTTTCATTGCCCACGATCCCACGATCCTTCCCGTGCCGCCCGCCGTGCAAGTCACCGTCAAGGATGGTCGCGCCTCCGAAATCGGGGCGGACGACGCACTCTTCCTGATCTCGAGGCTTGGAGGTCTCAGCTCCCCGCTGACCGTGCAATTGACAATTGGCGGCACGGCCACGGGTGGTGGCACCTTGTCGGACGAAGCGGATTACGCCGTGCTCCCGAACAGCGTCACCATTCCCGCCGGTCAGATCAGTGTCACTGTGCCGGTCAGGACATTCGATGATGCCACTGCGGAAGGTCTGGAGACGGTGATTCTCACGGCTACTCCGAATCACGGGTATGTGGTTTGTCAACGGGAAGATTCCGAAATTTAGATTGTTCTGTATGGTTAAATCGCGGTGGGGAGGATAGGGCTCTGCAGGAGTGCAACCCGAGCGCCCGACCGTCCATGGATTGCGGATGCATCC
>SXMN01000024.1 GCA_005777315.1 Verrucomicrobiales bacterium
TACTGAGGAGACCGCAGGATAGCCTGCAAATCTCGGAGGTGGCGCGGGCGCATCTGCTGCGTTGCTCGCTTGGTCAGAGGCCGCTGCGGGCATCCTCCCTCGCTCACGCCTTGCATCTGTGCCCACGGCACTCTCCGGAATTCGTAGGCTGTCCCACGGTCTCCTCAGTACGGCTCCACAGGTGCCTTCAGCCCTTGAGCGTGCAGCGCTCGGGACTGCTGTGAGCATCACAGCCCTTCTGGATCTGTAACGCGTTAACGAGTTTCTGCCGTACGTCCAAACAGCTCAGGACAAAGACTCGCGACGTGTCTTCAGCCCGCTCGACTTCGAGTCGTTCAACGTGAACCTACTTCGACAGCAAATGTTCGATCACCATTTGATCCAGTGCCGCGTAATCGCGTTTCTGGACCAACGCCTTCGCTTCGGAGTCATTGAATGATCGGGCTTTTTCCAGCAGGCGCAGGAAAGTTCGGCGGCTGTTGTCGAGGTGCGCGAGCCAGTGTTCCTCACTGGTGGTCCGAAATGGATGGACGTCAAAACAGATGTATTCGCCGTTCCTGCCGTAACCGTTTTGTTCGAGCGACCGGACCTGATTGAAAGCCACGCGGAGATTGGCGCTCCCAAATGGCTTGTCCTGGTCGAACTTCAGGCCGTTCTGATCGTTCAAGTGGAGTGACCAAAGTTTGTTGAACGCCATCGCGAAGTCGATTTCATCCGATGGGTCAAGACCCGCGAGAATGGCGTGTGCGGACTCGATCAGGCAGCCGACCCGCTTCGGATCACGAGTCAATTGGGCGATGGCGAGCGCGTGTCCGATCGTGGGGACGTAGGCCACATCCATTGGCTCGTTGGGCTTCGGTTCAATGGCGAGACGAATGCGTTTGTCGTGGGCGAGCATGGCGTCGAATGCTTCCACAAGGTAATCGACGCAGCGGCGGGCATTTTTCGATTCGCGGATGTAGCTGCCTTCGCGGGCGAGCCAGAGCACAACGAGGTCGGTTCCCATGATCCGGGCGATGTCGATCGAGCGAAGGGATCGCTCGATGGCGTATTTGCGACAGCGGGCATCGTTGCTGGTGTATGCGCCATCGATCGTCTGCGGAGCAAACCACAACCGCGGAGCAACCATCTCAGCCGCGATGCCGGCATCATCAAGGCGTCGTTTGAGAGCCCTGGCTTCCTTGCGGATCTGAACCTCGGACTTGGCGTCAATGTCGGGAACCGCATCATCATCGTGAAACATCATCGCGTCGAAGCCGAGCGCCTTGAGCTGATCGAGTTTCCAATCAAAAGTTTGTGGTGAACGGGTGGGGGGGCCGTAAGGATCCGCGCCTTCGCTGATGTTCCACGGGCCAAAACAAAATTTGTAGGAGTGTTTTTTTGCCATACGAGTGCGCCGACGCTAGTGAGTTTCAACGCCGTTGGGAACCAAAAAGAGCCCGGCGTTGGGGCGGGCGGTGCCTCCCGAAGTCGTCGGTAACGAGAAGCCCTCAAAACCGGTCGTGGCCGAGCGTGGTGCCTGAGCGCGGAATTCATGCTGCAGGGAGGTGCGAGTCCTCCGGAGCCCGGATGAGAACACGGCGCGGGCTCCATTTCCACGGTCCGGCGGAATGAATTAAGCGTTCCACTACCGCCAACTTGTGAATGCACGGTGGGGCGGGGAAAGCCTGGTATCAAGCGTGTCTGGGAGCGCTGGCATCCGTGCCGGCGAGTTCCAATTTCGCCCGGCGGCGGATGCCAGTGCCATCGCACGGTGCTCAATGTCCTCCAATCCACGAGTCCGGCACAGGCTGGTTGAGATGGCGCAGTGCATAAATTGTATTGGCTTGCGTGTGGCGATTGTGACACCAAGTAAACCCCTATGGCAAAAACAGCAGTCGTAACAGGTGCCGGAAGCGGCGTCGGTCAATCCGTGGCGCTCAAACTTGTCGAACAAGGATGGCGTGTCGCGATCCTTGGCAGGCGACCCGAAGCGTTGGAGGAGACCGTGAAACTGGCGGGCTCGCTCGCCGGACAACTCCTCGTTTGTCCATGTGACATTGGCAATGCCGACGCGGTGGCGGCAACCGGCAAACGCGTGTTCGCGGAGTTCAAGGAAGTGGAGGTGCTGGTCAACGCCGCCGGGACCAATGCGCCAAAACGTTCCCTGGAGGTGCTGTCGCTCGAGGATTACCACCTGATGATCGATGCGAATCTCAACGGTGCTTATTACTGTGTGCAGGCATTTCTGCCGCAGATGCGCGCCCGTCGCTCCGGAACGATCATCAATATTGTTTCCGAGGCAGGCAAACAGGCGAGTCCCAAGGCCGGGCCGGCCTACGTCATGTCAAAATTTGGAATGGCCGGGCTCAACCAGGCCATCAATGCCGAGGAGAAACCCAATGGCATCCGTGCCTGCGCGATTTTCCCAGGCGACATTGACACTCCATTGCTGGATAAACGGCCCTCTCCGCCTCCAGCCGAGGCGCGGGCGAAGATGATGAAAGCTGAGGACATCGCGGATTGCGCGCTCTTCGTCATCAATCTTCCGGCGCGCGCGGTGGTTGAGGAAATGATTGTGCGGCCGCTGTGAATGTTTCCATTGATTCGGTGACCAAGAGCAGGAATGGCGGTCCTGGAATTTGATCTCGATGAATGACGTAATCTCCCGCCACCAGAAAATGGTGGAGCAGTACCCGAACAACGAGCTTGCCAGATTCAGCCTGGGCAAGGCGTTGTTTGATGCCGGCGATGTGACATCTGCCAGGGTTCAATTCGAGGCGGCGCTCGCCCGCAAACCCGAGTGGATGGTGGTGCAAATCCTCATTGGCAAATGTGACCTGGCTTCCGGGGACCGCGCATCGGCACGGCGGGCGTTTGAACGTGGATTGAAACTGGCGATTGAGCAACACCATGAGGGACCACAGGCCGAGATGGAGGAACTTCTGCGCGAATTGGGAGAGTAAACTCACCAAAAGCGTTGACGCGGTGGTGGGTTTCAGTTCATCAAAGACGCCGCTTGAGTTGGGCGATTGGCGCAGTGGCTAGCGCAGCTCCTTTACACGGAGACGGTCGGGGGTTCGAATCCCTCATCGCCCACCACTTTCTATTGCAATTGATCACGTTTTTTTCACCCGCCAGCTACAACAATTTGTTACAACAAATCCACCACAGTTCACCCTTGTTCAAGGGTGTTTGGTGACGATCTTCGATAGCCAGTGGCGGAGCCTGAAGCTGCCTTTCCGAGTTGAGAGCTCAGCAAAATATCAGCTTGCTGGTCCAAAAAGGACTAATTGGCTCGAAGTCTTTTGTCCTTTCATGACGGAGTGCAATGCGTTTGTGCTTGCTCGTCGCCAGCTTCCAATTTGTCGGATCGCCGACGTCGTTTCAGAAGGTTGGCTTTGATTCGATTTTCGTCCGCGAAGCTTGATTCGCGCTTGCAGAAATCTCTACCACAGCCTTTGTCCATTACGTCATGCACGTCATAGAGCCATGACCTGTCTGCGCGCATGTTTCGTTTCAAGGGGGGTAGGTTTTTCAAATCGAGGTAAGCGAATATCCAGACACCACTCAGGTGCTTAGAAGACGCGCGTTGATTCGAAGTGATGGCAGCTTTGAGGACTTCGATGTCAGTGTTCTTGTGTTTGGACCATTTGAACTTAGCGGTGGGCGCGCCGAGATCAATTTCCGAGAGGTCCTCCACCGGCTATGGCGTGATGGGCATTTCTGCAGCAGCAGGTGTGGCCACTCATTTCAAAACGTAACGTGCGGTCTTCAACGTGCCGACACGCTTGACCAGTCCTGCATTCAGCAAAGGACGCAGCAAGTCCATCGCGCCTTGCTTGGAGACCTTGAGTGCCGTCCAGAGTTCGGACGGCGTCATGCCGCCGCTCTTACCGAGCAGCTTCAGCAATTGCTCCTGGCGTGGACGCAGAACCACCTTCTCGCGCGCTGACGAAGCGGAGAGTTGACCCATCCTCTCCCAGACCCGCTCCAGCGTTTGCCGCAAACCTTCGGCGCAATACTCCAGCCACGAGGTCAGGTCATCGCCCTCACGTCGCACCACATCCTGCGGCGTGTAGAGTTTGTGGTATTGGTTCATAGCAGTGTGTGTTGGTTTGTTGTTTACGGTTCAGTTGAGATCAAAAAGGATGGCTTCGGTCGGACGAGTGGCGGTGAGGGTCAGTTTGCCTGCTTGCTCGGTGCTCGCGCCATCGCCCGTCCGCATCTCGACGCCGTTGAGCGTCAGCGCACCTTCGGCGATTTGCAGCCACGCACCCCGGCCAGCCTTCAGTTCGTGCGTGACGGTTTGGCCAGCTTTCAGCCGGATGCGATAGATGTCCGCGTCCTGATGAATCGTCGCCGAACCGTCACGACCGTCGGTTGAGATGACGAGCATCTTGGGCGCATCGGCGTGTTCGGGTTTCGGAAGCCACTCGGTGTAACTGGGCGTAAGCCCGCGGGCGCGGGGCTGAATCCAGATTTGCAGAAAATGGAGCGGCTCGCTTTGCGATGGATTGAATTCACTGTGCGTGACGCCCTGGCCCGCGCTCATGAGCTGAATCTGGCCCGGCTTGAGCACGCGGCCATTGCCGAGGCTGTCATTATGTTCCAGTGCGCCTTCCAGCACATAGCTGAAAATCTCCATGTCACGATGTGGGTGCGTGCCAAAGCCCTTGCCGGGCGCGACGCGGTCATCATTGATGACGCGCAACGAGCGCAAACCCATGTGCGCCGGGTCGTAATAATCGGCGAAGGAAAAGGTGTGGTTCGACGTCAGCCAGCCATGATCGGCGTGGCCGCGTTCGTCTGCCCGTCGGATGTTCAGTTCGGTTGCTTCCGTTTTCATGGGGGCAAGATGGCCGGAGCTGTTGGTTTGAGATAATGCCAAATTCTTGGCCTGAGCCTGCCTTTGAGTAATGCTGGGCGCGCATGGAACTCCGACAACTGCGTTACTTCGTGGCCGTGGCCGAGACGGGCAACATCAGCACCGCCGCGATGAAAATCTTTCTGACGCAGCCCGCGCTGAGCCGGCAGATCAAGGCTTTGGAAACTGAGATCGGCCAGTGTCTGTTGGAGCGTCGCGCGCATTCCGTCCATCTCACGCCCGTCGGCGAAGGTCTGCTGCGGGAAGCCCGCGAACTCCTTCAACACGTCGATCAAGTGCTGGACCGAGTCCGCGGCGCAGGTTGAGGCGTGCGCTTGCGGGTCGGATACGCCCCCTCGCTGGCCAGCGGAATTCTGTCCGTGGCGGTGGAGAACTTCACCCAGGCGCACCCCGATGCGAAGGTGGAGTTGTTCGATCTCTCCACCGGCGAGATGCTGGCTGAACTCGAAAGCAACAAGCTCGATATCATCCTCACCGTCGCGAGCGATACCAAGACACGCGGCTTGACGTGGACACCCCTTGTGCGCACGACTTGGAAGCTGGCCGTAAAGCGAAAGCATTCATTCGCCCGCCAGCAGCGCATCACGCCGGATCAAATGGCGCGCGAACCTTTGCTCGCCTTTTGCCAGCGCGATTATCCGGAGTATTGGAAGATCGTCACCAGTTGGCTGAACGAACACCGGCAGCGCCCAAAAATCGCCGGTGAATACGACGGTGCAGAGAGCCTCATGACTGCCGTGGAATCCGGCCTGGGCGTAGCCGTCGTCACAGCTCGCACCGCGCAACTCTTTCGCAACCGCGCCCAGTTCAAGATTCTATCGCCCGGCCCGAAACCATTGTGCATCGCCGCTGGCTACCGCACCGACCGTGGAGACCACAAACCTCTTGCCGTGTTCGTTGAAGACCTGCGCATCGCCGCTCAAGCTTTCGCCTAACCCAACGCCGTGGACGGCGAGATTCAGACGGCAGAGGCGGCCGGTTTCGTCGGTTTTCTCGACGCCGTGGATGGACAACTCGCGAGTTGGATCACCGAAATAGTCCTTCGGCGAAGCGCAGCGTAGCGAAGCGGAGTCGCGGGCGAAGCGGTGGGGCCCAATGAACGGCTCGCCGCGTCCGGCACTTCCCAAAGTGTTCCTCACCTTTTCATTCTAAAAGTTTTCCCTTTCCCTTCCTTCGTGGAGGTGTTCTTCCCTGAGTGCGTGGTGAGAACCTGATCGACCGGTGTCGCCGCCTTCGAGTTGTGCCGGCCCATTACGTCCTACACCAGCTTGAGCATCGGTTTGTCCGGATCAATCACCGCCGTGGGCAGCGGCTGCGCTGGCGGCAACAAAACGAACGCGGGTTTGCTAGCCGGCGCGGCGGGCGCGATGGTCGCCACGATCTCATCTGTCGCGCGATCCTTGCTCTTGATTGGCATGGGAGTGGTGGATACGGTGGTCAATGTCATGTTGGGTTTGAGGATGTATGATTTCATTAAACTCAGTGTGGCTCCTTGTGGAGCTGCCACTCAAACCCTTCATGACATCTAACCCGGCCATCGCGTCGCGGTTGCAGTCGCACGCCCTCGTGGGCCGGGTCGCTGAGCTTGTGGTCGTTAGGCCGCTCCACCACTCGTGAAAGATTCGTTTCCACCATTACTTCGTGGTATCGGGATGTTGTTCGTGCTCACGGCGGCGGTCATCGCGTTTTGTATTGCCCGCCAGCATGATCAGCCGCGACTGACTGCGACGATACCGGCCCTGAACCCGGCCGCAAGGGCGAGCGGGGATTCCGTATCCGCTTTGGCCGACGAAGTTCGAGAGTTGCGGGCCGACGTCGAGCAGGAAGATGTCGTTGAGGAAGTGCTGGAGGACCCTTGGTTTGAGTTGCTCGGCTTTTTCGGCACTGCGTTGGTGGCTGCATCCTTTTTTGCTGAGGCGTATTTACGACGAGACAAGACGGCCTCTCAAATAACAGACTAAGGGGCTGTTAAGCTGGGGGCGGGCAACACAAAAAGACCGTGCCGCCATTTTTGGAAAAAACGAGCGTCGGCCTGGTCTGGTTTTCTAGTTGAGGGACACGGGTGCCCGTAACGGCGAACA
>SXMN01000247.1 GCA_005777315.1 Verrucomicrobiales bacterium
AACGGCGGCAACGCTCCTGCCCCCGCGCGCTCCGTCAACCTGTCAGCAGTTGGCCTCGCCTGCGCAAAAACACCTACCGCCGCGGCCCTGTTGCTTACAAAGTAAACCATTCAACTGCTCCGAATTCATAAAAGGCATTGCGGCTAAACCATCACCACGATTCGCCACAAATGCGTACCCTTTGGCAATGGTGAGGGCATGTGACTGTTTCCTGGGATCGATGTAGATACCAATCTGACGGATCTGAGTTGGAATGCTGACGTCGAAGACCACGAGACTGTTCCAGTAGCTCGTTGCAAAGAGAAGTCCGTCCTGTACCACGATCCCTTCGGCGTTGTTGCCCATTGGGACGACTGCAACTCTCCGCGGCTGGAGAGGCTGGGCGATATCCAACACTTGAAAATTCCGCTCGAAAGTCTGGTTGCTGATTGTCCCCCCGCTTAAGTAGGCATAGTTCCCAACGATGGTGACCGTTGGCGCTTCACCTCCAACATCAAACGAGGCCACTACTTTGGGCGCATCCGGTGCTGCCACATCAATGACAATGAGCTGGGCGCTGGGGAATCCTGGTATGAATCTCAACTCAGTCGCGAATGCATACCGCCCTGCAACAGCCACGCTCTTGAGCACGAATTCTGTGCTCAGGCTCCCGATCAGTTTTGGATTCGCTTCATCGCTAAGGTCGAGAATTTCAAATCGCCCTCCGACTCGGCCTATGGCCGCATCCTGGCCAGCGAGATAAGCACGATTTCCTACTATCGATTGCCCATAGACAAAAGTGGCGGAAGGATAACCTCCGACTCGCCTCATTGCTGCCGGCTTTGAAACGTCGAGGATGAGAAACAAGTCCGTCTGAGGGAAACCATGTCTCGACACGTATAGCCGATCCCCATTAAGCACCAGAGTGTGTTCTGCTCCAGGAAAGTCATAACTGGCAATTTGCCGAGGTTGGGCAGGTGTTGAGATATCGAAACTCCGGATCCCCTTTGCCTCATCTGCTAAGAACAAGAAATCCCTCGTTGCTGCAACCGCAACGGTTTGACCCGCAGGTTCTGTTGCGCCAAGGAGGAAAGGTTGATCGGCAATATCCACCACGTGAATTCCTGAAGTCCCGCCAGTGAGAAACGCACGCTTCCCTTCGACCCAAACTTCGGGCAACGCATACGCAAGGCCTGGCAATGATAAGAAGCCTGCGTTCTGAGGGGCTTCAGGCTTTTCTGCGTTAATGATCCGTAACCCTGACTTTCCATTGCCAGAACCTGAGGCGGCGTAGATCAGACCACCAACTGCTGCCACAGACCCGATTCCCTCCCCTGCTAGAATTCGCTTCAGCTTGCGGGGGATGTTTGGGTTGGAGATGTCAAAAAGTGTGAGACCATCACCATCCGCGATCGAAGCCAACGAACCCTGAACTGATACGCTTCGTCCAACAAACCCAGTATCCCCAACCGCCACCAGTCGTGGATCGGAAAGTTTGCTGATGTCAACCACCATGAAGGCATCCCGCGGCACGGGATCAGAAGGACGAGATGTTTCCGTGGCAACAAATGCGAAGTTTCCAGACACTGCTCCATCGTGCGCGGCGCCCCGGATGTCAATCTTCGATAAGAGTAGTGGATTGCTGGGGTTGGTAACGTCGAAAATGTTTAACCGACCTCCAGGACCATCCTCAGTCCACCAAACTTCGGTCACGAAAGCATGGGTGCCATCGACTGTAATACTCGTAGGATTCCAACGAACAGAGTAGGTGCTGATTGCTCGAGGATTCCGTGGATCAGCGACGTCCAGAACCTCGAGTCCAGTGAAGTTGCTTGCCAGAACAACGAAATCACCCACGACTCCAACAGCGCTCCATTCGCCGATCCCCAAATATTCACCAATGTGGAGCGGAGAGGCTGGATCGCGAAGATCCAATATCTCCATCCCTCCATCAATCACCACAAAAGCAACATTGCCCTTCGATACAACCTCTCGTGCGACACCTCGGCGATACCCCGGCCATCTCCCCACCAACACCGGATTCAACTCCCGCCCCGGCTGGCCGGTAAACGTGTCATCATCGACGATGGTCACTTCCGCCACGCCAGGCGCGGCGACCGGCTCACCGGCTCGCGTGATAAGCCGGAGAGTGAACGACTCATTCCTCTCAATCACGCTGTCGTTGAGGATAGGAACCATGATCGTCTTCACGGTTTCATCCGCTTGAAAACTGATCGTGCCGGAGACTCCCACGAAGTCGACTCCGGTGATCGCAGTGCCGTCGGCGCTGGCAAAATCGACGCTGGCGCTTCGTCCTGCCACGCCAATGCGGTGGACTTCGATGGTCGCGAAGCCGGAACCTTCGAAAACATCGTAGCGCGGCTGCGCGAACTCGAACCGCCCCTCGTCATCAAGGATGGTCACCACCGTTTTGGCGGTGCCGGTCCCTGCGCCTGGTGACACGTTTTGGAGAACCGCCTCGAATGTTTTGTCCCCATCCAGAATTGAGTTGTCCAGAATGGCGATGGAAACGGTCTTGGTTGTTTCTCCAGGATCAAATGTGAGCTTCGTCTTCAAAGTCGTGTAATTCTGATCTGCAGTCGCCGTCCCAGAGGTAGTTGTTAGCTCGACGCTGACCGTTCCCGAATGGTCGGATTCTCTGCGCCGCACCGTCAGGTCCAACTTGCCCTCATTCTCGCGAACCGAAATCTGCGCGGCTTCGAACTCGATCAGGTCGGACCCGTCGCGGACGACCAGTTCGGCGCTCGCGGTCGCGCCGAGAAGACCGCCGGTGGTGGGATTGGACAGTTGCAGCAGCACAGCCTCGGGCTGTTCCGCAAGGGAGTCGTCGAGGATCGGCACGGTGAAGGTTTGTTCGGTAACACCCGAGGGGAAGTTCACCACGCCGCTGGTCCCCGTTGGGAAATCGACGCCGTCCGTGGCCGTGCCGGATTTGGCGGACCACTCGACCTGCACGGGGAACGAGGTGACGCCGGAGCGCTGGACCCGGATCTTGGCGGCACCGTCTTCTTCATTCGCGGAGAAGGACGAACCCGCGAAGCTGATGCGGGAAGATGTGTCCAGTATGCTGAGTCCGGCAAACGAGTTCGGGGCATAAACGTATCCATCCGCGACCGCCACGCCGAAGAACCAAGGTTCCGCAACCTGGTATCCTCTGTAAGGCAGGGAACTCGCGCCGATTCTCCGTGGAAAAGCTGGGGCGCTAATGTCGAACAGGTCGATGCCAGCGTAGCGCCGGTTGACGTAGAGAAGATTCCCCTCAATAGCCAGTCCTTCCGGGAAGCTCACGTCCACCGATGCGATCTCCACGGCCTTCGATCGATCCCTAACGTCCAGCACGACGAGGCGTCCTCCAATGGCGAACGGATCCTGAAGCGCGAGATAGCAGTAGTCGCCTGAGACCGCCAGCCCCTGAACCGGAGTGTCTGCATCGTAAGTGGCGGTCCGCGCCAGTCGCGAGGGATTGGTGGCATCGATCACATGCAGCCGACCTCGGGTGGGTTGGAGATTCAGCTGGGGATGCACAGTGTTCTCGACGAGGAACGCGTGGCTTCCTGATACCGCGACGTACTGGGCATATCCTTCCACATTGAAACTTCCGGCGAGCTTGGGCCGGGCGGGGTCGGCAATGTCCAACACCAGGAGGCGTCCTGTGGCGCTGGCTTGATACCAAGTGTTCGCGACGAACGCGTAGCGGCCCGAAATCACGGTATGCAAATGGAAGGGAGACGGCTCGATCCGATAGGAGCCCACTTTGGCCGGTCGGCTGGGATCGCGGACATCGAGCACTACGATTCCCTCGCCTGGTCCTCCCCAGCCGGCGTCGCCAAGCAGGGCAAGGTTCCCAGCCAAGGCGACCGATTGGACGCTGGAGCTCGTACCGTAGTGAGCCACCGCCACCGGCTGGGCGGGGTTTGACACGTCGAGAATGCGAAGACCATCTGTTCCGTTTGCGACGTAAGCGTGGTGCCCACTGACTGCAACGCCGCTCGTCGAACCGCTGGTCTCCTTGACACCAAGCCGTGCGGGAGATCGCGCCTGGCTGACGTCGAATATCTGCAAGCCCTCCCAATGCGCCGCCACGAAGACGTTCGAGCCAGCAGTGAAAATCCTTGTGGACTGGATCGATTCCCCTCGGAGGGCGGCGGTGCCCAGAAGCGTTGGGCGAACGGGATCGCTCAGATCAACCGTTTCGAGCGTGTGCCCCTGTCCGGTTTGCCGCCATCCCGCGACGGCCAAGACGCCTTCGGCCAAGGCAGCTGAACCACCTTGAAATGGCGCGGTCAGTCCTCCGACGCGGCGCGGGTTGGCTGGGTTGGAGATGTCCAGGACGGTGACCGCGTCCGCCAAGCCGGTGAGATACGCACGGGTGCCTGAGAGTGCGATGCCGGCCGCCCACAGCCCCGGTCCGTAGCTGCCGGCGAGACGCGGGTTGGCGGGATCGCGAACATCCACCACCGTGAGCGCGGCGCCGCCCAGACTCCCAGGCGCCCCACTTGACCCTCCGGCGATGTAGGCGTGGCCACCGGCGATGGCGATGGCTACCGGGGTCCCCGAGTCCGAGGCGTATGTTCCCAGGAGGTGAGGCAGGGAAGGCTTCGATACGTCGTAAATCCAAAGCCGCAACCCGGAGCTATTGTTCCCCACGCCACTGACGTAGGCCCTCTGATCCACGACCGTGATTTCCCGCGAATCCGCATAGCCCTCCCGCAATGCCTCCCGTGAATCCCCTATCCTGACAGGCTCAACCGGATTCGATAGATCCAACACCAGCAGACCCATGTTAAAATCGGCAAGATACGCGTGGCCTCCGGAGAGCGCGATAGCCTGCACCGATGTGGTCTCGGAGAACTTTCCCACATGGCGCGGTTGCACGGGATTGCTCACATCGATGATCTGCAGTCCGAACCCGGCGACGTAGGCATAGTTCCCCGCAACCGCCACATCTCCTGCTGGGCCCTGGTGGAATTCCGGCCAGCGTCCCACCAGCACAGGATTCAACTCCTTCCCCGGTTGCCCGATCACACCGTCATCATCCGCAATCGTCACCTCGGCCTCGCTTGGATCGGCCACAGCCCAATCATCAGCGCGGGCGGTGAGCCGGACGCTGAAGGTCTTGGAACTCTCGATCACGTCGTCGTTCAGAATGGGCACGTCAATGAGCTTGGTAAAATCGCCCGGATTGAAAACGAGAGTTCCAGAGACTGCGGTGTAATCGCGCCCGGCGCGGGCGGTGCCATCGAGCGTGGTGAAGTCCACGCGATGCGTTTTGTCGGTGGGACCGGTGCGCTGGACTTTGATCGGCGCGATGCCGATGCCTTCGGCCCAGGTGTGCCGCGCGAGGGTGAATTGGAACTGGCCGTCGTCATCGTTCAAGTTCACCAGGAATGTCATCGGGCCGTTTTCCCAGATGAAATCGGTTCCAGTGGGATTCTTGAGCGCGATGCCAAAAAATTCCCTGGGCTCCATCGCGTTATCATCCAGGATCGGCAGATTGAAGGTCTTCAACGTTTCGCCCGGCTCGAACACGAGTTGCCCGGACACAGGTTGAAAGTCCAGGCCTGGCGTCGCGTCTGGCAGCGTCGCACCCCCTTGAGTGTACGTCTCGTAATCCACCGTCACCCGGCTCGTGGCTGGAGGGAATCGCTTCACTGGAATGGCAACCACACCGGAGCTCTCATGGAATTCAGGCATGTTACCAAACAGCAGCCGGCCCGCGCCGTCGCGGAGTGTCATGGTGACCTCGGCTGGCTGGACGATTTCCACCAGGGGCGATTCCGCCGCAAGTCCGATCACAAACGTCTCATCACCCTCGACCAATTCATCTTCCATGATGTTGAAAATGACTGGCGCGAAAGTGCTGCCCGGTGAAAACGTGATCGTGTCGGATGTCAGCCGGTAATCCTTGTTCACCTGGGCTGTTCCGCCTTTGGGTGAAATCTTCACGACAAGTTCCTCGGTTGGCGCCGGGGTGCAGATCCAATCCACACGCCACCTTCCGCCACCTTCGGCCACTGTGGTTCCTCCTGTAATCGTGTAACGCTTCGCTTCAACTGCCAACTCCGCCTCGTTGCTCATGGTCGAACCCTTCGCATCGGTGACGACGACGGAGTATTTCCCAGCATGACTGGGCAGAGCTGAAGCAATCGCGTACCGCGCGATCGTCGCTCCGGGGATCGGCACCCCATTCTTCCGCCATTGGTAGGACAGTGGGATCGTGCCGGTGGCATTCACCACCCACGCCACGGATGTTCCGGCCTTCACGTTCTGGGATTGTAGCTGGCTGTGAATGACCGGCCCTTGCGGTTCGCCAAAAACAAGCAGCCCCTGGCTGGCCGAGGCGGCGTAGATGGTGGAACCGGACACGGCGACTTCCTTCACGTTTGTGAATGCGTCTGGCGCCAGATTCCACAGGAATTTCGGCTGCGTGGGGTCCGCAATGTCGTAAACGTCAAATCCGTTTCCGCGAGTAAGGTACGCGCGATCGCCGCTCACCGAAATCTGGAACGCCACCTGGCCAGGAACCATCGCCACTCCGCCGAGGCGCGTGGGAGCTTTGGGATCGGTGAGATCGAAGATGTGCAAACCGCTGTTGGCCTCCAGGACAAACGCGCGCCGCCCCGACAATGCCACGTCAGATATGTATCCCAGGTGATGCGCCAACAAAACCGGTGAAAGCGCAATGCGTGCATCCACAACATACCAGCCGTCTTCACCGGCCGACAGGCAGGCGAGACCGCCACTGAGCGCGATCTTCGTGAAGGGAGCTTTCAGCGGCAGGAAACCCATTTGGCGGGATTCACCGCTCGCGCTGACATAAATGGCGCGAAGGCCGGCGTTGTAATCGGCGACGAAATTGAACTGCCCGGATGCGGCGACAGATGTGGCGTTCGTGGCGGGGAGGTCTTTGACAAATCTTGGATTCCGAGGATCAGCAACATCCACAATCCGGATCGACGATCCCAATGTCAGACAGGCATAACTTCCCACGAGTGCAACGTCGGTCGCATTGGCGGTGGTTTCATGATGACCAATGGGCGTCGCGCGCGTCGGGTCCGCGATGTCGAAAATCCGCAATCCGCCGTGGCCATCCGCCAGGTAGGCATGGTTGCCAGCCACTTCGAGCCCCTGCCCTGAGCCTTCACGGAAACTCCCAAGCCGGCGCGGATTCGTGGTATCGGACACATCAAGCCACTGAACACCTGGATAGTCAGCAGCCGCGACCCTGCCGTTCTCCACATGGATTCCGTTGGAGCCGACGCCAGCGAGCCGCCCTTTCTCCACGGGCTTTCGCTTGTCGGTCAGGTCGAGAACCTGAAAGTAGCTTTCTGGCACGGACGAAAACGAGACGTAGGCGTTGTCCCCGTCCAATGCGAATGAACGGCCCGATCCTTCAACCTCGAAGCGAGCCACCTCGACGGGTTTGGCGGCATCGGCGAGGTCGAGGATGTGCAGGTGCGAGCGCGCACCCCCGCTGCCATCTGACGATACTTGCAATGCGTACGCATACCCACCACCGAGGGCGACATCGTGGGTCCAAATCGACCCCGGGAATGTGCCCGGATAGAAAAAGGTCGCCAGGGTTCTCGGGACGGCGGGCACGCTGACGTCCACGATTTGCAGCCCCGAATCTGGCGCTGTCTGCCAGTCCCCAAGGTGCCCGACGATTGCCAATTTCCCGTCCGTGGCGATCGCCGTGATCTGACCCGCCATGGGCATTGATCCCAACTTTTGCGGATGGGCCGGATCACTGATGTCGAGCGTGACGAGGGCACGCGGATTGATGGTACCGGCAACGATCAAGGAGCCCTTCACGGCGATGCGCTCCGCGCCACCGCCGTTCGCCATGCGCAACTTACCAAGTTCACGCATCGTGGGAGGCTGGCTGATGTCGAAAACCCGTACGCCGCTCAACGGTTCGGCAATGATTGCCTTGGCACCAGCAACCGCGATGTCAGCCACAGTTCGTTCCGCATCGAACCCGCCCACGCGTCTGGGCTTTGCCGGATCGGTGAACTCGATCACCTGCACGCCGGTTTGTGTCGTGGCGAAGGCGTGATTGCCCGCCAGGGCAACCCGCTCGAACGGACCACGCCTGTACTCAGGCCAGCGTCCGATCTTGACTGGCGAATTGGCGGCAAAGGATTCCAGGAATGCCGCTCCCATCATGACGATGATCAGGGCTGGAAGGACGAGTTTGGTGTTCATTGGAAGTCGGAGATAGGGGGCATTTACTCGTTGGGATGCGATTCTTCTAACAGGTTCTACGGTTTTTCCAAGCTGTCGTGACAAACTTTTGCACAAGTGAGCGCCCGCTCGGCTGTCTCTCACTTCAGACAACGATTATTTGCCCCCAATCCCGCCATGGATTTGAGGAAATGTTTTACTGACCTATACGTCGCTCCGGAGCGAATCTGTCAAAAAATCTCGATGCTGCCGAAAGATACTGACGAGAGCGTGGGATAGCCTACGAATTCCGGAGAGTGCCGTGGGTGTAGATGGAAGGCGTGAGCGCGGGAGGATGCCCGCAGTGCCCTCTGACCAAGCGAGCAACGCAGCAGATGCGCCTGCGCCACCTCCGCGATTTATAGGCTATGCTGCGGTCTCCTCAGTGAGGCGGTGGAGCTGACTGTATTCAGTAAAAAGGACTCCACGGATGGGTTGTCCCGTAGGGACATTTGACAGAAGCTCAACGTTTCAACGGCGGGTTACGGATCTGCCGGAGTCCACAGAGAAGAAGAATCCCGGCGGGATTGGAGATACTTATAAGGAGCAGGAAGGGGCGTCACAGATGTTCCAAGACACCAAGCGAGGGATTTGATCTCTCGCAGAGGATTTCCAATTGAAAACATGATTGCGTTTGGTAGCGCCAAACGTCATTTTGATTATCCATGATCAAACGCCAATCCTGGCTGGAACGGATCGAAACCCTCTGGAGGATGAAGTCCGTCCTCTGGCTCTCGGGCGTGCGCCGCGCCGGCAAAACCGTGCTCTGCAAGAGCCTTCCCAAAGTGGAGTATTTCGACTGCGAACTGCCGCGCGTGCGCCGTGAGATGTCCGATCCGGAGGAGTTCCTTCGCACCTTGCGTGGCCGCCGTGTGGTGCTCGACGAGATTCACCGCCTGAGCAATCCGTCCGAACTGCTCAAGATCGCGGCGGATCATTTCCCGACCGTGCGGATCGTGGCCACCGGTTCGTCCACGCTCGGGGCGGCGCGGAAATTCCGCGACACGCTGGCGGGGCGGAAAGCCGAGCTGTGGCTGACGCCGATGACGCTGGCGGACCTGGCGGATTTCAAGAAGGCCGATCTGCGCCATCGCCTGCTGCACGGCGGACTGCCGCCCTATTTCCTTTCTCCCGAACTGCCGGAGCGCGAGTTCCAGGAATGGATGGACGCCTATTGGGCAAAGGACATCCAGGAACTGTTCCGGCTCGAGCGCCGTCACGCGTTCCAGACCTTCCTCGAACTGCTGCTCGCGCAGAGCGGCGGCTTGTTCGAGGCGACGAAGTTTGCCGGGCCTTGCGAAGTGAGCCGCGTGACCATTCAAAATTACCTGCGTGTGCTGGAGGCCACCTTCGTGGTCCATGTGCTCCGCCCCTTCACCAGCCGCCGACAGACGGAAATCATCGCCGCGCCCAAGGTGTATGGCTTCGACACCGGCTTCGTCTGTGCCCACCGGGGCTGGACCGCGCTGCGGCGGGATGACCTTGGGCACCTGTGGGAGCATTTCGTCCTGAACGAAATCCAGGCCGCGACCCAGAGCCGGGACGTGCGCTTCTGGCGGGACAAGCGCGGGCACGAGGTGGACTTCGTCTGGACGCGCCGGGGCCGGAAGCCGCTGGCGATCGAGTGCAAGTGGTCGGCGGACCATTTCAGCCCCGAGGGCGCGCAAGCCTTCGCACGCGCGTATCCCGACGCGGAAATCGTGGTGGTGGCGCAGGACGTGGAACGAACGTTTCACCGGAAGATGTGCGAAGCCGAAGTGACGTTCCTTGGGCTGCCGGCCTTGATCGAACGGTTGGTGGACTGAGGGGTGCATCGGTGTTGAATCACGGTGCCACCGCCCGGTAGTAGCGCATGGGGGCGTTGGTGGCGGAGGCGTCGAGCAAGAGGGGTGGCATCATCAAAGTCATGAGGCTAGTCCCGTCGGAACCGGAAGAACGCACCTTCACTTCGCAGGATGGTGTCGGTGTAGGGAGAAACCCAGCCCCAGTCCTCGAAGTCGCGCAGGTCAGTGGTTCGTTCGAGATAAACTTCCGCGGCTGGAAGGCGGCTACCTACGAGGTGTCCCGTGGCGCGGACGGTCCACCGGCCGGAGGGAAAAACGTGGAATGTCCCGGGCAGGAATCCGAGATCATCATTGACCAGTGTAATCTCCACGGCCGGCAGGTCCGCTCCCTCCGGCACAGAGAAAATCCGGATTCGCAATGATCGGTCTTCGTCCAGGACGATGTTGTCGATGACGCCTAGCGCGATGGTCTTTTCCGACTCTCCAGCCGCAAAGGTGAGTTCTCCACTGGCGGCGAGGTAATCGGTACCCGCGCGGGCGGTGCGGTCTTCGGTCGCCCACCGGAAAATCAGAGCGGTCGTAGGATTGCCCAGGCGCAAGAGCCGGATATTCGTCATCCCGGCGTTCTCGGGAATGCGCGCGGAGCTGGCGGCCACTTCGAGACGCGGTACTGGAGCGCGGACGTCCAGCCGGGCTAGGTTGGCGCGAAGCCGCCCGTTCACCAGGACAGCGCCTTCCAGAAACAACTGGGTGCCACCCGCGACGCCGCCGGGGGTCGTCAGGGACAATCCCACGCTTTCACCGCGGGAAAGGATGACCTCCGGCACCTGTGTTGATTGGGATGGATTCATCTGTCCGTTCGTTCCCAGGTGGACGAGACGCACTGGCAAATTCTCCAGCTGTCGCGCCACCCAGATGCCCGCTTCATCCGCCGCCACTGCTTGAATTGAGCCTGGGCTTGCGACCCGGTAAGGAATGAACTCGGGATCGAACTCGCCGTTTGGTTTGAGACCCTGCACGGTTTCGACGAATGTGCCGACTTCAGGAGCGTGGCGATCGAACCACGCGACCAGCCGACCAGCCGGCAGGTTCGCCACGTCCTTGAGAAGGAGGTCCGTCGGCAGCGAAACGAATGCAGGGTCCGGCGCGCCACCGGGCAGGAGTCTTGTCAACCGATGCTGCGGACGACCGTTCACGGCACCGAACTCACCTCGTGCGAGCACGCCACCATCGGGTTGTGCAAGGAGTTTGAAGACTTCTCCGTCGAACTCGACCGGCGACGCGACCGACCGGCCATCGTTGCGCAAACGGAAAACTTTCTGTGAACCATCCGGCGGAGAGTAACCGGCCAGGGCAATCTCACCGCTGCTCGTGACGGTCAGCGCCATGACACGTTCCACGATCACGTTCGGATCAAGAACGAACGCCGTGTCGCGCGTACCGTCCGCTTTCAAGCGCACGAGCGTGCGAACGACTTCGCCATTCCAACGAAATTCGCCGGGTCCGTATTCCCAGTCTCGTCCCGCGAGGATCACGCCGCCATCCGAAGTCGGGGCGAAATGGGCCACAAACTGGGAAACGTCCGACGGCGCAAAGGCCGGATCGATCGAGCCGTCTGCCAGCAGCCGCAACAACCGCGAGCCCCATTCTCCGGTAAGCCGGTCCAGCACGGTGTTGACGAACACCCGGCCATCCGGCAGCGGCGCGGAGTTGGGGCCCCAGGGAGAGGGAGATCTCGGACCATCCGTCGGCACCTCGGGAACAAAATCCGGATCGACCCGCGCCGGCTGGCGATGCCTTTCCAGAATGACAAACTGGGCTAACTCGCCGGCCAGCCGCACGCCGGCAGAGGGGTTCATGAGCCGCACCTGGAAGTGCTCTTCTCCCTCGATCACCATGTCGGCGTGGAGGCGCACGCTGAGATTCGCACTCGTCTGGCCGGGTGCAAAGGTCAGGGTCCCGCGCGTGACCTCGAAATCGTCTCCCGGCGTTGCACCGGGCAGCAGACGAACCGCATCGACGGCCTCCACGCTGTATTCGACCGTGCTGGCAAAATCGAAGTCCCCGTGGCGGACAATCATGATCTGCACCTCAACCTCGCGCTCGGTGATGCGAGACTCGCCGTCGGGTGAATCCACGAAGCCGCGAATTCCGTAGCCGGCTTCGTTGTCCTCGATCCCGAAATCCCACGTGCCCTCACCCTCGATCGCCGCGCCCCCCGTTGGGTTGCTCAACGTCAGTGACAGCGACTCGAAATCTTCACTCAACGAGTCGTTGAGAATCGGAATGCGGATGGTCTGCAACTGTTCGTTCGCGGCAAACGCGAGCGTTCCGGAGGCCGATGTGAAATCGACGCCGGGGGTCGCGGCCGGTGGATTGCGTCCAGCTGTGACCAGGTAGTCCACCGTGGCGGGTGGCAGATCATTCCCTTCCCGGCGAATCGCGACGATGAATTCGCTTGCGCTCTCGAATTGCGTATTGGGGCCACTGGAGAAGAAACCGCGTTCGTCGTCGTAGAGGAAAACGACGGTTCCGCGGACGTTCCCGAGTGAACCGGCCACCGGGTTGACCAGGTCCAAAGAAAAACTTTCCGTTCCTTCCAGGAGCGCATCATTGAGTATCGTGACGAGAATCGACTTCTCCAGCTCGCCGGGCTGGAACACGATAGGATCCGTCGGGACGGAGAAGTCCAGTCCCGGGGTGGCCGAGGTGTTTCCCGAGCCGGAAGCGTTGATGGCCAGTTCCACCATGGTGACGCCGTTGGTCTGCGTGCCGCGATGGATGAGCACGATGAAAGTCCCGGCAGGTTCGCCGATGGCATAAGCAGACTGGCCGAATTCGATGCCCCGCTCGTCATCACGAATATTGACCGTGGCCCGCCGACTTTCGCCCAGAGCGCCGCCCATCACCCTCGTGAGATCCAGATGAAACTGCCTGTCGCCGTCGATCACATCGTTGTTGAGCATGGTGACGGCGATCACCTTCTGTGTTTCGCCCGGCTGAAAAACGACCGGGCTGGCGGGCGTGAGAAAATCAACTCCGCCAACTGCGTTTCCCCTCGGTTCGAGAGCGTTGATGGCCAGTTCCACCGTGGCGATACCGTTGGTCTGCGTGCCGCGCGAGAGGACGACCGAGAGCGTCCCGGCATTCTCTGCAACCTCGTGATAGCTCTGCCGGAACTCGATTCCTGTGTCGTCGCTTTGGATAAGAACCTCGGCGAAATAATTGTTGCCCAGCACTCCTTTGGAATTACTTGTCAAGAACAGGCGCACACTCTCCAATCCCTCGGCGAGATCGTCGTTCACGATTGTCATGTTGACCGTTTTCTCCGTTTCACCCGGCTGGAAGACAACGGGGCCAAGAGGCAGCGAATAGTCCACGTCTGCCGTGGCGACAGACCCGATTTGAAACGGGCTGAGTGTCAACACCACCGTCGTGGTACAGTTCGTGCCGCTACCACGAAGGAGTCGCATCCCCAGCATTCCTTCGCCCTCGGTCACTGCATACGACTGTTGATCGAACTCAACTCCACGCTCGTCGTCAACGATGCTAATCAGTGCGTGTGATTGGTTGCCAATCGAGCCGCCACTGACAGCGGTCAATCTCATTTCGAAGTACTCAAGACCTTCCAGCAGGTCGTCGTTTACGAGCGTGATTACGAGGTCCTTCGAGGTTTCTCCGGGCGAGAAAACCAGAGGGCTTGGGGGAAGCAGGAAGTCCACTCCCGACGTGGCCGTGATCGGGTTAAAGTCAGCCGTGAGAGAGAAACTGACCGTGCTGGTTGTGTTGGTGTTGGAACCACGCACCACGCGCACAACGAGCGAACCCGCGTTTTCATCCGTCAGGTTGCCGTATCGCTCGAACTCTATGCCGCGCTCGTCATCGGCCAAGCCCACTCCGATGCTCGCTCGGTTTCCGAGACTCCCGCCCTTGGCCCGGACGAGACGAAGCAAAAAAGACTCGTAACCCTCGAACAAATCGTCATCTACCAGTTCAACTTCGACCACCTTGAGTGTTTCTCCTGGCGCAAAGATGAGCGGCCCTTGCGGCAAAACAAAATCCGCGCCAGGCGTGGCGGCGCTCGCCGCCTGATTGAAGACTACTTCGATCTCGACGCTTGCTTCTGTATCCAAAGTTGAGCCACGCGTCACTTCGATCCTAATCGGAGTTTGACCCTCCGTTCCCACATAATTGCCCACGAACTCGATGCCTCTTTCATCGTCCTGAATCTCCACAAAGGCTTTGAGCTGAGTGCCAAGTATTTGAGGCGTGTCGCTCCTGAGCCTCAGCCTAAATGCTTCAAACCCCTCGGTCAGGTCGTCGTTGCGAAGGCTAACGGTCACGGTCTTCTCAATCTCACCCGGTTGAAAAACAATTGGCCCGACTGGCAGGACGAAATCCACACCAACGGTAGCGGAATTATCCGGTTGGCTGGGATCGAGAATCAACTCGACAGCGCCGGTGCCGACAGCGCTTGGTCCACGAAGTATTGTGATTGCTACCATCCCGACATCTTCGCTTGCGGCGAAATAGGGGTGAGCAAACTCAACCCCGCGCGGCGTCTGGGCGATGGTGGATTGCAGGAGCGCATCGAGGAGGAGTGCGGCGGTCAGGAGAGTGCGAAGGTGTGAGGTTTTCATGGTTGGAGTTGAGTTGAGATTTCTCGGAAACGATTCGCGCCTGATCTCGTGAGCCGTAGCAGCCGACGTGAGTCGGCTCTGACTCATCTCTGGATTCAGATGGAGCTGACTCACGTCCGCTGCTGCAGGATTCTGGTAGATGTTCATGGTGCCACTGCCCGGTAGTAGCGCATGGGGGCGTTGGTATCAGAGGCGTCGATCGAGCTGGCGAATGAGTCGGGCATTATTTCTTTCGGAAGCCAGCTGCATCGGGATAGACCTTTGTCGGGTCGTCGAGGACAGCATCATCTTCGTTTTTCAGATGCTTGCGGAAGAACGATACGAGGCAACCCGCAATGGTTTGCGCGACCCGGCGCGAGACAAGGCTGGGAGACTCGACGAAGGGCAAAGGATCCGCGTAAGTGCGGTGTTCGCTGTTCGCCAGTCGGAAGGAATAGGCGCTGTTGGTTGAGTAATCAAAGAGCACGCTGGTGCTTCCCATCAGGATGAGCGGCCGTTGCAGGCTGTTCGTCCGCCGGAACAGCACATCGCCCAGGGAGCCATCCAAGCTTGCGAAGGCAAGGAACGACGGATCGTCGAGACACAGCTTCAACGTGGCACCGGCACCAAAGGACCACCCGAACGCCCCCTTCTTCTCCAGGTCAATGCGTTCTCGCAGGATTGGATCGTCCCGGTTCAGATCGGACAGGGAGCCCGAGATAAAGTGGAGATCCGCCACCTTGTTATCGAAATACCGCTTCCGATCAGAACCTACGTCGCCTGCGCTCACAACTTGGCCGCCGGGCGTCAAGGTGGCCCCGCAGTCCAGATGATCCGCTGACGCGACGATGAATCCGTGACTGGCGAGTTCGGCGAAATCATGGAGGTTCTCCGTGCGCCAACCGTAATTGCCGTGCGAATAAAGGAGCATGGGAAATGGAGCGCCGTTGGTGGCGCAAGGGGCGCCGGAGTGCGTGTGGTCCACCAGTGCGGCGAATCGTCTGGCATCATCCGAGCCTGCGCCATAGATCCAGTCCGCGATCTTGGAATCCATGAACGGCACGGGCCATTTCCCGACGGTGGCAGCGGCTGGATACCAGAAGGAGACAAGGAATGAACTGTTACCCTTGATGCCGTGGCGATACGTGCGCGTCGGGTCGGCAAAGAAGCGGGTGAACGTGCCGACTGGGTGAGGCCCCGTCGGCTTGGGGTAGGCAGTGGGGAAATGGTTGGTGGGTGTCCGGTAATATCGGGTGAGCTGATGGGCGGACGTCAGGTCAAGAAATTCGACCAGGTTGGTGATGCTGTTTGTTCGGAGGAGAGTGGCGAGGGGTTCCCAATTCAGGAGATTTGCCGAGTGCTCTATCGGGTAGAGGTCGTAGTAGTTCCGGAACAGGGCAGCGGGCCTGCCGGCAAACCTCAACAGTGCCGTGCTGTCCGAAGTAATGGCGATGGATTGGAACGAGTGCGGGACGGGTGTTTGAGCCGTGCTGGAAGGGCAGAAGACGCATGTAAGCAGGACGGCAGAGGTCAAGTGACGGAGAAGCTTTTTCAAGGCGGGAGCGAATTGGTTGAGTGTGGAGTGCGGAGAATGGTCCGGCACCCTGGATGGCACGGCAGCTTTTTGGGTTACGCCAGTCCTCCGGCGCTTTGGCTCGGGAAAGAGTATGGCAATTTGGAGTTCGGATGCGATTTCAAGTTTCAGGGTGACAGGTTGAGATTGAACTGGCTGAACTATTCCCGATGGTCGTGAGTGAGCGTTCACAAGCTTTCCCATTGTAACAACGATTTTTCGACCCAAATCCCGCCAGGAATTTTTAGGATCACTTTTATGAGACATACGTGGCTCCAGAGCGGAATCTGTCAATAAATCTTCCTTCCGCGTCCGGGCTAAGGAAATTGCTGGTGTAAGCCACTCCCGGGATGGGCTGATTCGCAACCACGATCATCGTTTTGCTTGGATGGCTGAACCATCGACTGAGCCGCCCACCTCGATCTTCTCGGCCCAAGGGCTGTTCAGGCGTGAATTCCGCGCTCCTATTGCTGAATCACGGCTCGGTGCGATTAAAAGCGGGGAGGCCACGCCTGGGAACGCTGGCATCCTTGCCGGCGATTTCTCTACCCGGGTCCCCGTCCACACTCGCTGCCCGCACCGGCAGGGATGCCGGCGCTCCCAGGTCGGACCGGGTTAATCACACCCAATCACGGCCTAGATCCAATGTTTCCGATTGCCAAAGTGGTTGGAACATAGGAGAAACTCCCGCTCCATCACAGATACATGAATAAGAACGAATCGTTGCTTGAGTTTTTCTCCGCCCAAAGCGCGGAGATTCATTACGGGCTGTTCCTCGTCAACTTCCTGCTGGCGGCTCTGCTCGCTCACGTGCTGGCACGAGTTTATGCGAAGTTCGGCAACACCCTGTCGAATCGCGACCTGTTTGGACGGAACTTCGTCGTCCTCGCGATGACGACGATGCTCATCATCACGATCGTGAAGTCGTCGCTGGCACTTTCGCTTGGTCTGGTCGGTGCCCTCTCCATCATCCGGTTTCGCGCCGCGATCAAGGAACCGGAGGAACTCAGCTACCTGTTCATTTGCATCGCGATTGGACTCGGGCTGGGCGCGGCGCAGACGGTCATCACGTTGATCGCGTTCGGAGTTCTGATTGGAATCATCGCGCTGAAGCATCTGGTCAAGGAAAAGGAATCCGGCCCGAACCTGTATCTGACCCTGTCGAGCCCCCGGAACACTGGCGTTGGGCTTCCAGAACTCACCACCGCCCTGAAGCGCCATGCCAGCTTCATCAAGCTCAAGCGATTCGACGAGACGGAAGGAGTCGTCGAAGCCTCCTTTCAAGCGCACTTCGATTCTGTCAGCCAGGTCGAAGCGTGCGTTCAGCATTTCCGGGACACTCACCGGGAGACGCACGTTCGCTTTCTCGACGACCGTGGCATCGGCAATTAACCGCGGTTCCCCTGCATGAGCGACGGTCAGGAGAATGGATACCGGTTCGAGCGCAAATACCACATCACCGAGGCGCCCACGGGAGAGATTGAGCATTGGGTCCGGCGTTGCCCCGCCATGTTCAGCGAGGTTTACGTTCCTCGCTTCATCAACAACATCTACTTCGACAGCCCCAATCTGGAGGCTTACTTCCAGAACCTCGACGGACTGGCGGACCGCACCAAAGTGCGCATCCGATGGTATGGAGATCTCTTCGGACAGATTCAGAAGCCGGTGCTTGAGTTCAAAATCAAACGCAGCCGGGTCGGCACCAAGGAATCATTCCGCCTCATGCCGTTCACGCTCAACCGAGGCTTCCACGTCAGTGAATTGCGTCCCGTTCTTGAGGATCCCGCGTTGCCACCCCGGGTGCTTGTTGAGTTGAGCCACCTGGAACCGGCGTTGATCAATCGCTACCATCGCAAATACTTTGTCTCCGCGGATGGGCATTATCGGATCACGGTGGACTCAAAATTGGAGTTCTATCGGGTCCACCGGCATGCCAATCAGTTCCTCAGCCGAAGCACGCTCCCTGAAAGCACGGTCATGGAATTGAAATACTCCGGCGAAACCGCCGCGTTGGATGAACGGATCATGAATTTCTTTCCGTTTCGCGTCACACGCATGTCCAAATACGTGACCGGCCTGGAAGGGGTCGAGGGCTGAGACGGCACCATCGCGCGATGACCACTCGAAAGACGATTCAGATTACTCCCATGGGAATGGGCCTGATCCTGTCGGGGATTCTGGCGATATTGGTGGCCATTTTTTACCAGGATTTCTTCCGCTCGATCCGCGATCCGGAGCTGCTCATCTCTGAAATCATGTCTGTGAATCAATCGACCCTCACAGATGCCGATGGCGATCATTCTGACTGGATCGAAATCTACAATCCAAAGACCCATTCCCAGAATCTCAAAGGCTGGTTCCTCACGGACAACTATCGTCATCCTAAACGCTGGGCGTTTCCCGAACTGGAGCTTGCGCCAGGAGGATTTGTGATCGTGTTCGCATCGGGAAAGGATCGGACAAACCGGCTGGATGATCTTCATGCCAGCTTCAGTTTGAGCGAGGAGGGCGAGTATCTGGCTTTGATCAAGCCGGATGGGAGAACAGTGGCGCATGAGTATCTTCCCAAGTATCCCCGGATGGATGCGGACGTTTCCTTCGGACTGCGGGCAAATCAATTCGCAACCCATGACCGCACCAATGGAAATCAGGGATACCGCAAGCATGCCTTCTTCTCGGCATCAACCCCGGGGCAGACCAATCAATCTGAAATGCTGGGCCGGGTGGTGGACACCAAGTTCAGTCACAATCGCGGCTTTTACACGGAGCCCTTTGCGGTGACGATCACCACTTCAACTCCGGGCGCGGAGATCCGGTTCACCACGGACGGCTCGACTCCAGCGCCTGGAACCGGGACTCGTTACGAAGCGCCGATTCCCATCCATGGAAACACCGTCCTCCGAGCTGCCGCCTTCAAGGGCGCCTACAAGGCAACAGACGTCGATACTCACAGTTATCTTTTTCCTGCGCAGGTGCCGCGGCAAACAGGCGATGGATTTCCAAAGCCATGGGGCGTTCGTAATGAATCTCCCGTCACCGCCGATTACGAGATGGATCCGGAGATTTGCAACAACCCGAAGTATCGGGAACGCCTGATCCGGAGTTTCACAGCCATTCCAACGCTCTCCGTGGTCATGGATCGCGAAGAGTTGTTTGACCCAAAGATCGGAATTTATTCGAACCCGTTGGAGACGGGATCCGAATGGGAGCGCATGGCTTCGATTGAACTGATCCACCCGGATGGAGCTCGTGGGTTTCACGTGAATTGCGGAGTTCGAATCCAGGGAGGATGGAGTCGGCGGCCGGAGGAGAGTCCAAAGCACTCGTTACGACTCGAGTTCAAGCAACGTTACGGATGGTCGCAACTGAACCACCCTTTGTTCGGCGGAAGCGGACCGGGCAAGTTCAAGTCCCTGATCCTGCGCGCCGGCAGCAATAATAGTTGGCTGCACTGGAGTTCCGCCGAACGCCGGCGGGGGGATCTGGTTCGCGATCAATTCATGCGTGATTCGCTCCGTGACGTCGGCGAGTTGTCTTCGCGCGGGGCTTTTTTTCATCTCTATCTCAACGGCTTTTACTGGGGCATTTACAACGCCAGCGAGCGCCCTGATCAATCATTCCTCGCCGGGCACTTGGGAGGCGCTCCCGAGGAGTTTGAAAGTCGCAACGGTTCCAACATCCTCATGGGAGACGAGCAGGTGTGGAACCGCATCTTCGAACTGGCCAACGCAGGCCTCGAAGATTCCGGACGATACGACGAGTTGAAAAACCTTGTGGATGTCGAACGGTTTTCCAACTTCATGCTCGTGCAGATTTACGGTGGAACCTCCGATTGGGATGCCGCCTCCAATTGGTACGCCGGGCGGCGAATAAAACCGGCCCGCAAGTACCAATTCTACATTTGGGACAGCGAACGCAGTTTGGAGGAGACCAACACCAACATCCTCGGCGTGGATGATGACCGATCGCCGACCCGGTTGTTTCAAGCGCTCAGGAAGAACCCGGCATTTCAGGCAACATTCCGCAAGATTGCAGGCAGGCATCTCGGAGTGAGCGGCGCACTCTCACCCAAGATGACACGGGAGCGCTTCCAGAGATTGGCGGAAGTGATCCGGCCCGCGATTGTGGCCGAATCTGCCAGATGGGGTGATTATCGCCGTGACGTGCATCCGTACAAGGAAGGACCTTACGAACTCTACACCGTGGATGATCATTGGCAGCCGGAGGTTGATCGTTTGCTCAATTCCTATTTCCCCGCGCGAACGGCTGAGGTCATCAGGCAATTGAAGGAAGCCAGCCTTTACTGACCTTGAAAAAGTATCCGAAGGCAGTAAGCAATTGAGCACAAGCGCGGCCTTGCCGGGCACACAACTCGTCCACATAATTTAATTCAACCGACCTAAAGAGAGAACAACTATGTCATCCGAATCCAAATGCCCGTTCAACCATGGTGCCACCGCACCTGCCACCACCAACCGCGATTGGTGGCCAAAACAGTTGAAACTCGAACTCCTCCAGCAGCACTCCTCCAAGTCCAATCCCATGGGCAAGGATTTCAACTACGCCAGAGAGTTCAAGAGTCTCGACCTCGCGGCGGTGAAGAAGGATCTCGCGGCCGTCATGACGCAGTCGCAGGCCTGGTGGCCCGCCGACTACGGCCACTATGGGCCTTTCTTC
>SXMN01000248.1 GCA_005777315.1 Verrucomicrobiales bacterium
CGCACGGACAATTGCCGATACTTTCTCCTGACCTGGGCGATGATGATCTTGAGCCGGATCCTTCGAGCTTATCTCTCGATCCGTTTCAAAAGCCAGCCTATTTGCTCAAGTTATTATTTCGCTCGCCCTAAGTGACGGCGAGTGTCCAATCAGTCTCGTTACCTGCGGAGTCAATCGCTGTGACCACTACGTCATTCAGCCCGACCTGCAATGGGATGCCAGTGACCGACCAAGTATCCGTGCCAGTGGCGGTGCCGCTTCCTCCACGGTTGTTTGTCCAGATGACCTCCGCGACTCCGACGTTATCCGTCGCAGTACCAGCGAGACTTAGCACATCGATTTCTGTTGCGTAGGTGTGGGCAGAATTTGGCGCAAGCATTGTGATGCCTGGCGAAGTCAAGTCACTTTGCCAGTTCACTATGAATGGACTCAGGGTCGATATGGTGTCATCTGGTTCAACGGGTCCCAGCGGCCCGGTGACGATGTCCGGCCGAAACTGGCAGGTTATGGCGTAATCTTGCGAACCAGCAACGTCGGTGCTGAGTGCAAAATCAAAACCTTTGCTTCCTTGTCCTGCTTGACCCACCTGCGTCCATTTGGTTTGTGGGCTCGGATCACTCGCACTTGAAATCAGAACTTGCAAAACGCCGCTGGAAACCGCGTCGTAATTCACATCCAAGTGAAGAGCGAAATTCTGTCCAACCAAGGCGCTCGCGCCTGATTGTGGATTAGAACTTATTGCTGTGATTTTCGAACGGGTGAAAAAGCGACGCCATGAGGTGAGTTCAAGAAACGAGGTTTCGTCCGCGTCCACCAGAGTCCAGTAAAACTCGTCGGTGGTTCCGTCCGGGTCCAGGGTTGATCTGATCAAATCCCAGTCGGTTACCGAGAGGGTGGTTGGACTGGCTGTGGTTGCAAAAACATATGCCACGTCTGGTAGTTCACCGTTCGTGGCAAAAGCGAGCTGAGGACTCGCGCATGGACCAGTCAACGACCAGGAAAACGATCTTGGAAATCCCACGGAAGCATCCACAGCTGGGGTGATGAGAGTTGGGCTGCAATTCTCTTGTGCAAGGCTCTGGCCGAGGCAAATGGGAATTAGGAGCAGGATTGTACGAAGCCACGTCCACTCCAGCAACCTGCTGGTCTGATTGACATCTGAAATCATCATGCTCCAGTTAATCGGCCCGGCGACGCACGCATTATGCCACATCCAAGAATGTCATCAGCGCGGCCCCTTTCGCACTTCGGAGCGGGTTGATTGAGCGGTTTGTGTGAGTTGAAACCCGAGTGCATGTCCCAAAAGCGACCAGTGTCCAGGGCCAGATTGTGACATGGTGCCGAGAGCAGGCAAGTTGGTCCGGATTGCTTTACGAGTCTGGAATATGCTTCACGTCATGTGCTGCCGCGCATCAGCCCTATTGACAGGTATGGTAAAAATGAAATCGCCAATCGTTTGCAACTAGGAAGACGCCAACTTCAAACACGACGCCCGCTCTTCGCAGTGATGGGCGCGTTGCAATTGTGCCTGCTTTCGGTGCTGCTGTGGTTCTCGTGGGATCAACAGGCACACCACCGCCTGCACCATTTCCTCGATCAGGTCTGCAAGATGTGCGGCGGGCACGGACACGGCGAGGCGGAGGATTCTCACCACGCTCCTGAAAGCGACGATGCGGATTGCGCGATCACAATGATCGCGAAGGGCAGGGTGGACGCCGTCTCCGCCGCGACGGACTTCGTCGCCGTTCGTCCGCTTCAAACTTTCCTTCTGCCACTGGCCGCCGCGCCGGTGTTTGTTTCTGCTTCCGATCATCTCCTGCCTTTCGCCTGCGGCCCGCCCGCGGTGTAAGGAGCTTCCGTCCGCGTTCGCCGCCGCTTACGAGGTGTCGTGTTCACACACGCCCGCCACGGGACCAGCCATCCAAGGCTGACTTCGGCCAGCGCGATTCTTCCTTTCCTGGAAGTCTGAAGCTTCTCCCTCCCCAGCAGTGACTATCCGGCCCGGCGTGTCGCCGAGCCGTGGATTTCAAGCGTGAATTCTGTGTGCCGCTCGGAATCCGTTTCCCAATGAGAGCATCAGGAGTGACTCCACCAAAAAAATGACTGCGTGCGAGTCAGAGTGAGAACTGAACTGAATCCGTAAAAAATTTCGGGCGCAGCGCCGAAGGCTTAGGAACTTTCCAGCGCCACGCCCGGATGTCCCATCAACAGAAACATCAAACCGTTGGTAACAAAAATGAACTCAATCCAAAAACAAAAACTGTCGGAGAAGCCGCAAGTAAAACCCCGGCCTCGCACAAGCCACGGCTGGGCGCGGCGCATACCCGCCACACTTGCCAGCCTGTTGCTCGGTGTGGTTGCGGGCACGGCGCAAACGCCCGTTGGACTAGGGCATGTCGATATCGGCATCGCCTTCGAGCAGGGCGCGTGGGATTTGCACATTCACGACGAAACGATCGATCAAGAATACGAACCAAATGGAGTCATGCTCGTCGTTCGTCACGCCGCGCGCACGACGATTCCAAGCGACGCACGCTTCGCCTTCCTCGGAACTCCCGGCGCACCGCTCTGGCTGCTGCCGCAAGTGGAGAATGAAAATCTCCTCTTTCTCGGCCTTGCGGCGGAGGAGATTCCCGATGGCGTGTTCGTCGGAAACAGAGTTAAGATGACCCTCAAGCAAGTGCAGGGTCCGGGGCATCTGTTCGTCTATGGCACCGGCGGCGTCACGGGCGATCCCGTGGTGCGCATGAACAGTCGCGACGGCCTCTCGGACGCGAGCGACTTCGCGGACGTGCTCACGGGCGGACACACGGACTACAACTGGGCCTTCACCGCGCCCGGCACTTACACGGTCATGTTCGAGGCAACGGGAACTTTGGTCACGGGCAATCAAGCGGTCGCCAGCGGCCCGATCCCTTACACGTTTATCGTGGAACCGGAGCCGGGAGCCGCCGGCGACATCCTTGGATTCTACGTGGGCCAGGACGCGTTGCCGCTGGTTCGATTCGGCACGTACGCGGGATTGCTCAATCCGAATCAAGGCCGCCTCCTGTTCCTCTACGGGCATGTGTTCGCGGACAACATCCTGAACAATCACTATCATGCGATCGGTGCTTACGAATACTCTGGCCCAACGAATGCGCCGGTGACGATCCAGACGAATGCGAACAACCGTATTCCCGAAACCTTCACATCTCAGGCTCCGATTACGCTCACGCCTGGAACGGGCCGGTACGAAGGCAAGCTCGCCAGCGCGAAAACAGCAGAGCCATACAGCGATCTGCGCTTCCGCTCGGTCCACACTCTGCGCCGACAGATCACGCTGACGGCCACCAACGAGTTCGGATTCGGCTCGCCGCAACACACGCTGTTCAACAGCAACCTCGGAGGCCGCACCGGCCTGCTGGATGGCGTCGTGGTGGCGATGGAACTGGTTTCCAAATCCGATGGCCTTCATGTCGGTACGCCGTTTCAAACGGACGTGCTGTCCAAACCGGGCGACCGCGTCGTACTGGGTGACGGGAACCGTTTTGAATTCCTGCCCGTGGCGTGGACGGAGGTCGACGCTCCGGCGGGGCACTACTTCTACCGGTTCAAACTGGTCGATGTGAACACCGAGCCAGGACATCAAGTCGTGCCGGAGTCCGGCATCGTGACCTTTGATTTCCAGGTCGCGCCTCCGCCTATTCTGAACATCGCGGAGACAGTGACGCTGACCCTACCGCTCGCGACCGACGGTTATGTGTTGGAAAGTGGACCAACTGTCAACGGCCCTTGGACCGTGATGAATGCTCCCTTCCAAACGGTCGTAGAAGGCGAAGGGGAAGCGGCTCATCCCACCGGCAAGACCGTCACCGTGCCGCTTGTGGAGCAGGCGCAGTTCTTCCGCCTCCGCAAACAGTGAGGTGAGACCAAAATCTCGCGGCGCTTTCCAGCAGTGCATCGGGAGCGCCGTGAAACCAAGAACACCAAACTCTTCCTGAGTGGGAAGAAGGCGGGTGCTGGTGGCAATCCGTGTGTGTGCCAGCACCCGTCAATAAGCGAAGCCAAAGTCATGCTAAGAACCCATCGCTGGCAAACAGCCCTCCTGAGATGGCTCGGGATGACGTTGTCGCTTGTCAGCGTTCTGCTGTGCGAAGCCGCCCACGTCCATGTGCAGATCGCCTATGCGAACGACGCCTGGGACTTGCACATCTTCGATTTCGATTCAGGCCGGTACGATCCGGGCCAGATCACGATTCCGGTTTCCTTGGCGGCGCGTTCCTTCATTCCCGACAACTCGCACTACACCGGATTCCTGAGTGCGACGGGAAAACCCGTTTGGATTCTCCCGCAGAACGAACAGCCCGACATTCTCAATCTGGGTCTCGGCTCGTCTCGCATCACGTCCGGCACCTTCACGAACAACCAGATCAAACTCTCGTTCCGCCGTGTCTCTGGCCCCGGTCACTTCTCGCTGTTTACCTCCACGCCGTTCGGCGCGCCCGTCGTCCACATGACCTCGCTCGACGGCGTGAATCCCACGAATGATTTCATCAGCGTGCCCGCCGTGGCCGGTCACATTCACCTGAATTGGGCGTTCACGGTGGCGGGAACGTATTGCATCGGACTCGCCGCATCAGGCCGCTTGAACAGCACCGGCCAAATTTCTGAAAGTGTCGTGGTAGACTGCATCTTCATCGTTGAAGCCCCACCGCCGCCCAGACTGCTCGCGCCACGCCCTCAGCTTGATGGAGCTTTCGTTTGCACGCTGAAAAGCGAGGCCCACGGTGTCTGCCACCTGGAGAATTCCGTCGATCTGCGGAACTGGACGCCCTTCGTCACCGTGACGAATACCACCGGGCGGATGGAAATCATCCTCCCGCAGACCGAGAACACACCGTTTCAATTCTGCCGTGCCACTCTCCCATGAAATCAAACCCACTCCGGTTCAAGTCACCCACGCCCCGTTCGTCTGCCTTCACCTTGATCGAACTGCTCGTCGTCAGCGCCATCATCGCGATCCTGGCGGGAATGCTCTTGCCCGCCTTGAGTGCGGCCAAGATGAAGGCGCGGCAAGCCAACTGCGCGTCGAACCTGCGGCAGATTGGCATCGCCCTCACCATGTACGCCGATGACTACGACGGCTGGCTGCCGCTCACCACGCACGGCGCGGGCGATACGAATCGCTCGTGGATTTTCACGCTGCGCCCGTATCTGGGAAACGTGGATGCCATCCGCGTCTCGCCCGCCGATCCGCGCCGCCTCGCCCGGCTCACGAACAACGCGGCTAGTTACATCATGAACGAGTACACCGCCGTCGATAAGCTCGACCCGTTCGGCGTGATGCTGGAATCGTTTCGGAATCTCAGCCGGATGCGTCGCCCCGTGGATACACACACCGTCTTCACCTGCTCCGATGATTTGAGTCCCACGGTATTTGCGGATCACACGCACTCGCGCAATTGGGTGAAGAACGGAATTGGCTCGTGGGCCGCCGTCACGACGGACATCGGGCCGGACCGGCACCGTACCGGCGGAACCAGCGCGGATCACACGCGCGGCTCGGCCAACTACCTCTTCGGTGACGGCCACGTCATCGCCATCAAGGCCACGACATTCAAGCAACGCATCGAACGCGGAGACAATCCCGCCAAACCCCCGGAGTAACATGAAACACGAATCCTCATCCAACGGCGCTCTCAAATTAAGAGTTTGGTTCAGTTTTCTGATGCCCACTTGCGCGATGCTGGTATTGGCGGCGGGCTGCCTCTCCACTGCTTTCGCCCAATCCACCAACGTCGTCGAAGTCGTCAGCGAACATTGCGACTTCCTCATTCTCTATCAGCCGGAGGCGACGAATCAACTCTCCATCGTTCTGCGCAACGAAGACCACGGCATCAATCTACGCACGAACGAAGTGATCCTCGTCGCGGCGGAATCCTCGCACATCAGACTGCCCGCCGGGACACCCTTCGGCAGTGAAGGCGAGGCCATCTGGATTCTTCCACAAAGCCAGGATCCAAATCTTCTGTATCTCGGATTCTCCGCCGAGCGCATTCCGTTCGGAGTCTTCGCGCGCCCGTTCAACTTTCGGCTCAAGAGCGTCGAAGGCCCGGGACAATTCTTCACCTGGCAGGCGGCAGAGTTTGGCGAATTGAACGTGAAAATGAATACCCGCGACGGCGTGAATGACGCCGACAAGACAACGCCCATCATCGGCAGCCACGAGCATTTCAACTGGGGCTTCACCGCCAGCGGCGTGTATCGCGTGACCTTTCAAGTCGATGGCCAGCGTGTCGGCGAATCCACGAACCTGGTGAGCGAACCCTCCACGTTCATCTTCCATGTCCTCCCGTTGCCCTCCGAGCCGCCTCGCCTCGCCTCGTTCTCGATGGCATCGCAGGGAGAATTCACCTTCGATCTCATTGGCACCGTGGGAGCAAACTACCGCATCGAAGCCAGCGATGATTTCCTAGCGTGGACGGAGGTAATGGCGTTGCAGCTTGGAATGTCACCGATGCGAGTGACGGTATTGGGTCAGTTGCCATTTCAGCGGTTTTATCGCGCGAGAGAGTTGTGACCCCGCTCAAAAGCCACCCGCTACAATGTGGAAACTTCTGCGGCCGGGCTGCGCTGCTGTTGCGCTCAGACGGTGCTTTGCAAACAAGCCGGATAGGCCGGCTATTTTTGTAGGGCGAGGCTGATCCCATACTTCAAGGTGTCCCGCCTGTCGTCACCGGCGACTTGTGAATACACCGGATTTGATCGAGGCAGAAGAACTGTGATGTCTGCCGACCGAGTGGACGGGTGGCCTCCTTGCCATCCGGGGGATCAAGTTGGGATTCGGCTGCACTGCATCTGATCAGGCCGGACTGTCACTCGTCGGATGGGAAGCGGCGGGAACTTTTCTTGGCGGCGTGATGGGCCTTGTCAGCGAGTATGCGCAGCTTGGCGCCGCGGCTGCGACCACGTTTCTGGCGGCGCAGTTTTTCTGCCGCCGCCTTTGCCGCAGTCATCTGGGCGCGAGCGAGCGATTCGATATGGCCGGCGAGCAGCTCGCGGGCGCGGAACCGGTTCATCCCCTGCTGGCGGCTTTCCTGGCACTTCACTCGCACGCCGGTGGGCTTGTGAACAAGCATCACACACGTCGAGGTCTTGTTTACGTTCTGCCCGCCGTGGCCACCTGAACGGACGAAGGATTCTTCGAGATCGTCCTCGCGCACTCCCAACGCCGCAAGCCGCCGCGCCAGGCGGTCTTCCTTCTCCGGGCTGACGGTGAAGGTGCTCATGGTGCGGGGGAGGTCAGGAAATACCAAGAAGCTCCACTTCAAAGACGAGGGTGGCCTCCGGCGGGATCGCGCCCGGGTAGCCGGCGCGGCCGTAGGCCAGTTCATGCGGAATGGTCAGCTTGACCTTGTCGCCAACTCTCATGGTGGCGACACCTCGATCCCAACCCGCGATCACCTGGCCCATGCCAAGGGCGAAAGAAAATGGCTCGTCGCGATCCACGGAACTGTCGAACTTGGTGCCGTCCGTAAGCCATCCGGTGTAGTGGACGGAAACCGTCTGGCCTCGTTGTGCCATAGGGCCATTGCCGATCGTGAGTTTTTCAATTTTCAAATCATTCGTCGCCATTCGCAATAGTGACCACATTCCAGTGAGTGGGTCAATTCAGCCGATGGAAGAATGCGAGTTTCAAATCGGTGGATTTCGGTTGCATGATTTGAGTCTCCTTCGGCTGAACCCGACCACGGAGGAATCCGGGCACTCCAACACATTTCTGCAACTTCCATCGTGCCCCGAATGTATTTGATCGCAGCCGGACAAACCTGTCCTGAACAGAAAACATCAAGAACGCCCTACAGATATGAAAAGCATACTCCTTAACATCGCAACCCTCGGAGCCGCGCTCGTGGTCGCCGCAAACGCCGCCGAAGACAAGGCCCTGCCTCCGGGTCGGATCGACTTCGGCAAGTTCAGCCCATCCGCCAGCGGACAATTCGTCGATATCAACCTGAACAGTGCCATGATCAGCTTTGCATCCCGCTTGGCCGGGAAGGGCGATCCAGAAGCTGGCAAGCTGCTTGCAAGTCTCAACTCCATTCGCGTCAACGTGGTCGGGATCGATGATCACAACAGCGCTGAAGTGAAGGACCGCATGAATTTCATCCGCAAGCAACTGGACAACGCCGGATGGGAACGCATCGTGACCGTTCAAGAGAAGAAGGATGACGTGGAGATCTACACCAAAATGCAGACCGACGAAGTGGTAGAAGGAATCGTGATCACTGTCATGAGCGGAAAGAAGGAAGCCGTGTTTATCAACGTGGTTGGAGACATCCGACCGGAGCAACTGGCGGGCGTTGCGGAACAGTTGAACATCGCACAGTTGAAGCGGGTCGCCGGTGCGGTTGGGGGGCATCGAAAGCCGGTTCAACCTCCCCATTGAACCGGGCAAGAGGAGCAATCATGAATGTGCGCCAAGCCCGCCTACGGCGACCAGAGTCAGACTACGAAAAGCGTCGGAGAAGCTTCTCCCACCGCCTCTCAAATAACAGACTAAGGGGCTGTTAAGCTGGGGGCGGGCAACACAAAAAGACCGTGCCGCCATTTTTGGAAAAAACGAGCGTCGGCCTGGTCTGGTTTTCTAGTTGAGGGACACGGGTGCCCGTAACGGCGAACA
>SXMN01000249.1 GCA_005777315.1 Verrucomicrobiales bacterium
CCACCACTTCGGACTGGATGGAACTGGAAAAGAAGCGTGGCATCTCGATCAGTTCGACGGTTCTGCAGTTCGATTACAACGGCTATCGCCTCAATCTCCTGGATACCCCAGGGCACAAAGATTTTTCCGAGGATACCTATCGCGTGCTCACCGCCGTGGATTCGGTGGTGATGGTGATTGATGCGGCCAAGGGCATCGAGCCGCAGACACGAAAACTCTTCGAGGTCTGCCGCCAGCGAGGTGTTCCAATCTTCACGTTCATGAACAAGTGCGACCGCCCGATGAAAGATCCTCTCGCACTGCTCGATGAACTTGAGCGGGTGCTGGGCATTGGCGCCTTCCCGGTGAACTGGCCCATCGGGAACGGGTTCGAGTTTCAGGGAGTGTTTGACCGCCAGACGCAGCAGATGCACCTGTTCGAGCGCACGGTGGGCGGCCAGTTCCGAGCGCCGGTGCAGGTTGGTGGCTTGCATGATGAAATCATCCGAGGACGCCTGGACGACCCCACGTTTCACCGGACCGTCGAAGAACTGGAAATGCTTGAACATGCGGGGCACGACTGGGATGACGCCGCTGTGCTCGCGGAAAAAACGACGCCAGTCTTTTTTGGCAGCGCCAGCAATAATTTCGGCGTTCAACTCCTGCTGGATGGCTTCCTGAAGCATGCGCCGGCGCCAAAACCCCGCGTGATGGCCGGTGTTTCCATTTCTCCTGAGAACCCCGCCTTCTCAGGTTACATCTTCAACATCAAGGCGACCATGGATCCGAAGCATCGGGATCGCATCGCGTTCGTCCGCGTGTGCTCGGGCAAGTTCGAGCGCGACATGACCGTGCATCATTCACGTTCGGAGAAGAAGGTGCGTCTTTCCAGTTCGCACAAACTTTTCGGCAACGAACGCGAGACGATGGACGAGGCGTTTCCCGGCGACGTCATCGGCCTGGTGGGTCACGGCGGCTTCGGTATCGGCGACACCCTTACGACAGACCCGACGATTCTGTACAAGGAAATCCCGCGCTTTACGCCCGAAGCCTTCAGCTACCTGCACAATCCGAATACGGCGAAGTACAAACAATTTCGCCAGGGCCTGGATCAGCTCTTGCAGGAAGGCGTCATCCAGGCGCTCTATCTTCGCAACTCTTCGGTGAAGACGCCGTTGCTTGCCGCCGTCGGCCCGCTGCAATTCGAGGTCGTGCAATTCCGGCTCGAAAGCGAATACGGCGCGGAGTCGCGCCTGGAATCCGCGCCATGGACGGTCGTCCGATGGCTGCCCATCGACATGAAGGAAGATGACCTTGATGCCATCTCGCTTCCGACCGGAGCAAGGCTCGCATACGACACGGGCAAGAATCCTGTGGTGCTATTTCAAAACGAGTGGTCGGCCAACTATTTCAGTGAAACAAACAAACTGGTGCCGCTGTCTGTGTTGCCGGTGCAGACGGTGAGGGAGTAAAACAGTGAAGTGAGCAGATGGAACGCATCTGGGAACTGAGCGACGCATTCGTGCCGTTCGATTTCAATGTTCATGCGATATTTTCTGCGAAGACGCGCCCTCGCTCGAAAATTTACTTCACAATGAATTCGATTACCTACGCCTCAACGAGGGCTTGCCCTGGGCTGTGTTATCTTTCCGGCTTTCAACCTGGCGCGAGATGGTGCGGAGCACAGCTCCGGCGTCCGCCTTGCTAACACAGCGCGTGCCAGTTATCGTTTCACCATGACTTGCAAGCTCACAGCCATCATCGAACAGGACAAAGACGGCGTGTTTGCCTATTGCCCGGAACTCAGGGGTTGCCACACGCAGGGCGACACGGTGGAAGAGGCGTTGACCAATCTGCGCGAGGCGGCGGAGCTGTATCTGGAGACTCTCAAACCTGCTGAACTGCGACGGCTGAACGCAAAAACCATTCTCGCCACTTCGCTGGAGATCGCACATGCCTAGACTGCCCCGACTCACTGCGTCGGAAGCGGAGCGCAGACTGTTGACTGGCGGTTTTGTACTCATGCGCACGAAGGGAAGTCATCGGATTTACTTTCGTGGCGGCGAACGGGTGGTCGTTCCGTTTCATCGCGGCAAAATTCTGCATCCAAAAATTGTGCGCGAAGTGCTGTCCGCAACCGGTAAGATTTGAAGTGCCTGCCAGTTCGGGTTTCTGCGCCTTTATCTTCCGATGAAATTCACCATTCAAGCACTTCCATTCGTTGCTCTGATCGATCTGTGTGTAGTCGTTAATTTGCCGTAACTAACAAAAAATGCCCTCCATCCTCACCGCCACTGACCTTGTTGTTCGCTTCGGCGAGCGCACCATCCTCGACAGCGCGACGCTCGGCGTCGAAGAGGGCGACCGCATCGGACTGGTCGGCCGCAATGGCTGTGGCAAGACGACGTTCCTGCGCATCCTCGCCGGACTGCAATTTCCGGACAGCGGCAATGTCAGCCGGAGTCGGGGACTTGTTTCGAGTTATCTGCCGCAGGATTTTATGCTGGATGCGTCAAAGACCGTTTATGAAAACGTTCGTGACGGCGCGCAACATGTGTTAAACCTGATCGCCGAGTTTGAATCGCTGCCCCACGATTCAAAGCGGCACGAGGAACTGGAACATCGCATCCAGTCACTCGAAGGATGGACAGTGGATCGCCGCATCGAAGTGGCGATGTCACATTTGAATTGTCCCGATGGCGAGCGTCGCATCGAATCCCTTTCCGGCGGCGAGAAGCGTCGCGTGGCCATGTGTCGGGCGATCGTTTCGCGCCCGGATTTTCTGATGCTCGACGAGCCGACGAATCATCTCGATCCGGAATCCATCGAGTGGGTCGCGGAGTTCCTGGAAAATTTCGGCGGGACCTTCCTCCTCGTCACGCATGATCGTTACTTTCTTGACCGCGTCGCCTCCAGCATTCTTGAGCTTTGCGACGGGAAGTTCTTCTCGCACGCGGGGAATTACACTGATTATCTGCTCGATAAAGCCGAACGCCAGGCTGCGGACGCGGTGATCGAGCACAAGCGTCAGATGTTCCTGAAGAAGGAACTGGCCTGGGTGCGCCAGGGGCCGCGCGCTCAACGCACCAAGCAAAAGGACCGTTTCGAGCGTTACTACGAAACCGCAGCCCAGGAGGGGCCTGTCATCGAAGAGGACGTGGAACTTGTCATTCCACCGCCGCCACAACTTGGCAATCGCACGGTGGAGGTCATCAATCTCGGAATGGAACTGGGCGGGCGCACTTTGTTCAGCGGATTCAATTTCACGTTTCAGAACGGCCAGCGCATCGGCGTCGCCGGCCGGAACGGGCTGGGCAAGACCACGCTGCTCAAGATCATCATCGGCCAGCTTGCTCCGACCGAGGGCTCGGTAAAGGTCGGCCAGCTTACAAAGTTCAACTATGTGGATCAGGGACGGTTGCAGTTGCGTGAGGAACGCACGGCGCTCGAGGAAGTCAGCGACGGCACGGAGTTCGTCATCTTTGGCGATGGGAAAATTTCCGTGCGATCGTATCTCAAACGATTCTTGTTTGCCGACGACCGCATCACGACGCAGGTGAAGTATCTAAGTGGTGGCGAGCGCAGCCGGCTGTTGCTCGCGCGCATACTGAAGAGCGGCGGCAACTTCCTCATTCTGGACGAACCCACGAATGATCTGGACCTGCCCACATTGCGCGTGCTGGAGGAGGCTCTGATCGCGTTTCCCGGCGTCGTATGCGTCGTCAGTCATGACCGCTATTTTCTGAACCGTGTCTGCACCGATGTGCTGGCCTTCGAGGGCAATGGGATGATTTCCCACAGTGTGGGAGACTACGACTACTACCTCGAGAAGAAGGAGCGCGCGGCCAAAGAGGCAGCCCGGGAAAGTGCCGCCTATCTTGCAGCCAGTCAGTCAGCCGCGCAATCACTTGCTGCGACGAAGAAGGTTACAAAGGCCCGCAAGCTTTCATTCAAGGAACAGCGCGAGCTGGAAGGCATGGAGGAGCAGATCCACGCGGTTGAAGCCGAGGTGGCGAGGATCGAAGGGCTTTTCGCTCAACCGGACTTTTTCCGGAAGCACGCCACGCAGATCAACCAGCTTACGGCTGAACTGGAGACTGCCAAAGAGAATGTCACAAAGCTTTACGCGCGTTGGGAAGAATTGGAGTCAATCAGGGCTGCCGCTGAGACGAAGTAACATTGGGTGCCGACATCAGGCGAAGGGGAGATTGCGTTCCGATGTTCATGGTCCTATCCTGAATGGCGAATCAGGCGGTAGTTTGAGGCAGCAGCAGCAATCAGGAGCATGAAGTTTCTCGGCAACTTTCCACTTCGTCAGAAGCTTGGGCTTGTGATCGTGTTTGCTTGTGGCGTGGTGCTGCTACTGGGGGCTGCTTCTCTGTTCGGTTATCAAGCGTGGACGGTGAGAGATCGGGCGGTGAAGGATATTCAGCTTCTGGCGAGCATGCTTGGCTCGAGCATTCGAGCGACAATTGATCTCAACCGGTTGGAACAGGCGGAGAAAACCCTCGCTTCGCTGGAAGCCCGGAAAGAGGTTGTCGCGGCCGGCCTGTATCTCCCCTCGGGGAGTCTCTTTGCAAGCTATGTCCGATCCGGGAGGGAACGGTTCCGTTTTCCTGCCCTGAATACCGCCCAACCATGGTCGGATCAGCTTCGTTTTGTTGCCGGTGGAGCGGAGTTGTTTCAACCCATTATTTTCGAACGGGAGGTCGTTGGAGTTGTTTATTTGCGGTATGACACAGACTCGCTGTACACGGAGCTACCACGGCTGGCGATCATGGGAGCAGCCATGTTGGGCGTGCTTCTATTGGTGTCGATTGCCGTGGCTGGCGCTCTGCAGCGCGTGGTGTCCCGGCCGGTGCTTCAACTGGCAGAAGCGGCACGGCGAGTCACTGAAAACCAGGATTACCGGGTTCGCGTGGAGAAGCTGGCGGATGACGAGATCGGTCTGTTGACGCAATCCTTCAACGAGATGCTTGCCACTGTGGAGGCGAGAGATGCATCCCTCGAAGAACGAGGCCGTGAACTTCAACATGAATTGATCGAGCGTCGGAGAGCGGAGGCCGAACTTCACGCGAATGAACTTCAGTTTCGCACCGTCATCGAGAGCTCTCCGGTGGCCATGATGGTGGTGAATGAGCGCAGTGATGTCGTGTACCTCAACCCGAAGTTCACGGCGCTATTTGGATATACCAGACGCGAGGTCGGCGAGGTTGAAAGCTGGTTGACGCGCGCATTTCCAGACGAAAAGTACAGAAGCTTGATCAGGGCTGCCTGGCTGGATCGCATCAGCAATGCCCCGCGGACGAATTCGTCGGCCGCTCCGGAGGAACTGATGGTCCAGTGTGCGGATGGCTCGATTCGGCAGGTTGAGAGCAATTCCTCCACAGTCCAGGAGCGCACCGTGGTGGTATTCGCCGATTTGACGGAGCGCAAACTGGCGGAGGCCGGGCTTCGCGAAAGCGAGGAGCGCTACCGCCTCCTTGTGGAGAATTCCTCCGACCTGGTAGCCGAGATCACCATGGATGGAGTGTTGAGGTATGCGAGCCCCAATTTCAAAACCCAGCTCGGGCTCGATCCCGCGGAGTTGATCGGAACCAACGCCTTTGCCCGGGTTCATCCAGATGACCTGCCCAACGTGCTGCCAGAGATGGGATCGCCGGACGCCACCGTCACCTACCGTTATCAGCATGCTGATGGCACATGGCGTTGGTTTGAGGCTTCCGGGCGCCGATACCGCGCGTCGAATGGCGAGGATCGAGGCGTTGTCATCAATCGCGACATCACCCAGCGCAAGCAAGCCGAGGAGCGTGACGCGGTGATGCAGGCGCGGTTGGGGCAGTCGCAGAAGATGGAGGCGATAGGAACACTCGCCGGAGGGATCGCGCATGACTTCAACAACATCCTGACGGGCATCATGGGTTACGCGGAGATTTGCCGGTGGGATCTGCCGGCAGGCCATCCATCCTTCCGATCCATGGCCGAGGTTGTCACGGCAGCCCATCGTGCCAAGGAATTGGTGGCAAGGATTCTGACATTCTCCCGCCGCCATGAACAGAAGCGTGAGGTGATTCAATTGCGGCCCGTGATTCTGGACGCGGTCAAATTGGTGCGCGCTTCCCTGCCTTCAAGCATCCAGATTCAGACCGAGTTTTCGCCAGGCGCTCCACCGGTCCTCGCGGATCCGACCCAGATTCATCAGATCATCATGAATCTGGCAACGAACGCGGCTCACGCGATGAGAGATAACGGAGGCGTGCTGTCCATTCGAGAGGACGTCATTGAAGGCGGTGAAAAGCAGGGGGATGAAAAACGTCAGCTACGTTCAGGCCCGTACTTGCGACTCAGAGTGGGGGACACCGGCGTGGGAATGAACGCCGGGACGTTGGAACGAATCTTCGAACCCTTCTTCACCACGAAAGCGGCAGGCGAAGGCACAGGTCTTGGACTTGCAGTCGTGCATGGGATCATGCAAGAGCACGAAGGTGATGTGACCGTCGAAAGTGAACCTGGCAATGGAACCACGTTTCATCTGTACTTCCCGGTGGCGAACTCCCTTCCTCTGCAGGCGGCAGAACGTGGTTCGATCATCATTGGGGGCAACGGTCAGTCCGTCCTTCTGGTGGACGATGAAGTCAAGCTGGCGCAATTGGGACGGCAGCAACTCGAACATCTCGGTTACAAGGTGACCAGCACATCCGATCCACGCCAGGCGCTGGATTGGTTCCAGAGCAACCCGGCTGCGTTCGATGCGATCATCACCGATCTCACCATGCCCCACATGTCGGGCATCTCACTTGCCGAGGTCTGCCTGAAGTTGCGTCCGAACATTCCGATTCTTCTGGTGACCGGTTTTGGTGGCGGAGCAGAAGCGGCTCGCGTGAATGAAATCGGGATTCGCGAGGTGTTGAAGAAACCTTACACCATCGAAGGGTTGGGCACCGCCTTACGGCGCGTAGTTTCAAAGAAACCAACCACAACCGCCTGACCGTCATTCCAGGAGGCCGTTGCCATTGGCGGTTGCTGCTTGAAGACGAACTCCTCGGAATCCTCGAATCAGTCGCTCGTCACCGTTTCGGCGGAGGTGGGGAAGCAGGAGCCAGTGGCACTGGCGGTGCCGCCGTCGGGCCGGAATGGGGGAGAGCATTCGGGGAGGAAACGGGTGAGTTGGTGCTGAAATACTTCTTAACCACCGGCGCAAACGCCGGATGCTGGCGTGAGTATTCGGTAAACTTCACTTGTAGTTCATTGATCTTGGGCTCAACGACCTTGTGGTAGTTCGCCAGAGCGCGAGAACTCTCTTCGATTTGCCGACGAACGACTCGAAGCTCCCGGAACACAAAGATCCCAAGGCTCAGGTGCAAAATGATCGCGCCAGTGAGCACCATGTTGAAGAGAACGCGCAGTCCGTCGTAGCTGGCCTGCAATTCCCTCAGAGCGGCCGCTGTTGGGGAGGATGCTGGTGGCGCTGAACTTTCGGCTGAATAATTTTCCGGAGTGGACATGGCTTAACGTCTTCCTTGTGTTGAGGCTGGAGCGTTCGTCTGGTGACGGATACCCATTGAAGCCAGCAGTTGCTCGATTGAAGGATCACGCTTTCCGTACTCCACAGCGTCGGTGAGCAGACCCTGGAGGAGTGCCTGGTTGCGATTGGCGATGGCAAGTTCGACCGGAAGCCGCTGATTGGTGCGAGCTTCCCGCGTGTAACTGAAGAAGAGCGTTGCTGCGAGCAGCGCGGTAAAAAGCGACGTGAACGCCAGCAGCGCCCCAATCGGATTGGACTTGATCATGCCTTGAAGTTTAGCCGCAGGCGCTTTGAAGTCGATGTGATTTGCGCACAGTTAAACCAGCGTGCGATCGGTGTGTTAAAAATTGAAGTTTCATTGCGGTTCGCGGACGGCTATTTTCTCCGCCATGTCTGCCATTTTGAAAGACGAAGAATTTGTTGCCGTTGAAGCCGCCGTCAAAGCCGGCGTTGCACCGCAGCCCGTGGCTACCGCTTTCAACGAGTTGACCGCGTTGCGCGCGGAATTGAAGCGGCTGGGCGAGCCGGAGAGTTATTACCTCAAAGCCATGAACTGCCCGCACCACCATCGCATCTTTGCGGCTGAGCCGCACAGTTACCGCGACTTGCCGTTGCGCCTCGCGGAATATGGCACTTGCTATCGCTACGAGCAGAGCGGCGAGCTGTTCGGCCTCATGCGCGTGCGTTCGCTCAACATGAACGACGCCCACATCTATTGCACCGAGGAGCAGTTCGCCGACGAGTTTCGCGCGGTGAACGACATGTATCTGAAGTATTTCAAAATCTTCGGCCTCGAAAAATATCAGATGCGCTTCAGCACGCACGCGGCGGCAGGGCTCGGCAAGAAATACGTCAACGAACCGGAGTTGTGGAAGAAGACCGAGGACATGGTGCGCAAGGTGTTGATCGAATCCGGCATCAACTACGTGGAGGTCGCCAACGAGGCGGCGTTCTACGGGCCGAAGATTGACGTGCAGGTGTGGAGCGCCATCGGCCGCGAATTCACCATCGCCACGAATCAGGTGGACTTCGCCGTGCCCGCCAAGTTCGGCCTCACCTACCGCGACAAGGACAACTCGAACAAGACGCCGTTGTGCATCCATCGCGCGCCGCTCGGCACGCATGAGCGGTTCATTGGTTTCCTCATCGAGCATTACGCGGGCAACTTCCCGCTCTGGCTCGCGCCGGATCAGGTGCGCGTCATCACGCTCAACGACGACGAGGCGTTGATCGCCTACGCCAAGCCCATCGTGGCCGAACTGCGCGCGAACATGGTGCGGGTGGATGCGGATTACAGCGCGACGCCGTTCAAGGCGAAGATTTCCAATGCGGAACAATTGCGCGTCCACACGATGCTGGTCATCGGCGGTCGCGACATGGAGGCCGGCGCGGTGAGTGTGCGTCTCCATCACGGCGGCCCGCAAGGCGCGAAGCCGAAGGCGGAGGTCGTGGCGGATATTCTGGCGAGTATCAAAGAGCGGCGGGCGTGAAAATAACAAGAGATGTGCGGAAATAGAACATGGATTTGCGCGACATATCACAGAAGCTCGAAGCAGAACTTTCAAAGCTGTTCGAGGAACTGCGTTCCGGAATAGCGGCGCGTGAGGACTCCCGCGCGTTCGGCGCGATGATTGAGCATCGCATCAAGCGCAATTGGAAAAGCATCTGCTCACAGTGTGGCGTTGAGCCAATTCCGATTCCCGGAAAGAAAACCATTTACGATTTTGGATTCAAGATTGACGGGCGGATCGTCGGCGTTGACGCAAAGACGAAGGATGTAGATTCAAAGAAGTATTCCGATGGCGGGATTTGCTCGGTGCGCAATCTCCTAAAGTTTCTCGTCAGCGACCAAGGACAATTCATCATCGCAGAATTCGGACACAAGCTTTCTGCCAAGGGCGCGAAGAAGCGTGACCTTGAATACATTCGGGTCGCCCCATTTACGATGCTTCCCGCGAGAGCGTATCGCATAGAGAACCTTGGCACAGGCCAACTTCGCTTAGACTGCACAATCAACGAGGTCTGGAACGAGGTGGCGTGGTCTCGCGACATCAAGGAATTCTACAATCTTTTCACAGTTCTTGCGATGCAGCACTACCGGAAAGTCGGGCAGGTTGCTCAACGAAGGCTGAAGAGCATGGAATCCTTCCAGCAAAGTGGATATGCGCAGTTCAAGCTCAAATGACAAGCTCGTCGGGGCGGTGATGACTCCCTTGCGCTGGGCCAAGTGGCTCGTGCGAGAGAGCGGTTTCGTGTCGAAGTGGGTGCAGGGCGCGACAATTTGCGACCCGACTGCCGGGCGCGGTGTGTTCGCTCACGCGCTGGTTGATGTCGCGAGCGAGGATGGGATGGACGTGGATGACAAGATGCTTTCGCGCCTGTTCCTGATTGAGCGTGAACCGGAATTCCTTCGGGAATTCCACGAATCGTTTCAGTTCAAATACAAGCGGACTTTTCCCAAGCAGAACACAGTTTGCGCCGACATTGTTCTGGAGAATCCGGGCCGGAAGTTTGACTTGCTGGTTGGAAATCCGCCGTGGGTGAACTTCAACGACTTGCCGCAAGCCTACAAGGAACAGCTCAAAAGCGTATTCATCGCGAACGGGTTGGTTGATGACAACCAGTTGCTATTGCTCGGCTGTGCGCGGGTTGATTTCTCTGCACTCGTGCTTGCCGTCGCAATGAAGAACAACTTGGAGGTTCACGGTGAGGGGATTTTCTTTTTGCCGCTTTCACTGTTTCAAAACGATGGTGCGCATTCTGGGTTTCGCAGGTATTCGATTGGTGACACAACTTTCAGGCCGGCGGAAATCTGGGCCTTTACGGAAACCAAAGTGTTTCCCGAAGTGGCGACGAGATTTGGCGCAGTGCGTTTTGAGCGCGATGCAGTCGCGAGCTACCCGATTCCTTACCGGATTGAATCTGGTGGCGGATGGGTAAAGCGTTTCGCCGCGCCGGTTGGCGACTCCAATGCGCCGTTGGCAGTCTTGGATTCGGAATTGGAGTTTGAGCAAATGCCCGTTCCGGTGTTGATAGATGTGCGCGAGGGGCAAAAGCCAAGACAGGGCGTCAACACTTGCGGCACGAACAGCGTCTTCATTTTCAATCATGCCCCAAAAGATGTTCCGCAAGAGTTCGTCTTCCCGCTCATCACGAAGGAATGCTTCGACGAATCTCGCCCAAAGCCGCGCAAACATATCCTGCTTCCTTACGAAAAGCGGACGGGGCGACCGCTGGACGAAGCGGCGCTGGAGAGGCATCCGTCGCTAGCGGCTTACTTCTTGTCGCAAAAAAATCAGTTGCTCGCCCGCAAGGGAACGATGCTGAACACCTGGATCAAACGCGGAATGTGGTGGGCGTGCCTGGGCGTTGGAGAATACTGTTTCACTCCGTTCAAGGTTGTCTGGGAAGCCTACGGCAAGAGCAACTTTCGCCCTCGGATTTTCGGCTGCGTGGACGGACAGCCTTGGCAGGCGAATCAAGCGATGCAGGCATTCATCCCGTGTTCGTCGTTGGCAGAGGCGGAGGATTTGCTCGAACGGCTGGAGAATTCCAACATCGAAAGTTATCTCAAATCGTTGAGCGTGGAGGGAACTTGCAATTGGGCACAGCCCGGTCGCATTAAGCGATTCCTTCAATTCGTTCCCGAGACAAAGGAAGCGATGCTTGAACTTCAGCTTTGACCGAGTTCACGGAGAATTTTAACGCGAGTTGAATTTGAAAAGTTTTGCCCAATTTGAACCGCGTTGTCATCCAAGGCGCAAGGTGTTGATCGAATCCGGCATCAACTACGTGGAGGTCGCCAACGAGGCGGCGTTCTACGGGGTGTTTGCACACGGCCACCACCTTCGCCACCAAGTCCGAGCCGGACGGGCGGGGGCTTCGCCGTGCCCTCTGGTGGCCGTCCGCAAGGACTTCGGCCTGACCTGCCGCGACAAGGATAACTCGAACAAGACGCCGCTCGGCATCCATCGCGCGCCGCTCGGCACGCATGAACGGTTCATTGGCTTCCTCATCGAGCATTACGCGGGCAACTTCCCGCTCTGG
>SXMN01000250.1 GCA_005777315.1 Verrucomicrobiales bacterium
CGCACGGACAATTGCCGATACTTTCTCCTGACCTGGGCGATGATGATCTTGAGCCGGATCCTTCGAGCTTATCTCTCGATCCGTTTCAAAAGCCAGCCTATTTGCTCAAGTTATTATTTCGCTCGCCCTAAGTGACGGCGACTGGATCATCGCTGGAAGTTCCCACGTAAAGATCGTGCAACCAATACTCCGCCTCGTAATCGCGAACCGATTCCTTCGTCTCGTGGCCGTTCGCCACGTACACATCCAGAAAACCGTCATTGTCAAAATCAGCAGCCGTGCAACCCCACGACCAGCCGGATCGGTCAAGGGAAGTATCAAATGCCGACTGCTCGAATCTGCCTTCTGGTTTCGAGAACATGAGGCGGTTCCCATACATCAGGGCCGTACGTTTGCTCTGATCCACAGCCACGCCGGATCTGACAAGTTTCAAGTGATCCAGCCGGTCAACGGTGGGAGAGTTCATTCCCATAACAAGGAGATCCAATCGTCCATCACGATTGAAATCGGCCCATGCATGAGCCATCCCCGCCGCATGTGGTTCGGCAACGAACCGGCGCGTGACATCCTTGAAGTGTCCCTTGCCATCGTTGAGGTGGATGTCCACGCCGCTAAAATCACTCACTACCACAAGATCGAGATCACCGTCGTTGTCGAGATCGGCAAATGACGCGCTGTAAGTGCGACGAAATCGTTTGGCGGCAAGGCCGCTGGACACGGTGCCGTCGCTGAAATTCCCACGCCCATCATTCACGAGCAGATAGGACAGATAACCATCGTTGGCGTCGTAATAGGGTGTTGGCAACTGGCCTCGTGTATAAGGCACCTTGTACTGCGCAAGCCAGAGATCGAGATCTCCATCAGCATCGATGTCGCCGCAAGTGATCACTTGCGCAAATTTGAGTTTCGGATCCGCCTTCCATACAGAGCGCGGCGGTTGATCAAACGTCCCGTTCGCAGTGCCTCCGAAAATCCTCAAGCCATCGGAATCGGCCGTGAGCAAATCGGGAGTTCCATCGGAATCAAAATCCGCCACGAGTGCTGTGTGGATGTTACCTGGATCCACTCTGCAAAGCGGCCCCACTTCTGCATTCGACCAATCCCGTTGCCGCGACACGATATTTCTCCCCGCCAGAATGATCTCTGAGCGGCCATCGCCATCGAGATCGTAAAGTATGAATGGATCGATGAATGGAGATTTATGGCGTGGCGAGATCGGTTGGTCCAAAACGGGGAGGAAAGGGACCGCTCCCTGCCGCGAACAAGTCGAGACATCGCTCGCATCAACGCGGAGAATTGCAGGAGGGCCATCGCCGGGAGGAAGCGCCCCCCACTTGATCCGCAACGTTCCCTCGACGCTCGCTCGCTCACCGCGTTTCTTGTTGATCAAACCTCCGAAGAAATAGAACTCGCTCGCCTCTGGCAATCCGGCGGGACTGTCGTTGAACCGGCGGTGACGAAACTCCACCATTGATACCTCCCAACCTTGGGCCTGCACGTTCCGAAGCCAGTCGCGCCAGGCGTCACTGTTGAGGGTTTGATCCGGACCCGAAGGCCCCAGCACACGGACACCTCCTGGGCCAAACACCGGCGCGGCTGTCCTTGGTAGCACCACTTCCCCGGTTGCGAATTCGATGATGCGGTCCAGTTTGTTGGTTGATGCGTTGACCTCGTCCCAAAGCCGCTCGAGTGCCAGTCCGCATCTTTCCGCCAGCCGTTCCCTGGCCCATACCGTCTCGTCAGCCTGCCTCTCACGCGATTCGAGGGCGACGAATTGCGGCAGCACATCCTTGGCGAGTTCGGCAGAGCTTTCGTCGGCACTTTTTGGTGTGAGTTGCTTTGAACATGCGCCGATCAACACTGAAACAAGGACACCTCCAATCCAACATGTGTTTCTCCAACCCTCGATTATCGATCTCACGGTCAAAAAAAACGCCCGCCTGTTTGGCGAGCGTTCTCGTAAATGAATTTGATGAATCAGCCGTCAGCGCCCTCCGGTGGTAAGGGTTCTGATTACCGATACAGCCTCCTGAGCTTTTTGATCAGTTCCACCCACTTCGGCAATTTTGTCCCTCGTCTCCCGGGCTAGTACGACGAATTGTCCGATCTGATCCTCCGTCATCAATCCTTCCTTCACCTTCATTAAGGCGGCCACTGCACCTTCGTAATCCTTCTTGGTCACAGCAGCCATGACGTCGGCGGCACCTGGCAATTTTTGGGCTGTATCAGTGCTGACACCCTCGGTTCCGGGCTCTTGCGGCTTTTTTCCGCAAGCAGCCCCTGCCAGGAGCGCGGCCACTGTCAGTGCCAAAACCAGCCGGTCCGAAAGACCAGAGAAGCGTTTCATGCAAATCAATGGCGTCTGCAATCAACTATTTCTTCCGATAAACCGGCCCATTCAACATGTCATTCGGCGCTGCAACTTTCTTGGTGACCATCGACCACGCCTTGTTCCACTTCAGAAGTTCAGACGAGCCGCCAATCCGGCCTACTACAGCGCCGCCTGCAAGGTTTTTGGCTGTGGCATAGGGAAGCGTGATGTGATTCGGGGCACCAGAGTGACGGAGGGAAATTGTCTCGCCAATGGATTCGACGTTGTTGCCGGCGTCATTAAAGAAGAATGGATCGGACTCGTTTTGCTCCCAGAGCATGATGTCCGTTGCCAGAAAATCCGTGGTTTTATAGGTTCTGCCTTCAGGGCTGAGTCCAGCGACGGGGAATCCGGCGATGGTGCCATTCATGCAGTAGGAGGTGAGTTTGACCGGACGCCCCAACCATGCCGTCTTTTGTTTACCTTGGCCGCGTTGGCTCACGTCCTTCGGGCACCACAGGACGGTATGTGTCGACAAAAACGGCCCGAGCTGGCTGATCTTGAAGAATTGAAGCTGATTGCTGAACTGAACCGAGTTTACGTCCTTGCCTGCAGCAGAACCAGCGGCGGCAGGCCCCCCTGGAAGGCGCCCGTTATTCTTGGTCGCGTAGCACCATCCATCCGCGCCGCTGAGATCACCACCCCATGTGGGATAGGAATTGAGATCGTTGTTATCCGTCGCATACATCTGATTCGCCAGAAGCACCTGCTTGACGTTGTTCAGGTCGATCGTCAGTTGGGCTTTATCCTTGGCCTTTGAGAGAGCTGGCAACAGCATCCCTGCGAGGATGGCGATGATGGCGATGACGACCAGAAGTTCGATGAGCGTGAATGCTCGCAGAATGCGGTGGTGTAATGAAGGAACACGGGCAGGCTGGGCTTGCTTTTGCATAATAGTATTTGGCTGCGTTACGACTCCAACTTCGGAATCGGTTTGGGACTTGGGGCGAATTAAATGGGAAAATCCGGGCAAGTCAACTGTGCGTTTCCAAGCACAGAATTTTCAAAATGTGAAACCCCTTTCAACCATCGGGCGAGCGTATCTTCAAAACTTAACTCCGCCACGGGCATGGTATTTCCAGGTATTACTTCGAGGAATCGAAACGCTGTTACTTCGCAGCTCATCTTTGATCTCGAATGCAACGCTTTAGCCATACGCGGGCATACGTCCAAAGCTCTTCCGCTGTCCGCTTCGGCAGCCCCATCACTGCCGCGGCCTCCTCCATGGTGATCCCAACGAAATACCGGAGTTTCACCAGCTGCGCGGCTGAGGGATCCTCAATCTCCAGCATGCTCAACGCCTCATCGACTGCCAGCACTTCGTCCGGCTGCGCAGCCAGAATGATTGCCGATTCATCCAATTGTTCATGTTCGACTCGCCCACCCCGCTTCTGACTCTTCCTGCGCCGTGCGTGATCAACCAGAATTCGCCGCATTGCTTCTGCCGCCGCGGCAAAGAAGTGTCCCCTGCTCTCCCAATGCTGTTGATTTGCACCCACGAGCCTCAACCAGGCTTCATGCACCAACGCGGTGGCTTGGAGGGTGTGTCCTGAAGCCTCCAGGTTCATCCGTTGACCAGCCAGCTTGCGAAGCTCCTCATACACAAGCGGCAGGAGTTTGTCCGCAGCGCTGGTTTCGCCCTGTTCAATCTTGTTGAGAATACGGGTAACCTCGTTCATCTCGATCAACACGTCCGCAGCTTGCACCGGAGCGTGGGTTCGTGCCAGCCGATTACTCTGACACCGCTCAAGGAAAGAGGTTCAATTGCCTGTCCGGGAAAAAGTCGAATGGCTGGAAATTCTTTGAACGAATCCAGCTTGATGCGGTCAAGATTATACGCGCGTCAATGTACGGCCCGAGGGTGCTTTCCTTTGACGCATGCGGAGGTTTGGTCTAAGCCATCCATGCCGATGTTGAAAATGTTCTCCCGAAAATGCGTTTGGGCACGCTGCGCGTGGATTGTCCCCGCGCTGTGTGTCGGCGTGAGTGCCCATGCGGGGGAAAAGATACGCTACACCTCTCCAGGCAAATCAGCGGACACCGATTCACGCCCGGACAGGAGTTTGAGAGATGATGGTTTGGGACCATTCGACCTCCAACGTGACCGCCCGGCTGGAGGTGAGGCTCCGCCCGTGGCACCGCCATCGAGCAATTCCAAATTAAGTCCGAAAACCCTGGAGCTCCTTGAGCAGAGGAAGAATTGGATTTTGCGAACACCATCAGGTTCTGAAGGTGATGCGACGCCGAATAATTCATTCAATGTCCGCGGACAGGAATTCGGTAGCCCTGCGAAGAAATCAAACGGGTTCATCGAGCGTTACTTCGAGCGGGAAGCCGAAGCGCGCAAGGAGATCTCCGCCAGAACCGGCCTGAAGGACCGGAACTCTCTGCAATCCGATTCCAAGAATGACAACCTGGGCAAGCAGCATGAAACGTATCGCAACCGGGAGGAATCCAATGGAGCAGAAGAGTCGAAGCTTGGTTCGAATCTAAATTCCTCTTCGCTCATCACCAAACCATCCGGCAGGAACGCCATTGGCGGATCATCGCTCAATTCAGACCTCATCCCCCGCAGCTTTGGAGCTGACAAAGACGTGTCCGGCACATTCCGTCGAACCCTCGGGAGCTCGACGGACATCCTGACACCCCAGGAACAGCGATTGAAGGACTTCGAGAAGAACGCGCTCGGCCGAATTGGATCTGGGGTCAACGTTGACCCAATGAATACCCTCAAGGACGCTACCCGCCAGCCTTTGAATCCGGTGCTTGGCGGTTTGTCATCCTCTCCCAACTCCGGATTGAACACTGGATTGTCGGATGGAGGAGTGACCCCGCTGGCTGGCGGGGGCATTCGATCCGGGATTATTGACGCCTTCGGTTCGCGAGGTCCCGGAGGATCGAGCTTGTCCCCTGGATTCTCCATGCCCACCACCTCCACGATTTTGCAGCAACGTCCGGCAGTGCTCGAGATTCCTCGTCGCAAGTTTTGAACTTTGCTGTGGCCGCCATCTCGCCGGATTTGCAGTCAGCCAGGATCTACTGAGGAGACCGTGGGATAGGCTACGAATGATGGCGAGCGCCACGGATGCAGATGCGAGGCGCGAACGCGGGAGGATGCCCGCAGCGGCCTCTGACCAAGCGAGCAACGAAGCAGATGCGTCTGTGCCGCCGTCAAGATTTGTAGCCTA
>SXMN01000251.1 GCA_005777315.1 Verrucomicrobiales bacterium
AACTTATCCGTCGGGCAGAAGAGCAGATTCTCGATTTTCTTATGAGAATTCGTATCCATCTTTAGCAGATAGTTTGGGAAAAAATTCTGCAACATCGATCCGGAGACCCATTCAAAATCTTGACTGTTTCTGATGGGGTCAACTCCCATGTTGGGAAAACTACCGTCATTATCCAAGGAATACAGCCGGATCGCGATGCCCCACTGACGCATATTGCTGGCGCACATGATATTTCTTGCCTTCTTTTTTGCGTTGGACAGGGCGGGCAACAGCATGCTGGCAAGAACGGCAATGATCGCGATGACCACCAGCAGTTCGATCAAAGTAAAACCGCGCTTCGTACGGGAAGAACAGCAGTTGGTCATAAACTGATAGGAGTTTGCTTTGACGCTTCGTGGTTCAAGGGAGAATTGTTTTCGTGCCGGATGTGTTCTAATCGAGATTGTTCCTGAGGGAGCAGATGTCAATCACCTCTTCCGGCTTTTTTCACTGGTTCGGCAAGGGCGCGTCCGGTTCAGCGGGCGGACGGGTGGTCGCCGGAGGGAATTCAGAGGGGAACAGAGCGGCTGTGACCGTTGCGGGCCACACCCCAATACCGACCTGCTGGCCAGGCTGGCGGAAAAATCACTCGGGCAGGTGGTCCGTCCTCAATCGGTGAGGACGTTTTCATAATCAGGCATGGGATCCACGTCGTCGCAGGGTTCGTAGGTCCAAGGCCCGGCGTCCGCAGCCGGAGGGGCGCGGGCCGGGGCCAGCGGCGGGGTGCCGTTCCACTGGCCAAAGTGGCGGAAGATTTAACTCGTCCCCGCCTTGCGCCCGCAGCCGGATTTTCTGGCGCGAGTCAAAGTCGTCTGGGGCGTCCAGCCACCCGGCCAGCCGTTGAGTGCGTTGGTCAATGACGCGCGCGGAGGCGAGTCGTGACCTGACTGGACACCGGCTGCCTCGTCAAACTTTACTATCCCCAGATGGACAGTCCCCGGGTCATCGCGCTCGTTCGGGGCCGGCTGCTTTTCTTCACGCCACTGCACGACGGGTGTGGCCAACCTCCTGTGGCAACTCAATGAATTTATGGCAGCGCCCGTGGTTCCACACCCAGCAGATGTCGAACGAAGAAGTCAGCACGCCTTCGCCGGCCATAGGGACTTTCCGCCGAACCATGGCCGGCGCCGGGGATGATGAGCAGATCGAAATCTTTATCGGCCTTAACAAGTGAGTTGGCGACTTGCATGGTCGAGGCGGGATCGACGTTGCGATCCAGTTCGCCGACGATCAATAGGAGTTTCCCCTGCAGCAGGTGTGCCTGGGTGACGTTGGACTGTTCGGCGTAGTGCGGTCCGACGGGCCAGCCCATCCATTGCTCGTTCCACCAGATTTTGTCCATACGGTTGTCGTGGCAGCCGCAATCGCTCACGGCCACTTTGTAGAAATCTCCATGGGCGAGCAGCGCACGAGTGGAACTCTGCCCGCCGGCACTCCCGCCGTAAATGCCAACGCGGGTCAGGTCCATGTAAGGGTAGGCAGCGCCAGCGGCTTTGATCCATGGGATGCGATCAGGAAAACCGCTGTCGCCGAGGTTCTGCCAGCAGACATCGTGGAACTTCTTCGAGCGGTTGCTCGTGCCCATTCCGTCGATCTGGACGACGATAAATCCAAGCTCCGCCATTTCCATGGCCCAGCCGCCTTGAACGGGCGCGAAGCTTTTCGGCACAAAGGAATCGTGCGGGCCGGCGTAGATGTATTCGATCACGGGATATTTCTTTGCTCCATCGAAGTTCGATGGACGATAGATCACGCCGTAGATGTCCGTGACACCATCGCGGCCTTTCACGGTGAAACGTTCCGGCGCGCGCCAGCCGGTCTGGAGCAACTCGCTCCAGTCAGCGCGTTCGAGTTCGGTGACGAGTTTGCCGGTGCCTGCGCCACGGAGTTCGTGCGAAGGAGCGCTGTCCGCACGAGAGAAAGTGTCCACGAAGTAACGGCGGTCGGGTGACCATTGAACGGTGTGCGTGCCGTCGCCCTCGGTCAGAACCTTGAGTTCAGAGCCGTCGAAGTTCACGCGGCAGAAGTGGACTTGGTAAGGATCCTGGCCTGGAATTATCCCGCCTGACCGGAACCAGATTTGCCGGGTCTTCTCATCCACGCGATCCACGCCGCGCACAACCCATTCGCCCTTGGTGATCTGGTTCTTCACGCGGCCAGTCTCGGAGTCGTAGAGATACAGGTGGTTCCACCCGTCGCGTTCGGACATCCAGATCAACTCCTGCGTCGAGTCCAGCCAGTGGCTGTACTGCTTGCCGGAGTAATCGACGAAGGTGTTCGAGCGTTCATCCACGATCACCGAAGCTTCGCCACTGTTCGCGTTGACGGCGATGACTCGCAGCACTTGATGTCCGCGCTGATTGTAAATGAAGGTGAAGCGCGCCGAGTTGGTCGCCCAGCGAACCTCCCTCCGTCCTGATTCGGTGAAAGGATTTGGAAAGAGGTCTTCTTTGATCGGAGTCGCTTTCCGGGTCGCAACATCGAAAAGTACGGGATGAGGATGCGGGAGTTTGTCGCCGGGTTTGAAGTAATCGTAGGTGTGAACCAGCGGCTGCACTTGTTGCGCGGGAGAAGATTCGACGAGCGTGACCTTGTGCGGAGCTACCGCCGTGACCCGGACTCCGACAAGTTTGGTGGAATCCGGAGACCAGGAGAGTTCCTCTGAGTAGGCTTCACCAAGACCGCCGTCGTGACTCAGTTGTGCTTCCTTCCCGGTCTCGCGCTCACGGACGACGACTTGTTGATCGCGAATGAAAGCGATCCATTTTTTGTCTGGCGAAGAGCTGCCTGCAGCGGCATCGGGTTCTGGTCGGCGGCGTGAGGATCTTCGGGCCTGATTCTCTCCTACCTCGGCCACGGACGTTAACTCTTTCGCGACGAAGCGGCGAAGCTCCCGACCTTCGCGGGTTTCAACCAACCAGAGGTGTCCGGCGAATGTGTGCTGCGATTTGTGCTCGCCGGCACCGAGTCGCCCGTAACTTTGCCGCTTGCCCTCCGTGTCGAGCCAGAAAATCTCGACGCCTCCCATTGTTTGATTGGCGAAGACGATTGACGTCTCGGCTCCAGTGCGTCTGCTGGCGCTTAGGGATTCATCGGATTCGAGCTTCGACGATGAATCCTTGTCTTCCTGGAGTTCATAAGTGGACAAGTCGCACCGCCATGACCTGCCTTCGGTTGCGAAGGTGATGTTCTTGAGATCTTCAGCGAAACGAAGATTGGAGATGGGGAGGCTGTCTGGACGACGCTCCTTGCCGGTTGCCTTCGTCAGGGCCGTCGCGAGCTTTGCGTGATCGAACGCGGCGCGTTTGGTTCCGGTAGCGGTGTCAACGAGCAGAAATTCGGAGTGTTCGGAGAGAAGTTCGCGACGATACCACAGATGCGATGAGTTGGTCAGCCAGCTCACCTCGATCTTGCGATTGAGGATCTTATTCTCCGTGTTCTTGCGCAGATTGAAGGCGCGCTCGTAATCGGACTTCGTGCCTTGGCCCGGCATCGGGTATGCGAAGAACACCCAGAGAAGCAGTGTTAGAATCTCTCGGGCGCAAGTCCAGTTCCGGGTTCCGATGCGCTGGAGCGCCGGTCTCCGACCCGGCGAGTTAAAGCACGCGTCTGCATTCGCGCCGGGGCGGAGACCGGCGCTCCGCATTATAGAGCCGGGATTACTCATGCGTAGCGGTCGGGATTGAGCAGGTGGATGTCGATGGAAGGTTTCTCGCCGGATAGAGTCTCGGAAACCAGTTTGCCAGTGATCGGACCGAGACTGAGGCCCATCATGGCGTGACCGGTGGCGATGGTGAGGTTCGAGAACTTTGCGGTCCGGCCGATATACGGCAATCCGTCCGGTGAGCACGGCCGTAACCCGCGCCAGGGCTGAATGCCTGTGAATTCTTCGGACGTGAACTTTGGAAAATAGTTAGCCACTGCCTTGATGATGCCTTGGACGCGCACCGGATTGATGTCTTCGTTCAACCCGGCAATCTCCATCGTGCCGCCGAAGCGGAGCGTGTCGCCCATCGGCGTCACTGCCACGCGGGCTTCGGTGAGAATGGAACAGAGCTGCGGCAGCTCGCGTGGTTTTGGTAACGTGAGGCTGTAGCCTTTGCCTGCTTGCATGGGGAGCTTGAGGCCCAATTCGCGCGTAATGATCGGTGACCAGGAGCCGCCACAAAGCACCACTTCATCGGCGGTGAATTCGCCGGTCGTTGTCTTCAAGCTCGTGATGTGTGATGCGTGATGCGTAATTCGCGAAACGTCTGTCTGCCACACAAACTTCACGCCCAGCTTCTCACATTGTTGTTTCAGTCCTGCCATGAAGCGATTCGGAGAAAGATGACAATCCTTTGGAAAGTAAACGCCACCCGCGACGCTCATAGTCACGTTTGGGTCAAGTTTTGAGACGGCATTTGCGTTGATTACTTCGGCGGGCACGCCGAGTTCAATGGCCTGCCTGGCGAAAGCTGCTTCGTGATCGAGCGATTTCTGAGTCTTGCACAACATGACAAGCCCCTTCTTCACGAGGCCGAAGTCATTCTCCGGCAGGGCAGCCAGTTCCTCGAAACAGGTGCGGCTGGCGAAGCTCAGATCTCGAATCAATGGCGCGCTGCGCTGCACATGGTTTGCATTCGCCGCTCGCATGAACTTCCACGCCCATGACATCAGCTCCCAGTTCAATCGTGGTTTTATGTAGAACGGCGACTCGGGATTCCACATCCACTTCAAACCGAGCGCGACCATGCCTGGTGCGGCAAGCGGCACAAAATGGCTGGGGACGATCATGCCGGCATTCCCGTAGGAACAACCTTCATGCCCGGCAGCATTCCGATCGATGACGGTCACGTGATGTCCTCGCTTCGCGCAGTAGTACGCTGTGGACAAGCCAATGACGCCACCACCGATGATAAGGATGGATTTCTCAGCCATGATCTATTCTGTGACTTTCACTCGACTATACTGCGGGTGATTCTGAAGCCGAAGGCTCTTGGACTGCTGTGAGAATCACAGCTTTGGATTGAGAAAGCTCCGGCCATCCATCACACCTCATCCATTGATCCAGGGCTGCAATTCTTGCAGCAGTCCAAGAGCCTTCGGCTTTAGTCGAAATCGTCCCACACATTGAGCTTGTCCGTCTTGAAGCGCGCGACGCTGGCGACGAAAGACTTTGGTGCGTTCGTCTCGAACCAGGCAGCACTGCTCCAACGATAATCGCGAGCGAGTTTGACCAAACCATGATGCACCGGATTTTCATTTACGTAGCGCAAACGTGCCAAGTACGAAGTTTGGTGCGTCAGACGCGTCTCGCGAAAGTTCATCCAGACGCGGCGTCCTGGCGCGTTGGAAAGTGCGTTCGCTTTCATGCCTGATAAGCGATGAAATTCCTGCAGCCAGTTGCTCAATGACATGGCGGAACTGTTGGGCGATTGAGCCACGATATGATAGTGATTGCTCAACACGGCCCATGCTCGAAGCGTCCAACCGAATTCTTTCGCCGTCTCAATCAGGAGATGCGTCACTAAGTCCAACTTTGCTGATGTGTCGATGAGTTGTTGTTTGTGAAACGTGGACGCCGTGACGAAATAGGTTCCACCGTTGAACAACCAATGCGGCGGTGCGTGCGGCCACGGGGGTTTCGCCGAAGGCTCTTGGACTGCTGGGAGAATCACAGCTTTGGATTGGGCAGTCTGGAAGACGGCTTCATCCACAACTGAGGCCGTCGGGAGTTCTTGGATGCTCGTTGCCAACCGGGCGCTCTCACTTATGACCGAAAAACCCAGAGCGGCAGTTCCTGCCGCAGTCCCAGGGCCTTCGGCTTCCACGCTGCGAATCCCCCAGCAGAAGGGATCACGCTCCTCAAGGATCAACGTTGCCTCGCTGTTCACGTGAGCAGTGCCGGTGATTATTGGCGTGATCTGTCCTTTCGATCGATCCAGCCAGGTGAATTGCCCCGTGAAAGTGCTTCCAAGGATGCTCTCCTGTATCCAAGGGTCGCCCTCGGCCAGCTTTTTGTCAGCGGCAAGGCACGCAAGCTTCGCACTTGTCCCGGTGCCGCACGGAGAACGGTCGTAGGCCTTGCCAGGACAAAGCACGAAGTTGCGTGAGTTGCCCTTCGGTGTTTGCGCCGGGCCGAACAATTCAACGTGGTCCACTTCGGGATAACCTTGGGAATTCACCGCCTGGCGAATTCGCCACGAGAGATCGGTAAGTTTCTCAACATTGTTCAGCGTGAGCAACTCGCCGTGCTTCTCGACGAGGAAGAACCAGTTGCCGCCCCACGCCACGTCGCCGGTGATTTTGCCGACACCCGGCACTTTGACCGCCACGCCCCTGGCTTTGCGATAGCTCGGCACATTCTCGACCGATACGGAACCATTCTCGTGCAACGTCGCTGTTACCACTCCCACGCATGTCTCAATGCGGTGGGGGCCGGGCTTGATGCGACCAAGGTGTGCCAGCGTGGCAACCAGCC
>SXMN01000252.1 GCA_005777315.1 Verrucomicrobiales bacterium
CCTCGCCTGTAACAACTACCGGGTGATCGACATGGGAGTGATGGTTCCGTGCGAGAAAATTCTCGAACGGGCGAAGGAGGAAAGGGCGGACATCATCGGACTCAGCGGGCTCATCACGCCTTCGCTCGATGAGATGATGCACGTGGCCCGCGAGATGGAGCGCACGGGTTTCAAAGTGCCGCTGCTCATCGGCGGCGCCACCACCAGCAAGGCGCACACGGTCATCAAGATCGCCCCGCACTTTTCCGAGCCCGTCGTCCATGTCCTCGACGCCAGCCGCGCCGTGCCGGTGGTCAGCAGCCTGTTGAGCAAGGACGGCAAGGCGGCGTTCGTGAAGGCGCACCGCGAGGAATATGAGAAGGTCCGCAGCCAGTACGCCGGCCAGCAGGTGAAGCTCCTTTCCCTCGCAGCCGCCCGCGCCAACGCGCCCAAGCTGAAGTTCGACGACCTGCCGAAGCCCGAGTTCACCGGCATTCGCACGCTGTCGTCCGGCGCTTTCAATCCCGGCAAATGCGACTGCGGCTCCTCCCACGGCCACGCCGGAGCGTTCGCCGTGTCGCTGGAGGACGTCGTGCCGTTCATCGACTGGACGCCGTTCTTCCACACCTGGGAGTTGCGCGGCGTGTATCCGAAGATTCTCCAGCACGAGAAGCACGGCGAGGAAGCCACCAAGCTCTTCGCCGACGCCCGGAAGATGTTGGCCGAGATCGTGGCGAAGAAGTCGCTGGGCTTGCGCGCCGTCTATGGCTTGTTTCCCGCGAACGCCGTGGGCGACGATGTCCAGGTTTACACCAACGGTTCGCGCCAGCACCTGCGCACGACGTTCCACTTCCTGCGCCAGCAGATCGAGAAAGGCGACGGCACTCCGAACTGGTGCCTCGCGGACCTCGTCGCCCCGAAACCCCAGACCCCAGACCCCAGACCCCAGACCCCCGCCGACCACATCGGCGCGTTCGCCGTCACTGCCGGCATCGGGCTCAAGGAAATCGTCGAGGCCCACAAAGCCGCGCATGACGACTACAACGCCATCATGGCCGAAGCGCTGGCCGACCGGCTGGCCGAGGCGTTTGCCGAGTACCTGCACAAGCGCGTGCGCGACGAATGGGGTTTCGGCCGGGCTGAAAAGCTGACGACCGACGACCTCATCGAAGAGAAGTATCGCGGCATCCGCCCGGCGCCCGGCTCTCCCGCGTGCCCGGATCACACCGAGAAGGCGACGATCTGGGATTTGCTCGACGCGGAGAAACACACCGGCATCCAGCTCACCGAAAGCTTCGCCATGTGGCCGGGCAGCAGTGTGAGCGGCCTCTACTTCGCGCATCCCGAGTCGAAATACTTCGCCGTCGGCAAGCTGGCGAAGGATCAGGTGGACGACCTCGCGCGGCGCAACGGCAAATCCTCCGCCGAGATGGAGCGATGGCTCGGCCCGTGGCTGAACTACACCCCGCGGTAATGCTTCCTCCATCTACTACCTGGAGGGTGGGAGAGGTTGAAGATAGTGGACCGGGCGGCCGCCAGGATTTCTGGTCAACACCTTTCGGTGCAGCAGTTCAAGGGTATTCTTGCAGGCCGTGCTGGCAGTGGGCGAAGGGAAGATTCTCCTTCTTCTCGCATCACGACACTCGCAAACATCGCTCGTCTCTTCCTCCGACTCAAACAATCGCCCCAATCACTTCTCCGTGATCCATTTCGAGGCGTTTGCGGCCGGGGATTTCAAGATGGCGTGAATCGAGGCCGAGTTGGTGAAGAACAGTCGCGTGGATGTCGGTGACGTAATGACGATCCGCCACTGCGTGGAAGCCGAGTTCGTCCGTCACGCCGTGCTGAATTCCACCCTTCACGCCGCCTCCTGCCAGCCACGCGCTGAAGCCTTGCGGATGATGATCCCGACCGGTTCCTTCCGCGCCGGGTGATCGCCCGAACTCGGTGCCGAAAACCACGAGCGCTTCATCCAACATGCCGCGCTGTTTCAGATCTTTCAGCAGACCGGCAATGGGTTTGTCCACTTCAGCCGAAAGTTTTGTGTGGTTGGATTTGATTTCGGAATGCGCGTCCCAGGCACCGCCGCCGCCGCCGCCGTGGAAAATTTGCACAAAGCGGACGCCTCGCTCCACCAATCGCCGCGCCACAAGACATTGTTCGCCGAAGGACTTGGTTTCCTTTTGATCGAGTCCGTAGAGATTCCGGGTGGCGGTTGATTCGCGCTCCAATTCGAGAGTCTCCGGCACGCTCGCCTGCATCTGAAACGCGAGTTCGTAGGCCTTGATCCGGGCACGCAGATTCTGATCATCCGGATAATCGATTCCAGCAAGGTGGTTGAGCTTCCCGAGCAAACTCAAGTTCTCGAACTGCTCCTCTCGCGTGATGCTGCCAGTTGGCGGGGCGATGAACGGCAGAGGATTCTTTGGATCAATGCCCAGCCGGACGCCGCCGTGTTCAGGACCGAGATAAGAGGCCCCGTAGGTGAATGTGCCGCCGCAACAATCTCCCGTCGGTGCACCCAGCACGACATACTCGGGCAGGTTGTCGTTCATCGAACCGAGGCCGTAGGCAACCCATGCGCCGAGCGTCGGATGCTCCAATTCTCGAGGATGCCGGCCCGTCTGCCAGGTTAATTGAGCGCCATGGTCATTGTGAATCGTCCACAAGGATCGGACGACCGCGAGATCATCGGCGCATTCGCCGACGTGCTTGAACCAGTCCCCGACGACAAGACCGCATTCGCCGTAAGCCTTGTAGCCTGTCTGGAGCGGCATGATGGTCTTCCGGTTTCCGTGCGATGGATTTCCCCCAATGATGTCCTTGCCCTCGGTTGCCATTACTTTGGAGTATGGCGTTTCGGCGATGGATTTCCCCGCGTATTTGTCCAGCTCGGGTTTTACGTCGAAGCTTTCCAGGTGGCTCACGCCGCCGCAAAGGAAGATCCAGATGACTGACTTGGCTCGTGGTGTAAAATGCGGATTGCCGGGTGATGTCTGCCCGGTCGCGCCCGTTGGAACTGCACGAGCTACGCCATCCTTGAAGAGCATTGCGCTTAACGCCAGGCCCGTGAACCCCATCCCGGTGTCGGCGAGGAACGCGCGGCGCGAAAGGCCCCGGCATTGGTGAGGCGAGTGGTTGGGTTGGCTCATGGCAGTGCCAGGTTCAACGAATCGTTACAAAGTCATTGTGATTGAACAGCACGAGAATCAGATTCTCGCGAGCGCGCCCGCTGGCGCCAGTCGGAACGTCCTTCACTGTGCTAACTTTGGTCAGTTCCGGCTTCACGTTCGCGTGCTCCGCAAGAAATTCGGCACACAACTCCAGTTCCTCCTGTTTTGCTTCCCGCGCAAGAATCCGCACAAATGCGTCGCGAACAAAATCCTGATCATTGCGAGCGCCCGTTCCCAGTGAAGCGGCAAGGAGACGAGCTTGAGAGATTGCCAGTTCGCTGTTGGCGAGGGCGAGCGCTTGTTGAGGCATGACGCTGGGCCGGCGTTCGTAGCACTCCGTGACACTGGGGCCGTCGAAGATCTTGAGGAACTCGACTTCCTTCTCCGCGGCGAGCCTGAGATATAAACTGCGCCTCATCGATGTGAGGCCGAGTTTGTGATCAATATCCGGCCCTCCCATTGTCGAGTCCAGGTTCCCGGTCACGTGAAGCACGTTGTCACGTACCACCTCCGCTTCCATGCGGCGCGAAGGCATCCGCCACAGGTGGATGTTGTCGGGATCGGATTTTGCACTGAGCGCATCAGGTGTCGAAGCCATGCGGTATGTGCTGCTCGTGACGATCAGCCGGTGCATTGCCTTCATGCTCCATTCGCGAGCCGTGAACTCGCCAGCCAGCCAGTCCAGCAATTGCGGATGAGATGGAGGCCTGCCGTTGCGGCCGAAGTCGGACGGCGTCGGGACGATGCCTCGTCCAAAATGCCGGAGCCACAGATGATTCATCGCCACGCGAGCGGTAAGTGGATTGTTCGTCTCGGTGAGCCAGCGCGCAAACGCCAGTCGCCGCCCCGTGCTCGTTGCGGGGTAGGACTCCACCGGACGTGGCTTGTATGCGGTGTTGGGTGCGGCTTGAAGCTCCTTCTCCGCGTCGGCCAGAGATTTCTCGCCTTCGGTCAATTTCTTCCGGGCGGACTCGATTTCTTTGGCTGCCTTATCGATGACGTCCGCCTTGGGCTTGGCTGGATCGGAACTGGCCTTCGACAGCTCATCAGACTTCCGCTGCGCTTCGGAAAGCGCCATTGAATTCTGGTGATGTTTCAGTTTCGCCTCTTCAACGGCTGCTTTGCGTTGAGTGCTGACGGCCTCGGTCGCTGCTGTGCGCCATGATTCAGCTTCTTTGCCGAGATTACGTTCAAATTCCTCCACTTTGAGAGTCGCCATCAGAGCCTCGCATTTCGCTTCTGCCACTGAGATTCCCAACTCCATTTCCTTGAGTTTCTCAGGAGACAAGGCTGAATTTGTCTTAGAGTTCTCCCTGGCGATCCGGGCGTCCTGGATGGCCTTCCCGCTCGCGGCGATCAGATCCTGAATCACGAATTCGCGACGATCTGGCTGGGAAGCGAAGAAAGGTAGATCGACAGATTGTGGAGTGAGCCGTCCATTTGCCAGCTTCAACGCCGTAGAGCCGCACAATGCTGGTGGCACCGCCGCCTCCATCACTTGGTTCGTGTCTGGATGCCGTTCGTCGCCGCGTACGAAGAGATAGGTTATGGCATTCGTCGTTGTGTCGTATGCGCGGACGAGGCCCAGCTTCGCGGTATCCAGCTCGCCGGGAAGCCGGTCTGTGCGGATATTGTGCGGATCGAACACTGCCCGCAGCCGGTAATAGTCCCGCTGCGAAATCGGTTCGGTCATGTGATCGTGGCATTTCGCGCAACCCACCGTCACTCCAAGAAACGCCTGCGAAGTATGCTTGATGGTGTCCTCCATCCATTGCTCGCGACTGAGCATCTTGTAATTGCGGACGAGAAATCCCGTGGCCCGGAGCGCATTCTCATCGAGGGGAGTCGCTTCATCGGCGGCGAGCATCTCGAGCACCATGCGATCATAGCCTTTGTCCGCATTGAGGGATTCGACGATCCAATCGCGCCAGCGCCAGATATGCGGTTTGCTGTCGCGAATCTGATTGCCGTCCGACCAGCCCGCCCAGTCGCTGTAGCGCCACACATCCATCCAATGCCGTCCCCAACGCTCGCCGTACCGCGGATCCGCCAGCAGGCGATCCACCACTTTCTCGTAGGCGCGCGACGAATTGTCCGCCAGGAATTGGCGTTGCTCCTCCGGTGTGGGTGAGAGGCCGATGAGATCCAGATGAAGCCTGCGAAGTAGAACCGGCTTGGAAGCCTCGGGACTGGCGCGCAATTCATGCAATTGGTGATCTGCTGCGATGAAGGCATCAATCGGGTTCCTCACCCACGATTTGTTCTTCACCTTCGGCACCGGTGGCTTCCGAACTGTTTCGAAAGGTTTCCACTGGTATGAAGCGAGGAACTTTTTGAACTCCGCCTGTTTCCCCTTCAGCGATGCGAGCTCCTGTTGCGAGGGTTTGTCTTCCCGATTGCCAGGATTGTGACCTAGCAGAAGCTCGACCTCATTCGCAGCACCGTCGCCATCGCTGTCCTCCAGGGACACAGCGGCGAGACGGGTGCCGATGTCACGTGGCTTTTTCGAGGCAGCCAGTTGTTGACCGAGCTGCCTGAGACGATCCCCGTACGGGTTATGAGGAAACTCCTCCAGACTTTGAGGATCCTTTTTGGTGCCCGGCAGATGGCACGTTACGCAAGTGGCGAGTTCCTTCGAAAGGAACCGGTCGTAATGCCTCTCCAACGAAGATCGATTGGCGGGCGTCCCATGCAGCGCTGTTCCAGTATTCAGGCAAAGCAGCGTCAGCATCAGAGGAACAAAGAGTCTCTGAAAGGCCATCACAGGCCCGGTGCCCGCCCGCTTGAGAGTAACCAATGTTTGCGAGGCTGACATTGAAGGAAGTTTTCAGCTCTTAAAATAAGCTGAACCTGAGTTTCAGTGTAAGCCACCTATGTTCATCTGGCCACCTCGAAAGCATAGCCCTTGAGGTATTCCGTCTCAGGGATGCACGGCAGGATCGGATGATCGGGTGCCTGTGTGTAGCTGGCGACGCGACGAAGCACCTTGTGGGCGTCGAATGCCGCGTCGAGAATCACTTGTTCAAAGAGAACGGCGTCCACGTGATGGGAGCAGCAGAAAGTGGCCAGCGTGCCTCCAGGTTTAAGCAGCTTGAGCGCGCGGAGGTGAATCTCTTTGTAGCCGCGAAGCGCATCGGGCACTGCGGCGCGATTTCGCGTGAACGAAGGAGGATCGAGGATGATTACATCGAAGCGTGGAATCAGCTTTTCGTGCGGCGGGACGACCGTCGCCGCTTTCAGCCAGTCGAATACATTGGCGGCTTCAAATGCGCAGCGAACACCGAGTCCGTTTTCGTTCGCGATCCGGGTGGCCCCCGCCACTGCCAGCTCACTTTGGTCGATGCCCTGGACTTTGGCCGCGCCGGCCCGGGCGGCGTGCAGAGCGAATCCTCCAAGGAACGAGAAGCAGTCCAGCACCTGAGGGTTGTTGTATTTGGCAACCAGATCCGCGACCGCCTGATAGTTGACCTGCTGATCCAGGTAATAGCCAGTCTTGTGGCCTTCGATCAGATTGATGCCGAATTTGAGGCCATTGAGCTGGATCGTGATGTCGCCAACATTTTCTCCATCCAGAACGCCATTGGAATCGGCCAGTCCTTCAAACTTGCGCGAAGCCATCTCGTTTCGTTCCAGGATCGCGCGAGGCGAGAAGATCTTCTTCAGCGCTGCAAGAATCATTGGCTTGCGCTGGTCCATTCCAAGCGCGGAAGTCTGAAGCACCAGGACGTCCTCGTACTTGTCCACGATCAATCCGCTGAGGAAATCACTTTCCGCATTCACCACGCGGAAAGAAGTGGCCCGGGGCATGTGCCGGTGGCGGACGGCAAGAGCTGCCCGGATGCGTTCCTCGAAGAAAGCTTCATTCAGTTCCACGCGTTCGTGGTGGAGCATCCGGACATTGATCTTCGACTTGGAATTGTAGATCCCGACGCCGAGCTGCCTTTGGCGGTGATCCTTCACCTGAACCAGTGCGCCATCGGTGGCTGGCTGAGTCAGATGATGGATGGAACCGTGATAAATCCACGGATGACCTCCGACCACTCGGTCCGCTTCACCGGGACGCAGAAGAACACTGGGCAAGGTTTGCATATTGGTTTGTAAACAGTGGCGCCACGCTAGAAGAGTCTGCGTTTAAGTAAAGGTTCTTGAATTCCATCGTGACCAGCCGGGAAGCACTGGGGCCTTTCAGTCAAGGACCAGGCCGAAGGAGGAACATCAAACTGGTCCTCAACTTCTTCCGATGAACTCTCCGTGAACCGTCGGAATGGCTGGTTGACCTCAGCCCGCCGCGAATGTCCGATAGAAGCTCGGAGCCCCGGCCAGCGCCACGGTGCGGTACGCAGGCAGATGACCTGCCAGGCTCGTCCGTGCATGCTCGCCAGTTCAGGGAGCATTCACGGACCCTGACGCCACGTTCGCTTTGAATGCTTCGCTGTGCGCGGCCAAACTCCCAGCCAGGAAGTCACCATTCCCGAATGTGTGAGTCTCAGACCTTGATCTTCCAAGGAGAGCGCATGGGCTGCTTGATGAGAGCATTGGCCGCAGCATCATTCACGAACCGTTGCTTCTTGTTGTCGAATCGCAACGGGCGGCCCGTTTGGACGGCGATCTTGGCAAGATTGATCAAGGTGCAGGAGCGGTGGCCATTGATTTCATTGAGGGCGAATTTCTGCCGTGTCTTGACCGCTTTCACGAAATCCGTGACTTGCGGTGCGGGGTCCGGAAGATCGCGGATTTTATCCGTGAGATCGGGGATGCTGGACTCGAGAGACTTGGTCAGATTGCCGCGCGGACCGGAGAGGAATGGCGCATTGTCGGTGTTCTCGCCATCAAGGATGATTTCGCAACCATCGGCGTAGCGCAGGGAAATCCGCCGCCACGGCAGGACGGCGTCGCGATCCTGTGGGCCGGTCTCGGCTTCGACATGAGTCGGGCTTTCGTCGTCCTTGCCGAGGATGTACTGTACCGGGTCGAGGTAATGCTGGCCCATGTCGCCAAGACCGCCACCGTCGTAATCCCAGTAGCCGCGGAAGGACTGGTGAACGCGGTGCGGGTGGTAGGGTTTGACCGGAGCGGGCCCAAGCCAGAGATCGTAATCCAGTTCGGGAGGAACCGGCTGCGGCGTGAGATTGACGCGGCCACACCACTGGTTCTGTTTCCAATCGAAACCAGTCTTGCCGCCCAGCGTGACCTTGAGCGGCCATCCGAAGACTCCGGCCTGCACAAGTTTCTTGATGGGTTTCACCGCAACGCCCATCCCGTAGAACGGACTGTCGAACCGGAACCAGGTGTTCAGGCGGAAAATGCGTTTATGCTTGGCCACTGCGGCTTTCACGGCTTCGCCTTCAGCAATCGTCCTCGAAAGGGGCTTCTCACACCAGATATCCTTCCCGGCCTTTGCTGCCGCGATGGAGATCAGCGCGTGCCAGTGAGGCGGGGTGGGAACATGAACGATGTCAATATCCTTGCGGGCCAGAACTTCACGAAAATCTTTGTAGCCTTTCACATCTGCTCCGCCGGCTTTGAGGGCTGTTTGAAGATGTTTTTCGTCCACATCGCAGACCGCAAGGAGCTTGCAGGCTGTATTGATGGACGTGACGTGGCCCATTCCCATCCCACCGGTGCCGATGACGGCGCGCGTGAGAATTTCACTGGGCGGGGTGAATCCGGCGCCTCCCAGAACATGACGCGGAACGATGGTCAGGGTTGTCAGGGAGGCGATGGAAGTCTTGAGGAAACTGCGACGGTTGAACTTGTGGTTTTTGTTCATACGCTTGGATTATCAGAGAGTGGACGAAATGCCTACTGGAAATCCATGATCGTGGAATATCGGAGAGATTCACGACGGTTCTCCGCTGTATTGAGTGGAATCACTTCATCAAGCCCGGAGAGCGAAAAAAGTCAGCCTGGCGATTTTGTATCCAGCCTGCCTGAAAGCTGCAAAGCCAGGAACGGTTAAGTGGTGAGATCTCTCTTCTCTCGATCCCAAGCTATCACTACGGCGACACTTCCTTGAAAATCTTTACCACGGATTTCACGGATGCTCACGGATGGGCCGGAATACCCGACCATCTTAATCAAGGCCCGTATGCTTGGCGCGAGGTACCATTGGAAGGGAACTACAGCCTAACTTTTGATGCCCTGTACAAAGGCGATCTCTCAAACCGAGTTCCTATCGACTATGCCCTGATCCAGCGAGGTGATATACCGGCGGATGCCAAGTTTCTGATATTTACTTATTGGGAAAAGCCATTTGAGGTGAGCATCAATGGAATAACTTTGTCCCGGGGTTTTGAACCCCTCGTGGCACCAAGTTCTGGGTACACCACTGCGGCGAATGTTGAGCAATTCGCGGGGATGAAGGATGTCGAATTGAAGTTCACCCCTGCGCGTGATCTCTTTAACGAATCCATCGGACTGCACACAATTGACGCGATCGGATTCATTGTTCCCGAGCAGTCGTGCGTTTCCTTGATAGGAGTCGGCGTTGCAGGCTGGCTGTTGCTGGCCCGTCGCCGTCGGGATTGAACAGCAGCCTCAAGGCATCACCTTTTCGCTTTCGAGGCATGGGGACGTATGGTCGTTTCGGCCAGGCCATGCTCAAGATGGTGAAAGATGGAATTGCAGGAAGCACGACCAACAATCTTGGATCAGCAATCTCGGTGATCCCCAAGGTCGAAAAGGCTTCCATCTGGATTCCCCTATTCCGTTCAAAACAGTGAGGAACCTTCAGGCTGAATCTCTTTTTTGCTCGCATGGCGGGCGAGGCCAACTGTTCAATGCGGCCACTCTCTATGAAAACAGTCCATCGCCTCCTTGCTTTCGCCGTCTGTTGGGCAGCCGCTTCGAGCACCATGTCCGCCCAGGACTGGAGCCGCTTTCGCGGTCCGAACGGCGCTGGTATCAGTTCCGCCAAGACCGTTCCCACGAAGTGGACCGAAAAGGACTTTAACTGGAAACTCGATCTCCCCGGCACCGGACATTCATCACCCGTCGCTTGGGGAGACCGCGTCTTTCTGACAAGCACGGGCGACCTGGATGGAGGGCTCTACGTTCTATGCGTTGGCGCGGAGAGCGGGCGAATCATGTGGCGCCGTGACCTGCCACTCGCACCGTTCAAGAAACATAAACTCAACAGTCTTGCCGCCGCCACACCGGCCGTGGACAGGGACCGTCTTTATGTAGTGCGAACGGAACCGGAGCGTTACCTGGTGACCGCGCTCACGCATGAAGGGAAGACCGTCTGGGAACGTGATCTCGGACCGTTTGTCACCGAGAACGGATGCGGGCCATCTCCCATTGTCTATCAGGACAAGGTCATCATTGGAAACGAACAGGATGGTCCGAGTTTTATCACGGCCCTGGACGTTGCGACTGGGAAAACCGTCTGGCAGACACCGCGTACGTCGGCCAAGTCCGCATACTCGACTCCGTGCGTTTTCGAACCCAAAGGCGGCAGGCCTGCTCTGATCTTCAACAGTCAGGCGCACGGGATTTACGGGGTCGAGCCTGACACGGGTAAAATTTTGTGGGAATACGACAAGGCTTTTGACAAGCGCAGCGTCAGTTCTCCGGTGGTGGCGGGCGAGATCATTTTCGGTTCCTGCGGCAGCGGCGGCGGCGGGAACTTTGTCACCGCCATCCGGGCCGGTGATCCAAGTCGAGCGCGGAAGCCCGAGCTGGCCTACCAGTTAAAAACCTCCGCACCCTATGTCCCGACGAGCGTGGCTGTGGAAGATTTGGTCTGGTTGTGGAGTGATGCCGGCATCGTCACATGCCTGCACGCGCCAACCGGGGAGCTGCGGTATCAGGAGCGCGTCGGTGGCAATTTCTTTGGTTCACCGGTGTGGGTGGATGGAAGGCTTTTCGCGATTTCAACTTCAGGGGAGGTTGTCGTCCTGGAGGCGAGCGAAAAATTCAAAGTACTGGAGCGTCATCCCCTCAATGAGCTCTGCCATACGACACCGGCTGTGGCGGGCGGGCGCATGTTTATTCGCACAGAACGTCGCCTTTTCAGCATTGGCGGCCAGCCCCGGGGCGGCGACGTGCGTTGATCATCCGACGGGTTCAATTCACTCCCGCACGGCCTTCAATCCCAGCCGGACGATTCGCTCGATCAACTGGGTGTAGCCGAGACCGGCCTTGAGGGCAGACTGGGAGAAATCTTCGTCAGCGGCGAGGAACGGGTTGGGATTGGCTTCAATAAAATAGACTTCGTTGTTCGGTTTGACGCGAAGGTCGATGCGCGCGTAGCCATCGATGGTGAGCAGATGATAGATGCGTTTGCAGGTCCGCTCGATGTCGCGCACCACGGCGGGGTCGAGTCCTTCGGCGAACTGGTTGGTCAGGCCCCAGCGCTTCTGATACTCCGCATCCCACTTGGCCCGGTAGGTGGCTATCTTCGGCTCGTCTGGCGGCACTTCCTTGAAGATAAGTTCACGAATCGGAAACGCCTGCAACCGGTGATTGCCAAGGATGCTGACGTAGAGCTCCCGGCCCTCGATGTATTCTTCGGCAATGACATCGTTCTCGTGCTTTTCGTGGATGAATAGTACGCGTTCCTTGAATTCATCGTCATTCTCCACAAACGACGCCTGGGAAATGCCGTAGGACGCCTCCTCCTTGAGTGGTTTGATGAGGATGGGGAACTTGAGACGCTTCGGGCGCTTGATGCGTTTGCCTCGTGGAATGGTCACGAACTCCGGCACACGGATGCGGTGGTAGCCGAGGATCTTTTTGGAAATGCCCTTGTGCTTGCAAAGCATGAGGCCGGTGGAGCCGCAGCCGGTGAAGGCCAGTCCGTGCATCTCCAAAAACGAAACGATGTTCTGGTCGAAGGCCCGGTTCTGTTTGAACTCGTCGGCGAGATTGAAAATCAGATCGGGCTGGAAGCTCTGCAGCTTCTGCCGCAGTAATTCCAGATCGTCAAAGATGGCCAGGTATTCCGTCGCGTAGCCAAGTTCACCCAGCGCGGCGACCACACCAGCCTCGGTCTTCCAGCCTTCGGTCTCGAACTCGACGCTCAGGTCATCGTCGAGCCTGGTCGGTGCTCCGGCTGTGAAAAGAGCCAGGACTTTGGGTTTCTTCTTCACGTCTATTTGGTGCGTTTGAACTTGCCGGTGAACAGGTGGTTCATCACGAGTGTGGTGACATAGGCGGACACTTGCAGGTGTTGAGGCGCATCATCCGCTTTGATGTGCAGGTCCAGTTCGTCGCATCGGTCAATCAACCGCGCGAGCAGTTTGTTGATGCCGTATTTGTTCTCGTTGGTCCACTGGCAGACTGAATTCATCAACTGCCGCCGGTGCTGGCGAAGGTACGCCGAGGCTTTCAATCGGTCGGTCAGTTCCGGTCCCGTGTCGAAAAGTTGCCTGAGATCGTTGTCGTAGAAATCGGGGTACGAATCCTCGTAGAGCTTCCGCTTGCGAGTGTAATAGGTCTTGAGCTTGACGTTCAGACAGTCGTGGTTGGCCACTCGATACTCAACAAGGTGCGTCGGAGCCCGGCCCGCGATGGAGCGCATCAACTCGTCCAGGTACTCGAGCTTGTGCAGCGCCTTCCAGCCCCGGTAGCGCTCGCGCCAGTCCAGTCCCGGCGTCAGCCAGACCGCGAAGGTCTCCGCGAAATCCTCCTCGGGATGGCTCTGCGCATACCAGTCATCCAGATGCATCACGTAGGACCGGCTGTAAGGTCGGGGGCGGTAAAACTGCGGTGTCTCCTCGGTCGAGGTGAGCCCGAAGGTCTGCTGCCATTTCTTCTTCCGGTGAAGCTGGAAAGCATAGGCGTAAGCGTGCGCGGCCTCATGCCGCATGAGACGCATGAACCACTCGGGCGTTTCGCCTTCCACTTCCAGGATCATCTTGTGCTCCAGTTTGCGCAGCCGTTCATGCACGAGAAAAAACGGGATGAAAATGGCCGGGATGCCGACCGGCACGAACCATTCGTCGCCGATGTGACAGGGCGGATGAAATGTCATGCCCTTTTGTGAGAGCTCATCGTAAAGCTGGCGGATCAACGGCTCCAACTCACTGCCCTCCAGCTTCAGTCCAAGCCGGGAAATATGCTTCTCCATCAACTCGTCGTCGCTGAGATTGACCCACTCGGCTGGTTCCATCTGAGCAGCGTAACATGCACCGCGTGGCTGTCACAAGCCTGATGGCTGGATGCCATCGGAACTTCAAGTCATGGCGACAGGCTGAGAGTTTTGGCAACTCGTTCTGCGCGGGGATGGACCCGGTCAGAGTGGCAAACCATCGTGCGCCAAGCCCGATACTTTCATCCAAAGTGGTGGTTCGAAAGCGATGGGGGCATTGGGAAACGTAACAGGCTTCTACTTCGCGCGGCGCACATCTTTCTTCCGTTCCTCGTAATCGATGATCTTTCGCGTGAAAAGTTGCCGGCCTTCGAGGCGCCACTTTATCACCCGGGTGAACCACCAACCCTCCTGCGTCCGCTCACGTTCAAACTGCATGAGTCCGCTTTTCACCATCCCCACAAGGCCCAGGAAAACACCCACTTCCTCTGTCAACCGCATGTCCGCCCTGGCAACCACCGCCTCGACCTCATCCACCCAAACACGACCAGCGGCCTTGTTGATGAAAGGGTCTTTGAAATCTCTCACCGGCAAATTGCGGCTGGCCGGGACGAAATCCAGCACCAGCATGGAGCGTCCGTCCAGTTGTTCCCGGCCCGTCACAGTAAAACTGAACCGCTTGAGCATGTCCGCCTGTTGAAGGAAATCCTTCTTGTCCACGGTCTGATCCCGAGGTGCTCGCCCCTTGATCGAGCGCCGTTGGGCTGGATGTGGTGTGGCCGGCTCGAAGGCGGTTGCCGATGAGGCTGCCGGCGTGTTGGTTCTGGATTTCTCGATGTGCTTCTGAAGCTCGCCCTTGTGGTTCTTCGTGTCGGTGCGTTTGATGCGGACAAAGCTGTAGTTGGCGTTGAACTGGCGGTCGTTTTCCGTCTCCTTTTCGGCGCGTTCGACCACTCGCTTCAGCACTTCGTCTGCGGTTGGCAACGGCTCACCAGTCGTAGCCGTCATGGCGAACAGCGTCAGATTGCAAGCGAGGTATGCTGCCAGTGTTGTCGGGAGGATTCTCATCCTTGTTGTGACGCTTACGGCGGGGGGAGTTATCAATCCGGGTTCCAATGACCCACCAAAGGTTTGGGCTGAAACTCTCATGCTCCGCATGAATCGCCAACACCCTGTAGCGGCGCTCTGACGAGACGCCCCTACAGGGGGTGAAAGATGAGCCCTTGATCAGGCATCTCTCGATACGCATCAACCATCAATCATGGAGTTTGCGATCGAATCTTCCATGAGTCTGGACAGTTCGGAGTGTGCACCGGGACGGCCACACTCCGTAAGCCAGTTTCACCATGACAGACGGGATGTCCGTGTCACTCACGACACCGTCGGAGGCGCGAAACCTTCACGGTAATTGCGAGAGAGGATTTCGTTGTTCGCTTTTTCGTTGTCCTTGAAGCGGAAATTCTCGGCATCCCAGCGGAGTTCCTGACCGGGATAGCGTGTCGCCTTTACAGCCAGCAACGCCGGCTCGGTGATGCGCCAGCCGATGTCGAACGGTGTCCAGAGAGGCTTGTGATCGCCGAGGCAATTGTCAGCCCAGTCTTTCCAGTGGTTGCGGGGAGTGGTTTGCGGCAGGGGTTCATCCTCCACTTCCTTGCCCTTGCGGTAAATGACGGGCACGCCGTCGGCTTGCAGAAGCAGCGTGCCTTCTTCGCATACCACCATGGTGTGATTGGAGCCGACTTTGGTGGGCGGCAGGTTCAGCGCGGCGAAGGAAGGCATCAGGCCGTCATCGTTGTAATGCACGACGAACTTTTCCCGGGCGAATTTCCCACCACCAGGATAGGTGATCGTGCTCAGGTTGTGCGCCGTGTGGGAGGCGCTCGGCGGTTTCGGGGTATGCGTAATCACCGCTTCCGGCGCAGGCATGTCGTAGGCGAAATAAAGCAGGTCGAGCAGGTGACAGCCCCAGTCGGCCAACTGGCCGCCGCCGGTCTCCCAGAAGGTGCGCCAGCGTCGCGGTGCCAGGTCATCGCTGTAAGGCATCTCGGACGTGAGTGGGCCGCGCCACAAATCCCAGTTCAGATAATCCGGCACCGGCTTGGCAGGCGTGTAAGCACTCCAAGGATCGGCAAAGTAATGGCCACGCGACACACCACCGGTCCACACATAAGCTTCCACCGGCCGGCCCAGTTGGTTCTTGCGCAGAATTTCCACGGACATCATGCGGCCGCGATTGCAGGATCGTTGATTGCCCATCTGTGTGACAAGGCCGGGTCGCGCTTTGAGGCCGTCGCGGACCATCTTGAGTTCGGACAACTGATGCACGAGAGGCTTCTGGCCGTAGATGTGTTTGCTGTGCTTCATCGCCGTCAGCATTGCGGTGGCGTGATGGAAGTCTGGAACATCCACAATCACGGCGTCGAAATCGGCGACCTTGTTGGCGAAGGCTTCGCGATAATCACTCAACGTCCAGGCATCGGGATGTTGCGTTTTGATCTTCTCGGTCTCGCGGCTGTCCACATCGCAAAATCCGGCCCATTCGACCATCGGATGGCCTTTCAAACCGCCGCGCTGCATGCTGCCAATGCCGCCGACGCCGATCTGGAAGATTCGCAGCTTGCTGTTCTTGTTGACCTGTGCCCGCGCGGGCAGGGAGAGCGAAGCAATACCGGCGGTGACAATCGCGCCGTTCTTGAGAAAGCTCCGCCGCGTGACCGGGGAGAAGGAAGTTGTTTGATGTTTCGTATTCATAATGGCTTGCCCGGATCATGCACAGAGGGCCGCTCAGCTCAAGTAAACTAAATTTCAGCGATAAAACGGCCGCCACGTCAGCCAACGAGGGCCGTAGTGCGGTGGAGGTTTTCCAGATTCAAGCGCGCCCAAGTCCGGTGCTTTGCCTTCGAAGTCTTCGTTGACGGTGGGAATCGCAATCCCGGCATCGACTGCTTTGCCATTCGGATGCAATTCGAAATTGAGATCCATCTCATGATAAACAGCATGGCGCTTGGCCGGGTCTGGCGGCGTTAGTCTTGTGAAGATATTGAAATCGACTTCGATGGAGTGAGCTTCCTGGCCAGTCGCAGCCGAGAACTCGGCGAGAGTTCGGAATTGCTGCCAGTCAGAATTCTGCGGCTCATAGATCTGCTGGCCCTTCTTCGGGGCGAGGAATCGGTACTGTGCGGTCACGTTTCGATTCGGGCGGAAGCCGTTGTAATCCGAGCTGTAGGCATCGGTGGCGTTCGCAAATGTCGCAATGCCACGGTCCGGCGTGTCGCGTCCAAGGAACAGGTTGTTCCGGTAATGCATGTTCGACGACGGATCGCCGCCGGTGTGTTCTCCGATGATTGTGTTGTGATAAACGAAGAGCCCCGCCGGTTTTGCGGAGAACTTGAACACCGCGCCGCTCGCCACGTGGTAGAGCACATTCCGGATGATGTAGGCCGGACCGCCGAACACTGGTTGCGCGCTGTAACCGCCGTGGGCCGCATTGACGCCCCGATTGTTGAAGACGCGCACATTGTGGACGCCGCCGTCCGTTTCCACAAAGTCATCACCCAGCATGTGCATGTCATTGTTGTAAATGTCGATCGAGGACGCCCTGCGTTCCGGATCCTGTTCCGGAGTGCCGTAGGTGGAGATGCCGATGGCGTCGTGGAAATAGGCGATCGCATTGTGAGCGATGACGTGTCCTGGTCCATAGACTTTCACCGCGTAATAACTCTTGAGCTGATGCGATCCGTAAGGACCAGCGCTCGCCCACATCGGCCCGGTCCATCCGACGAGACGGAAACGATCATCGCGGCCAAGGAACAGATTGTCGGCGATGTAGAAATCGCTGGAGCCGGCGTACTCGGTCCAGACGCCGAAGCCGACATTTTCAAAACGACAGTTCTTCACCGTGAGGCCCACCGCTCCGAGAACTTCCTTCTGCCCCGCGAAGATCGCGACGTCCGTGTTGCGGATCGTGATGCCATCGAAGATGTGGTAGGCGGATGCCATCACGTCGAAGAACCGATGATTTCCGTCGCCATCGAAGATGACTTCACCATCGCCCGCTGCCTTGATGCTGATGGGCAGTTCAGGAGTGCCTTTGAGCGTCAGCGACATTGATCCATCGAAGGGCGCCATCATGGGATCGACGTAGTTCAACCTGTCCGGTTTGTAGAGGCCCACGTGGACAAGAAGTGTATCGCCGGGCTTTGCGCGCCGCTCCCACACCACACTCCAATCGCCCAGGCCGGCGCCATAATACGCCTGCAGGATGTTGGTGAAGCTCGGCTCGATGCGGTGGCCTTTGTGGTCCGGCGGGTAGATGTGAAGGGTGCGGCCTCGTTGTGAGGCCTGCGGCTCGGTGCGAGTTTTCACCTTCACCGTATGCTTCGTTTCACCAGTCGTCCCATCAGGATCGGTGAGTTGGAACCGGCACTCGTACTCCGTGCCGGGCTTGAGATTGAGGATCGACCCGGCAAATCCGTCTGGAACCGTGTAATCGAGATTCTCGCGACGCCGATAAACACGTTCACCACCGAGACGAACCAATGGGAGCGCCTGGCGCCATGCGGTCTCGCCCGCAGCGCGAAATTGGACGGCTACGGATGCGTTGCGATTGGCGTCACCTCGAATGGGCCACTCAAAGCCGAGGTTCAGGAGCGTGGGATGTTCGACGTGGAAGCGACCGGCCTCCGTGGCATCCTGAGCGTGGAGGCTGGCGGCAAAGAGAACCAGAGCGAGAAGAATTAGGGATCCGCGCAAGAACAACTCCCGGACAACAAGTGTAATTCTAACAAAGCAACCCTCACCCTGACCCTCTCCCGTCCGACGGGAGAGGGAACCACTCAGTCTGTCGCTCGCAGATCTCAGAGCGGATGGAGACACTGACCAGCGGACGACGTCTCTCCCTCTCCCATCGGATGGGAGAGGGCCGGGGTGAGGGCAAGTCCGCTCAAATACCTGAATTTGTTTTTGCACGAGTCCTAAGCCGTAACGATGCAGTGGGCTGGGGAGCGCACGCGCCTCGCGTGCCGTGTTCCGCGCCCTCGCGGAACACTTCGGACGCGGTCGAAAGCGTAACCATTTAGTGATCGACAAGAGCTGGCCTCCGACCGGCGAGGGCGCCGGTCGGAACACGCGAGGGCGCGCGTGCTCCCCGAAACTAACTGCATGGTTACGGCTAAGCGCATGGTGATGGGCGGAGTTTGCCATCACGCTTTGGCGAACTCCACAATGAATGTCGCGCCCTTGCCTGGTTCGCTCTCGCACCAGACCCGGCCCTTCATTGCTTCCACCATCTTCTTGACGATCGACAGGCCAAGGCCAGTCGAATGCTCGCCGCCCGTGGGCTTCGCGCTCAGGCGCGCGAATTTGCCGAACAGTTTCTTTTGATCTTCCGCGCTCAGGCCCGGACCCTGATCCCGAACTTCCACCCGCACATTTTCCGCGCCTGACTTCAATCTCACAAAAATATCGCGGTCTGGCGGCGAATACTTGACCGCGTTGGAAACCAGATTCTCCAAAACCTGCACGGTGACGTTTGGATCGGCGAGTGCCATGACGGGCGCGGCATCGCTTTCGAGATGAACGGTCTGTTGCTTTGCCGTGGCGCGTGGCCGTTGCGTTTCGATCACCTGATTCAACGACGGGCAAAGATCGGTCAGCTTCAGATCGAGCTTCATTTCCCCGCGCTCGATCCGGTTCGCATCGAGAAGATTTTGCACCATCTCGGCCATGCGGGCGGCGGTGTCACCGATCCTCTGGCCATTCTCCTGAAGCTCCCGCCCGCAGGCAGGGATGTTTGACACTCCGCCATGCACGAGCGATTCCCCATCCTCGACGACCATTTCCGCGTAGCCCTTGATCGCGGAGAGCGGATTGCGCAGATCATGCGCGGCGATGCCCATGAACTCATTCTTCTCCTCGTTTAGCCGGCTCAGTTCCTGGCCGTAGCGAAGGATCGTGTCCCGCGCATGTTTCAATTCAAGGTGAGTCCGGACCCGCGCGAGCAGTTCGGGCGGATTGAACGGCTTCGTCACATAATCCACCGCTCCCACTTCGAAGCCCTTGACCAAATGTTCCATCTCATTGCTCGCGGTCAGGAAGATGACCGGAATGGGCTGCGTCACTGGATCGCTTTTGAGCCGGCGGCAGACTTCTAATCCGTCCATCTCCGGCATCATCCGGTCGAGCAGGATCAAATCCGGCGTCTCGGCCCGCACGCGTTCCAGCGCCTGGGCGCCGCTTGTCGCGGGCGCGATCCGGTAGCCTTCAATGCGCAACAGGCTGCCCACCACCTGCAAGTTCTTGCTGATGTCATCGACGACCAGGACGAGCGATTTGCCCAAGGAAGCAGGGGGCTGTGGTGAGAGATTCATGGGCGGGGTTCGGTTTCAGCGCCAGTGGCCTGGCATACGGTTGGAAATTGCTGCAACGTTTTCGGCAGTCGATCGACATCAAACGCCTCGACCTGCTCGATCAAGCTCGCGGCGTAGGCGCTCAATTTCGGAAAGGAACCTTCGTCCGCATAGCCTCTGAGCCGGAGCGCAAACGCCTCAACTTCGCCGATCTCCATCCGTTGAAGGATTCCGGGCCAGGCCATTCGCTCCTCCTCGTTCAGCTTCATTAACAAGCCGGGTCGCCTCGCCAGGACTTCGGCGGATGCGGGAGCCGCAGCCGTGGACTCGGCGGAAGCGATGTCGATCGATGGGGTTGCTTCAACCGGCTTCAAGAACCGTTGCAATTCCGCGATCAGTTCGGCGCGATTGAACGGCTTGCGGATGAATCCGTCGCAAATCCTCCGCGCGCGGGCTTCCTCCTCGCGGAAGGAGGACGCCGTTACCGCGATCACCGGGATGTGCTTTAGGGCCGGATTCGCTTTCAGCCGTCTCGTCGCCTCGTGGCCGTCCAGCTCGGGCATCCGCATGTCCATCAGGATCACGTCCGGGCGATGTTTCTCCCCTTGTTCCAATGCTTCGAGGCCGTTCATCGCGATCACCACCTTGTGCCCGGTGCCCTCGAAGTATCCGGTGAGCAACGCGCGGTTGAGCGCCACGTCATCGGCAACAAGGATTGTGGCGGGAGCGAACTGGTTGAAGTCGCCTTGTCCGTCCTTGGCGATGGCCTCGGACTCGGCCAGCTCCGTTATCGCCACGTTGGGGAACTCGAAACGGAACGTGCTGCCCTGACCGGGTTCGCTCTCCACGGTGATCACGCCGTGCATCATCTCGGCGAGGCGCTTGGTGATGGTGAGGCCGAGGCCCGTGCCGCCGAACTTGCGCGTGCTCTGACCGGCCACCTGGGAGAACGCG
>SXMN01000253.1 GCA_005777315.1 Verrucomicrobiales bacterium
CCTGCGCCAAGAGATCGCCGCCTGGACCCGGCGTCGCAATCAGCCCTCTTCCAAAATCAACTGGCGTTTCACCACCGACGATGCCCGCGTCAAACTCAAGAAACTTTACCCCTCATTTGATGACTGACGGAGTACTAGGTCAAATCAGGGGTGATCCGATTTGCGGAAACGATGGCGCAGAAGCCGCCAGCCCATCAGTGTGGCAAGGGCGATGGCCGCGAGAATCCCGGCGGTGGCAAGGGCGTCGGTGACGCGATCTCGAGTTTGGTAGATCACCACATAGGGTGTGCCGGGCACACGGGCGAATCCAGCCAGCCAGAGGCCGAGGAATTTGGAATGCTGTTTGGCTACGGGATCCCTATAACGCGGATCGAGATCAACGGCTGTAGGAGTGTTGGTCGAAAGGAGAAGTTTGGCGAAGCGACCTTCGTAGCGCGGGCCGGCCGGGACAGCGCTTTCCTGAGCACGGAAGGCAGGATGCCAGAGAATTAGAAATTCTGCCAAACCTGGCGTCTGACCGGAAAGAGCAGAATGATCCGCCTGACCGGCCAGAGCCACTTTGCCATTGCCTTCGGTAAGGCTGGCCAGCGTTTCCGGCAGATCCGTTCCGACCATGGCCGCCAGTACGCCGAGAGTCTGTCCAGTCTCAGTCCGAATCAGGCAGCTCACGGCAAGCTTTTGCATCCCGTCATCCGCGCTCTCGTAGATGCGCGAGAAGTACGGCGAGCGATTGAACGCGCCCTGAAAATAATCGCGCACTCCACGACCAGGAGGCGCGTTGTTCGTTCCTTGCGGAGAGCGGGCAACGGCTTGACCGGTGTTGTCCAGCAAAAGGTAGTTCTCGAACCTCCGCCCGCCGGCGCTTTTGCTTCGGCCGTAGGCAGCATTGAGCCAGTTCGTCAGCCCTTCGCGATCACCTCTCGCCAGAAATGCGCGCAGTTCATGGTGGGTCGAGAGGGTTTGCACGAACATGCCGCGCTCCATGAGTTCGAGGGAAACGGAGTTCGCCGCGAACTTCGCGCCTTGCTCAACGAAATCAATGGCATCAGCACGGAAGCGCAGAGCCGCCACTGCCAGCAAAGCAAGCACCAGCACAAGGCTCGCACCCAGCGCGGCCATCACTGGATTTCGCCTGGACCATCGCCAGCCGCGATTCCAGGCGCCGACCGGTCGCGCGCGAATCGGTTCTCCCCGAAGAAACCGCGAGAGATCCTCCGCCAGCTCCCTCGCAGTGCGAAAGCGTTGCCCCGGCTCCTTGGCTAGGCACTTCAAGCAAATCGGTTCCAGGTCGCGCGGAACTTTCCGGTTGAGCAATCGAGGCGCGGCGGGTTCGGATTCGACGACCTGGCGCAAGGTATCCACCGGCGTGTCGGCGCGGAAGGGGGGTCGGCCAGTCAAACAGTCATAAAGAATCGCGCCCAACGAATAGACATCGCTTGTGGGGCCGATCATCTGGCGGCGACCTTGTGCCTGCTCTGGAGGCATGTAGCTGGGTGTCCCCAGTATAGCGCCGGACAGCGTCAGGCTGGAATGAGGCTCGGCATTCGTGTCGCGAGGTTCGGAGTCGATTTGCCTGGCCAGGCCGAAATCTGTCACGCGCGGCTGATCGGTGGCGTCGATGAGCACGTTGGAGGGCTTGAGATCGCGGTGGAGCACGCCGCGATCGTGCGCATACTGGATGGCTTCCGCGATGATCCGGACGTAACGCGCGGCGCGCTCCGGCGGGAGCGGTGTCCGATGGATGACCTGCGCCAGGCTTGATCCTTCGACAAACTCCATCGAAAAGAAGTGTTGCCCGTTTTCCTCGCCGACTTCGTGGATGGCGACCAAGTTCGGATGCGCCAGTCTGGCGGCGGATTGCGCTTCACGGTGGAAGCGTTTGATCTCGGTTTCGCCCGCCCATGCGCCGGAACGTAGAAGTTTGAGAGCGATAATACGATTGAGCGAAGGTTGCCGCGCTTTGTAAACAATGCCCATCCCGCCTTCGCCGATGCGTTCAAGCAATTGATAGCCAGCAAAAGGTTGACCCGGTGCCAGGGCGGATAGGGTGCTGGGCATCGCCGCGGGCAGTGTTGAAGTCTCGGTGTCAGGGAGTGTGGCTGCGAGCCCCATCAGGCATCGCGGACAATGGATGCCTTGGGCATCCGAAGGAATAGGTGAGCCGCATTCACTGCAGGTTGAGGGTGAGGATGTCATCGGTAAGGGTTCTGAGTAGCAAAAGCGTCGGTGCGCGAAGCCAGTGAGAGCGCGGATGCTCTACCCGGGTTGAAACGTCCCTTTTGAAATCGCCAGTGTAAGTTCACATGACCTGCAAAAGAAGATGTTGGCGGTTGTAACAGCAAATCTTCACTTATCCGCCGAGCACAGCCAACAAGTGACGGAGCTCCTCCCCCACTTCAGCGTCGGTGGAGACTGTGCGTTTGATTTGCGATCGCAGGGTTTGGCCATACTCCCGACGCAGCCGGCTGACAGCCATTTTGACTGAATCCTCGCTTTTGCCGAGGCGGACGGCGACTTCCGCATGAGGCCTGCCGCTCAATGCGCCCGGCAGGTAACACTTGAGTTCCTCGAAGAAAGCGATTTTGCCTGTTCGTTCGTATTTCTCTCGAAGTTGGGAGAGTGCCTGGTCGATCAATGCCAGTGCCCAGGCCCGTTCATAGATGGATTCAGGCGTGAGGTCGCATGACGGTTCGTTTGAGTAGCGGGCCTCCGCAGAGGGGAAATCCAGTGGCACGTGAGCAAAGCCACCGCCTCTCTTTTGCGCCTTGCTACGGTCGAATTCGTTCAGAACAAGATTCTGCAGACTGTTCAGGAGCCAGGTGCGAAACTTCCCGTGCTCCGGAGCTGCTCCATGAAAAATTGCGCGTGTCACAACGCGGGCGGCAAAGAACTGTTGGGTAAGATCCTCGGCTTGGTGTGACGAGTGCCCTTTGCGTCGCAGGTAGGCGTAGAGCGGATACCAGTAAGCTGTGCAGAGGTTTTCCAGCGCATGAGCGGCATCCGGAGATTCCGAACTCGCCGCAGCCAGGACGACGCTCCAATGGGTCGTCTGGAAAGCCGCGTCACGAATGGGGCCGATGCTGGACTCTCCGATGCTCGGGTTCACGGCGGTCAGATTAGATTCACGGCCGGAACCCGGCAAGCTTCCCTCGATTTGTCTGAGCTTGATGACGGGCCTGGATACACCTTTCCAGCGAAGCAGGCGGCAGATACATTCGCCGAATGAGCCAGAAGAAAGGCAGGATCGACACACTGCTGGAGCAGTGGTCCGGGCAAGGCGCGGATCCGCATTATGTCGGTTACTTCGATTGTTTCAACCGGGGCTTGTTCTACGAGGCTCACGACGTTTTGGAACAACTCTGGCTCGCGGAACGCCGGCAGCCAAATGACCATTTTTACAAGGGCCTGATCCAACTGGCGGGCGCCTTCGTGCATCTTCAGAAGAATCGGCTGAAGCCGTCGGCGGCGCTTTTCAAGCTGGCGAAAGCAAATCTGGAGAAATTTCCATCCGTCCATGAACGCCTTGATGTCGCGGTCGTTCTTGAGTTGATCAATGAATGGCTGGGCAAACTCGAACGGAGCAACTTCACCGCGAATCCACTGGGGCCGGATCAGCAACTTCGGCAACCTCGACTGAGCCTGCTGGGACTACCGACAACAATTCCCTGCGTGACAAGCGGGCGTTGAACTCCTACCAAGGGAGTGATCAGCCCATCGCTCCCATGAACACACCATCGCGTTTGTTTCAAGATTCCAAGCGGCTTCTCCACATCCGCGCGTTTACCCTCATCGAACTGCTGGTGGTGATCGCCATCATCGCGCTTCTTGCCGGGATGCTCCTGCCGGCTTTGAGCAAGGCGAAGGAGCAGGGCCATCGGGCGCGCTGCATCGCCAATACCAAGCAAATCCTGCTGGCGACAACGATGTATGTGAACGACAACAATGATTCCATGCCCTACACCTCCTGGAGTTCGGGGACATTCAACGTCGGCAATTGGTGCTATATGCGCATCACGGGCAACAAGCCGGATCACACGGTGGAGCGCGGTCAATTGTGGAATTACCACTCGGAACGGAAGCTTTACTTCTGTCCGCTGGACCGGACCAACACCCCATTCTTCCGGCAGCGCGACATGAAAGTTTCGAGTTACGTGATGAACGGCGCCGTCTCGAAATACTCGACCGGCCCGCGAGGCGACTACACCACATACAAACACTCCCAGTTCGCCGCTGATTCGATGCTCTACTGGGAGGCGGACGAGAAGCAGCCATCAAATTTCGACAACGTCTCCAGCCAGCCGGATGAAGGTGTCACACAACGCCACAATACTGGTGTGGTCATGGGAATGTTCGGTGGCCAGACCGAGTACATGAAGTTCCGCAAGTATTACGAGGAAGCTGGCATTGGCGGATTCAGAGGAAAGCGACCGGGGCGATTCTGGTGCGTGCCTGGGTCCAAGACGGGGGAATGAACGAAGCCATTTACTTCACGGCACATGAAGGAACTCAACAAATTCAAGGTGCACACACGATGGATCGCCCGGATGGTTGCTGCAGCTTCGTTGATCTTGCTGACAGGCTGCGGGGATTCGAGCGACAGCGACACCAAAATAGCCCGCACTCCCAAAGAAGCGGCGTCGCAAATTGAGCAGGCATTCGCCCAGGCGACGGGTGAGACCAGGCAAACCGCGGCGGCGGCGAGCGAGGCGATGCGAACCGGAGATCACGAAAAAGCCGTGGTGTCTCTCCGTGCAATTCGCAGCGGTGCCGACTTGACGGTTCAGCAGGGTATCGCCATCCACAGCTCCACTGTCACCCTCGAAGCCAGCCTGATTAGCGCCGCCGAATCCGGCGATGAAAAGGCCCGCCGCGCGTATGAGCTGCTCAAGGCGATGAAGCGAAAGTAGTCGCTAACTCATCTTCGGAAAAAATCGCCGGGCCGTCGCACATGTCATGCGGCTGAGGTCTTCGATCAAACACTGCCTGACCTGAGCAGCCATGACTGCGATTTCCCTGACGTAGGCCGGCTCGCAGCGTTTGCCACGGTACGGAATCGGCGCAAGATAGGGACAGTCCGTTTCCAGCATGAAACCATCTGATGGAGCAGCGGCCATCGAATCACGGACGGTCTGGGCGTTTTTGAAGGTGAGGATGCCCGTGAAGCTCACAATGGACCCGAGCTCAAGGATGCGGCGCATGTCTTCCGGTGGGTTGCCGAAGCAATGGAACACGCCACGAACCTTCGAGGCAAAGGGGCGGAGCTGTTCAAGAGTCGCGTCAAAAGAGTCGCGTTGATGAATCACACAGTTCAATCCGAGTTCGGCCGCCACTTCGAGCTGCTGTTGAAAAACCTGCGCCTGCCTTGCCTTGTAGCGCTCGTCATCCTGCGCCGTACCGGGAGGATTCGCACTTGGGAGACGATGATGGTCGAGTCCAGTTTCGCCTATGGCCACGACCTTTGGATGCCGGGCCAGATCCCGAAGCTCCGACCGAAAGTCCTGTGGCGCCTCGGATGCATGACACGGATGCCAGCCCACCACCGCATAGATTTGGGGAAACCGCTCCGCCAGCGCCACTGCCTGCCGACTGCTGGCAAGGTCAGTGCCGATGGAAATAATGCGAGAGATGCCAGCCGCCTCCGCTCTGGCCACCACCTCGGGAAGATCAGCCGCGAAGTCCGGAAAATCCAGATGGGCGTGAGTGTCAAAAAATTCCATCCGTTGCCCGCTAAGGTGCCAGCGCAATACGATAAAACCGCACTGTGGCAGCAACGCCGTTGACTGTGGCGCGAACCTTGTTTCCTCCCGCATCTTGAAAACCGGTGCCCGGCACGGGCTGCCACTTGATCAGGTCGCCGCTTTCCTGAAGTTGATAGGCCAGTCCGGGTGAGCTGGATGTGAACTCGATGGTCACTTGTTCGTTGTTCCTGGATAACCCAAGCACATTCAGACGGGGCGGGGCGGCGACGATCTCCAGCCCGCCAGGAGCACCGATCAATTTCCACTGATCCGTGTCCGAGTCCTCAGCGAAGGCTCCCTCGGCTGCATAAACTTCGTAATATGCTGAACCAACGCGTTCCCAGGAGATGAACTCAATCTCGTAGGTGCCGGCGGTGAGGCTCTTGAGAATTCCCCTCGAGCTGCTGTCCGCGGTGTTATTCTGCTGCACCATGAATTCCGGGAAATTGTCGTCGCGCTCGCCCGATCCGTTGACACTCTCAAATGCCGCGCCAATGAATCGAAGTCCGAACCCTTCGTCGCTGTGAACGCCGATTGTCCAATCCCCGGCGCGGGGAATCTTCACCTTCGCCCGGCCGACAACCACAAAATCGCTTTCAGTCAAACCCTGTTGCTCGGCAGGCAGTGGCAGATCGTCGGGGATGAATCCGCCGCCGCCGGGGTTTGCTGTCTTTGAAAAATTGATGACCGGCGCGGGAATGTCCTGAATCTTGCCTGCGAAACCGGGCTGGTTTGCCTGCAATGCAATCCCTACCGCCGAGACGAGGGCGTCGGCGCGGCCCGCGTTCCAGATCTGTCGGAAACCCCAGTTTCCAGCGGTGCTGGCCGGTCCTCCCAACCCGGGCAGAGGAAAGAACGGCGCGGGCAGGGTAAATGTGGTTTCGTTCGTGAAGCTCGTGCCGGCGGTGTCCCTGCCGGTCAGCTTGAGGGCATGAGTTGATCCCGGTTGGAAAGACGTCTCCGGCTTGTAGGTAACCGTGGTCACTGGCGGATTGCGGACCACAGGGACGGACGATGCCGGCAGCGGGATGCCATCCAGGGCGAGCACGACCGTTTTGGGATCCACGACGCTGGTGGGTGCGTCCTCGAGTTTTGCAGTAAGGCTGGCGAAGGTTGCCGTGACCTCCTGAAGCGTTGGGCTTGTCACCTCTGGCTTGTCGGAGACACTCACATCGAATCGATCGGCGGTCACAACGCCGTCGCCCGCGACACGGATCTTGAGAACATGCTCGCGGTTCGGAAGGATCGGGCTGCCCCAGACGAACACCTGCTCGCCTCGCTGGGCCGCCTTGTAATTCACCTTCGACTCCGGGCCGCCATCGATGCTCGCAAGGCCGGTTCCATGGTGGCTCGCAACCGTCGCAAAGACATCGATCTTCACCCCTTTGAACTTCACCTGAAAATAATCATTCCGGTTGTTGTTGGACTCGTAATGATCGTTGTTCTTATATCTCGGATCACTCGCTCCGCCTGGTGCCAGATTCCATGCTCCGGTGTATTTGATCTGGTACAGACCGTCGCCTTCGTCGGCCGTGTCGTCAATTTTCACTATGCGATCCGCCACCAGTTCGCGCACGAAGACGTTGGCAGTCACCCAGGAAGACTTTCCGGATTTGTCCGTGGCCACAACACGCAACGCATGATCACCTCTCGTCGCACCCTTCAGAACCGCGGTGAACGCGGCAGTGATTTTATTGGTGACCAGGTTGTCGCCGTCGAAGAACTCGATCTTCTGAATATCCGAGTTGCCTTCCTTGTCGGTCACGCGCGCGTCAACAGTTATGGCGGAACCAAAAGCGATCTCGTCCCCTTCTCGGGGGCTGTTCAGGACGATTGACGGAACGTTCCCGGTGATGTCGCCGCTCTCGAAGCGCACTTCCGCCAGACCTACCGTGTAGCCCTGGCCCCAATTGGAAAGTCCCTTGAGCTTTACCAGCCGGACGTTTGTGCCGGTCACTTCAAAAACCTGGCCAGCCTCGCCTCCCTGCTTGAGCGAGATCTTCGCGATGGCATTGAAGTTGGCGTTTGTCATGTTGGTGTCCGCTGACACCTGCACCTCCAAATCCTTCATCCCGACGTCCGTGGCGTCCTGCACGTTGTAATTCCAGATGTAAACCTTGGTGAGGCTGACGGCCTTGCCGAGATCGAAAATCACATACTCCTTGATCGAACCGATGCCTGACCACATTTCTCCGCCAAGCCGGCTGTGGATGGATGCGGGTGAACCAATGCCCGGATCGGCATCAAACCCCTGGCCGTTGATGAGGGCATCTTGGGAACCCTGGCCGTTGGACGCCAGAACTTCGACAGGTTGAATGAACTCAGCGCGAGTCCAGACAGTTGTTGAGAGAATGGCGAGAAGTGCACCAGTCAAAAGGGATGCTGAAGATATTCTTTTCATAAAACCCGGAGAATTTATGAGCTGAAAACTGGTCCAACGGCCGAACCACGTCAAGCAATGTGACGGTTTGGTGAAATGTTGGGGCATGAGTCATCGCTTGTCCCATCGCGTGACGAGGCATGGCGATTGTGAGGCGGCGATCACTTTACGGGGTAGATGGGAAGCCGCCGGCGGCCTGCGCTGTAATCGGCGACCTCCCAAATCCTGCACGTCCCGCCTGTTGACCAGCCTGTCGTGGTGGCATGGGTGCGTGTGTAGGTTTTCACTACGATGGAACCAACATTCACCGTCTCGGACTTCTCACGTCGCATTTTGCGTCTCTTGTCGCCAAGAGCAGGCAAAGTGTCGGCAAGTGTTAAACTGTGTCTGTTCTCGAGAAAGTGGAACTCTGAAAACACTCAATTTTTTCAGTGGTTAAACGAGTGTTATGGAAATGGCGACCCTAGCCGTCGCCAGTTGGAACCAGATACTCGGCTGCTTGCAGCAATTCAATCTGCTCAAGGGATTCGCCGCACCGCACACGCAAGGAATGCAGACGGGAGCCTCACAGGAAGCCGCTGGCGGCTCTCCCAGACACTCCCTTCCTGCAATGGAATCAGCTAGGTAGCAGCGGGGCACGGAGGACCGGGGTGAAGTTGGGTGGCCGGAGGAGCTTTCGGTTCACTCCGGAGCAGCTTTCTCCACTTGTGCCGAACCGCCTCGCCCTTCGCCTTCGGCATCGTCGTCCAGTTCGACCTCCACTTCTTGGACCTGTCCAGAGTCATCGGCACGCTTCACTTTCCGCCGCCGCCTGCGCTTGGGCAGAGAGATGTCGCCCGCAGCCAGCAAAGCGTCCTTGCTCAAAAGGTCTTTCACGGCGGAGAAGACATCGCACGTCTCAAGCCGGGCGTCCGCGTGGCGGTTCAGTTCACGGCGGATGATTGCGAGCACCGGTTCAGCGAACAGCACCCGAACGAGCGAGACCGGGGCCAGAGTCTTACGCTGGCTCCAATAAGCGTCCAAGCCCCCGTTGCTGACCGATTCCTTGCTGAGGAGCTGCAAATTCGCCCAAACCGTTTCGGCGTTATCCTGCAAGTCCTCGCAGAGCTTGAGCTCGAAGGCGATTTCGTGGGTGATACCCGCCTCTTCCTCAAACGTCAGGTGATACAACTTCCACTCAGCGCCATTCGTGAGGAGAACCCATTTGATGCCGCTCCTTGACCCGTAGTTCTCTGCCTGCTCAATGTCCCCATCCCGCAAGACGCCCTTGCCGATGCCCTTAGCCTCGACAAGAAAACGACAGGAGCCGTCGAGCTTGATCCCGAAGTCGCAGCGGCGCCCTTTGATCTCGACCTCTTTGCTGATTTCGCCGGCAAGGCTGTCGTAACCGAGAACATCCTCGAAGAATTTCAAGAGATACATGACCGTGTCTGCTTCGTTCGCGTTCTTCGCGCGCGCCTCACGGAAGACTTGGGCATAGCGCTGGAGCTTCTGCCGGATAGCTTTCTCGACTCGCATATCGCATCGTTTTCCCGCCTATGAGCGCGGTCAAGAGGAAACCCACGGACCGTTTCGCCTGCCGAAAGCACGGTAGAAAATGCATGATGGACAGCGGAATTGGGCTGGCGGATAGTGCCTAAGTGAACTCAGACGAGAAGCAATTCTCCCGGAACTGTGCGGCATCAAAGAAGCATCTTGCCTGGCTCCCACTCGAAGGTTGTTTGAACTTCGCGACCCTCTTGTTCTTTCCTTGGGCATTTCTGTCGTCACCCGTTGGGCTCAACGGTGCGCAGTTCGGTGATTTCACTTTCGTAATTGTCCAATCCACTCTCAGCATAACCGGCTACACCGGCCCCGCAGGTAACGTCATCATCCCAGATACTCTTGTCGGGAGTCCTGTCTTGAAGATTGGAGATAAGGCGTTCTCTGGCCTAACCGGACTGACGAGCGTCACCATTCCCGATAGCGTGATCAGCATCGGGCAGTCGGCGTTCTCAGGTTGCACTGGGCTCACCAATGTCCTGATAGGAAATGGAGTGACGACCATTGGAGATAGGGCGTTCTCTGGCTTAACAGGGCTCCCCACTGTCACCATTCCCGACAGCGTGAAGACGATTGGAGTTGGAGAGTTCCAAGGCTGCACCAGACTGATCAGCGTGACGATAGGAAATGGAGTGACCAACATTGGGGATTCTTCGTTCTCCAAGTGTATAGGGCTGACCAGCGTTGCCATTCCCGACAGTGTGACTGTTATAGGCGGCTCCGCGTTCTCTGGCTGCACTGGACTGACCAGCGTCACAATAGGTAACGGAGTGACCAACATTGGCCAGTCGGCGTTCGATGGCTGTAAAGGGCTGACCAGTCTCACCATTCCCGAAAGCGTGACCAGCATTGGCAAATCGGCGTTCTCTGGCTGCACCGGGCTGACGAGCTTCACCATTCCCGAAAGCGTGACCAAGGTTGGGGATCAGGCGTTCTCTGGATGCACTGGGATGAAAAGTGTCACCATCCCCAACAGCTTGGAGAGCATTGCGGTTGGAATGTTCCAAGGCTGTTCTGGACTCACCGGCGTCTCGATTCCGAACAGTGTGACGAGCATTGGGAATTCTGCGTTCTCCAAATGCGCCGGTCTGACCAGTGTCACGATAGGCAATGGAGTAGCCAGCATTGGACAGTCGGCATTCGAAGGTTGCATAGGGCTAACCACTGCTACAATTCCCAACGGCGTCAGGAGCATTGGTTCTTCCGCGTTCTTGGGCTGCCCTAGGCTGAACGGCGTCGCCATTCCCAACAGTGTAATGGCCATTGGTGATTCTGCGTTCGCTGGCTGCGCTGGACTCACCAGCGTCATAATTCCCTACAGCGTGACCAGCATTGGGGACGGAGTGTTTCAAGGATGCACAAGTCTGACCAGTTTCACCATTCCCAACAGCGTGACTAGTATTGGAAGTTCCGCGTTCTCCGGTTGCACTGGACTGATCAGTGTCACCATACCTGAGAGCGTGAACGGGATTGCGGATGGAGTGTTCCAAGGGTGCGTTGGACTGACTAGTTTCACGATTCCAAGAAGCGTGAGGAGCATTGGGGAAATGGCGTTCTCTGGCTGCACGGGGCTGACCAGTGTCACCGTTTCCAATACTGTGACCAGCATTGGTTTTTTTGCGTTCTCTGGTTGCACAGGGCTCACCAGTGTCACCATACCCAGCACCCTGACCTCTATTGCGTATGGAGTGTTTCAAGGATGCACAAGTCTGACCAGTTTCATAATTCCCAACAGCGTGAGAAGCATTGGGGTGCGCTTCGTGAAGCTGTGTGAGTCCGGGGGTGAAAGTCCCCTGAGTCTGGGCGGATGGTCCGCTCGGAATTCAAC
>SXMN01000254.1 GCA_005777315.1 Verrucomicrobiales bacterium
CTTCACCCGCTCCATTGATAATCAAGCACTTACGAAAATGTGCAAGTAAAGTGCAAGTGATTCACTGAGGCAAAGCCTCGTTTTCCTCTTCCTCGAAACACTCGGTTTTTCGGCATTTCCGTCGGAGTTCGATTCCAAAGGCTCCCTGAACGAGATTGCTCTTCACCTAAATTCCCGTCGCGCCCGGCCTCTCGCCGGAGCTTCGGGAGTGCAGTAGTGCAGTTGACCTCATGCGGATACTCCAAGCGCCGATTCGAGCCTCCAGGAGTCCCTTCGCGTCCTGATCTGGTGCGCAGTCGCCGCCGCTGGCATCGTACCGGGCTTAACCAGCGCATTTCATTTGCCAGTGTTCACGTTTTAATGTATGTTCACGATACGGTGAACGCAAGCCATAGCATGAACATGAAGGCTCTCTCAGGAGCGGCGTTGGAGAGAGCTCTGGCGGCGAAGCTGGAGGAATTGCTGCGCGGCGTGGACTGGCTGCGCGGCTGGCAGGTGGAGCATGTGGGCGGCGCGTCGGACGCCGGATTCGATTTATTGGCCACCGTCCCGCTGCCCGGCGGGGGCAAGGCGGCGTTATGCGTGGAATGCAAAGGCGAGTTGCGCCCGAGCGTTTTTCGGACGCTGGCGGACAGAACCTTTTCACCGGCCGGCCGGCCCAAAGTGGTTGTTCCGGTGCTGGCGTTGCCGTGGGTGTCGCCCCGTGTAGCCGAGTTGTGCGCGGAACACGGATGGAGCTGGTTCGACTTGGCGGGAAACCACCGGCTGGATGTTCCCGGCCTGCTTCATCTTCAGCGCACGGGCAACGAATCAGTGCATGTGCGCCCACGCCCAAAAGCAAACCTGAGCACGCGGGAGGCGGGGCGTGTCATCCGCGCACTGCTCCTGCCGGACCATGCTGGGATGCGGTGGACGCAGCGGGAAATGCAGAACCACTGCCAGCCGAATGTAAGCCTCGGCTTGGTGAACAAGGTGGTGCGCCATTTGCGCGACGAGGCGTTCATCGAGGGCACTGAGGACGGTGGGTTTCGTTTGCGCGACCCGCTGAAGCTGTTGGTCGCATGGCGGGACGCCTATCGCTTCGAGCGGCATGAGCGACGCGGCTATTTCACCTTGTTGCAGGGAAAGAAGCTGCGCGATGCGCTGGCCGGACTCGGCTTGCAGACCGGCGGCTTCGCAGTCTATGCGGCTTTTTCAGCGGCGGAGTTTCAAGCGCCATATGTGCGCCAGCCCAAGACGTGGATGTATGTCCGCGAGCAGTATCTTTCCAAGTTCGAGGCACTGGTCGAAGCAAAGAGCGTGGACTCGGGCGAAAACCTCGTGGTGCTGATTCCCGATGATGACGGGGTTTTCTATTTGGGCGACGGCGGCACGATGGGTGACAGCCGGATGAGTTGCACCAACGCGGTGCAGACGTATGTGGATTTGTATCACTGTGGTGGCCGCGGCGAAGAAGCGGCGGAGGCGCTATTGAACCAACGCCTGAAGCCAGAATGGCAACTGCGAGGGCTGAACGTTTGACGCCCGAGCCCCGGAACGAGTCGGACTACAGCCAGCGACAAACGATGGCAGCGCGGCGCGTGTTGGTGGACGTGGGCCAGGTGCTGGCCTCCTTTGTGGATTGCCTCGTGGTGGTGGGTGGATGGACGCCGGACTTGTTGTTGCCGGATGCCGACGAACCGCACGTTGGCAGCATCGACGTGGACCTGGCGTTGGATGCCGCCAAACTGAAGGACGGACGTTACGCTGAACTGGTAAAGCTGTTGCTGGACACGAAACGCTACCGGGTTGGCGAGAAGAATTTTCAATTAGTGGTCGAGGTGGACCTCAAGGACGGAGAAAGGTCCGTGCTGGTGGAAGTGGAGTTTCTTGCTCCCAAGGCGGTCAAGCTGAAGAAGAACAAACCCAAGCTGCTCCAGGATTTTCGAGTACTCCAGATCGATGCTTGCAGTGAGGCGTTCCACAATCCCGACGAACTCACTATCTCAGGTGAAAACGTGCGCGGTGCGACGAACACGGTCCGACTACGGGTTGCTTCCTTGGCCGATTTTCTGGTGATGAAGGCGCACGCCATCGGTGGCCGAGACAAACCGAAAGACACCTATGACTTCTGCTACTGTCTGGAACACTTCCCGGCAGGAATGAACAAGCTCGCCGAAGGTTGGAAGAATCGGGCCGGAGAGAAGAACATCGCCAAAGCGATTGAGATTTTGCGTGAGAAGTTCGCCAGTGTGAGCGCCTTCGGTCCGCAGCAACTGGTGGAGTTCTATTCTGCGCCCGACGCCGACACTCAGGCGATGCACGCCCGTCGCGCCTACGAACTGGTGCATAGATTTTTGAGTTTGTTGTGACCGACCAGGAAGCGCAAACGAGCAGCGCGTTTTTGAGGCTACGACAACGGGTGCATTTTGCATGAGCGAGCGATCTCCACTATGAGCGCATCCGACTTCAAGGACTCAAAACTTGCTGAAGCACTTGCGGAGTGCGAACGGCTGCGCGAGGAGAATCGTCAATTGCGTGGCCGATTGGAGATGCCCATCCCGGAAGTTGCGGTGCCGCCCGCTGCAGCGCCCGCCCCGACAGGCGCGGTAACCGCCAAGTCCAGCCCGGAAGAAAAGGTGAAGTTTTTCCTCAGCCTATTTCGCGGGCGCGAAGACGTTTATGCGGTGCGGTGGGAGGGACGCAATGGGAAGGCGGGATACTCTCCCGCGTGCCGAAGAGTTTGGGGCAGACCGTTCCCCAAGCATTCGGAAGAACCGCAAGAATACTTCCCGTTGACCGACCAAGTCGTTCACGACCATCTGCTGGGCAAACTAACGGCAGGAGTTTACCCCCTGTTGGCCGATGAGACGTGTTGGTTTCTCGCCGCTGATTTTGACAAAACGACATGGCAGGAAGACGTGCGGGCGTACCTCCACACGTGTGGCGAGTGGAAAGTGCCAGCCCTGCTCGAACGGTCACGCTCCGGGCGCGGCGGACACATCTGGATTTTCTTTGCCGCGCCACTGCCCGCCCGCCTTGCCCGAAAACTCGGCGCAGCGATTCTGACCCGGACCATGGAGCGACGGCATCAATTGGGTCTCGATTCCTACGACCGTTTCTTTCCGAGCCAGGACACCATGCCCAAAGGCGGTTTCGGCAATCTGATCGCGCTGCCCTTGCAACATGTGCCGCGAGGTCATGGCAACAGTGTAGTTCTCGACGCCGAGTTCAACCCACACTCCGACCAGTGGTTGCTATTGTCGGGCGTCCGCCGGATGGAATTTAGTGAAGTCGAGAGCGTTGTGCGCGAGGCCGAACGGAGCGGAGACATCATCGGTGTCCGCCGCAGTGTGACAGACGAGGAACAAACAGAAGATCCATGGACGCTGCCACCATCCCGGAAGAAAAAGGACGAAGTCATCTCCGGTCCGTTGCCCGCGAAAGTGCGCGTTGTTCGGGGCAATCTGGTCTTCGTCGAAACGGAAGGATTGCCGTCCGCAATGTTGAACCGGCTGCATCGGCTCGCCGCGTTTCAAAACCCGGAGTTCTACCGCGCCCAAGCCATGCGGCTGTCCACCTTCGACAAGCCGCGCGTGATTCGCTGCGCCGAAGAATTTCCGAAACACGTGGCTTTGCCTCGCGGTTGCCTGGGAGAAATCATCGCGCTGCTCGAATCACACAAGGTGGCTTTGGACCTCGACGACCAGCGATTCGTGGGTCTGCCGCTTGACGTGACGTTTCATGGCCAACTCCGGCCCGACCAGCAAGCCGCTGCCAGCGACATGCTGGCCCACGATGATGGCATCTTGTCTGCCACGACCGCTTTTGGAAAAACGGTCGTGGCCGCATGGCTGATCGCCGCCCGGAAGGCAAACACCTTGGTGCTGGTGCATCGCCGCCAACTTTTGGACCAATGGCGCGAGCGACTCGCGTCATTCTTGGATTTGCCCATCAAGAGTATCGGGCAAATCGGCGGAGGAAGACGAAGCCCGAACGGGGTGATCGATGTCGCGGTGATCCAGAGTCTAAATCGAAAGCAAGTCGTTGACGATCTGGTTGCCAACTACGGCCACGTCGTTGTGGACGAGTGCCACCATCTGTCTGCGGTGAGCTTTGAGCAGGTGCTCCGGCAGGTGAAAGCGCGTTACGTCACCGGCCTCACCGCGACACCACAGCGCAAGGATGGCCATCACCCGATTATCGTGATGCAGTGCGGTCCGATCCGTCATCGCGTGAATGCCAAGGAGCAGGCCCTCGCGCGACCGTTCACGCACAGTGTCATTCCCCGCCCGACCAATTTTCGAATGCCGCCCTCGGTGGAAAAACCCGAAATGCACGAGTTGTATGCCGCGCTGGCCGGAAACAAGTCTCGCAACGATCTGATTTTCGAGGATCTGTTGACCTGCATCAAAGCGGGACGTTCCCCGATTCTGCTTACAGAACGCACCAGCCAAGTGGACGAATTCGCCTCCAGAATCGCCGCACAGGTTAAACACGTTGTGGTATTGAAGGGCGGCATGGGCGTGAAGCAACGGCGAGCCATCGCCGAGCAACTGAAGTCGATTCCCGACGGTGAGGAGCGAGTTCTGCTGGCCACAGGGCGTTACATCGGTGAAGGCTTCGACGACGCCCGCCTCGACACGCTCTTCCTGGCTACGCCCATTTCGTGGCGCGGAACGCTCCAACAGTATGTCGGTCGCCTCCATCGCCTTCACGACAATAAGCGTGAAGTCATCGTTTACGATTATGTGGACGACGCCGAGCCGGTCCTCTCCAAGATGTATTCCAAAAGAGTGTGCGGCTACGAGGCCGTCGGTTACGTAATCCGCGCCCCTTTGTGATCACACCATGGTTTGGCCGGGAGCGGTATCCAGTGGTGTTGAGTTCACTCCTAGTCCACCCGGTGGCTTGGAATGGTGGTATTTCCCTCACTTTTGCCCTGGAATCATGGGGTTTCCTCATGAAACTGATCTGGTAATAACC